>CAMAWR010000007.1 GCA_945862045.1 Bifidobacterium breve
TCGCGTATCCATAACGAGGTTTGGTGCGCATAGGGGCACATGACGTCAAAATAGAAATCCACCGAAGAAGCCGTTGCATCCGCAGAAACTGCTCGTGTCACCACGTCGAAATACTAGGTTAGATTTGAGGCGTGCAGCGCCCCGGACGTTTTGAACATACGCGCTTTCTGGGTGATAAACGCACCCAGCTGGTGTATGACCTTGACACATGGCAAGACCTGGTGATCATTGATGACATCGTCAACACGAACTCCGGTCTTTGCTTTGGTCCCGACACGCTGCCCGAGGCGCGAAACCGCGGTTATCGGCTCGCGCGCGCGTGAACGGCTCCTTTGCGAGCGGCGATTGGCGCCTCCAGCGGTATTTGACCACTGGTTCGGCACGCAGCGGTGCGCGACCAGCAGTGTTGCTGTGTCACGGGTTTCCAATCGGCCCGCAAGACGCGCGACATTCGGCAAGTTCGTTTCCTGAACTCGTCGACCGCATCGCCAACGAACTCGGTTGGGCCGGCATGACGTTTACCTTTCGAGGTTGCGGCGACAGTGAAGGTCATTTTTCGCTGCAAGGTTGGATGGAAGACCTACGGGCAGCAATCGATCATCTCGTTGCTGAAACCGAACCAACTCAGGTGTGGATGCTGGGCACCAACACGGGTGCATCACTTGGCCTGTGCGTGGCGGCTGACGACCCGCGCGTGGGTGGGTGTGCACTACTCGGGCCGCGTGCAGACTTTGACGACTGGGCCGACCAACCACGCAGATTTTTGGAACACACCCGTGAAATCGGTGCGATTCGCACACCGACGTTTCCACCGAATTTCGACGAATGGAGCCGCGAACTCCGCCGTTTTCGACCGGTCGACTCAGCACGACGACTTGCACCCCGGCCGCTGTTGCTCATGCACGGTGACGAAGATGAACTGGTGCCCGAGAGCGATTCTCGCTCGATTGCCGAGGCCCACGGCAGTGCCGACCTGCACATCATCCCCGGTGGTGGGCATCGCTTACGCCATGACCCACGGGCGATTGCAATGTTGATTGGCTGGCTCGACCGCCAGCGTTAGTGGTCGACCACTCGGGTGTTATCGGTCGTAGCCGTCGGGGTGACGTTCGTGCCAGCGATACGCACTGGAAATAATTTCACGCAGGTCGCGTGTCGCACGCCAGCCAAGTACGGCTCGCATCAAGGTCGGGTCGGCGAACACCGAAGCAGGGTCGCCGGCGCGACGGCCGGTGATGTGGTGTGGCAGCGCACGACCCGTAACCGATTCGGTCATTGCGATGAGTTGTTTGACAGACGTTCCTTGCCCGGTGCCTACGTTGCAGATCAACGAGTTACCACCAGTTGCGAGGTAATCGAGGGCTTTCACATGAGCGTCTGCAAGATCTGAGACGTGCACATAGTCGCGCACGCAACTGCCGTCGTTGGTGGGGTAATCGTCGCCAAAAACTTCCAGTGATGCCTGATGACCGAAAAACACCTTCATGACCACCGGAACCAGGTTCTCGGTTGCCGACCAATCCTCGCCCATGTCGCCGGATTCGTGGGCACCAGCGGCGTTGAAATAACGCAGGCAGACCGACTTCAGACCAGAGCTATCACTCGCGGCGAGAAAGCGTTCGACATCGGCCTTGGTCTGGGCGTAGACACTTTGGGGTCGCAGTACTGAATCTTCGTTGACGGGTGACGTGACGGGTGTGCCGTACACCGCAGCCGATGAGGAAAACACGAGGTACTGCACCTCGTGTTCGAGCAACGACTCCACGAGGCTGACCGAGCCCGCCACATTGTTTTTGTAGTAGCGCAGTGGATCACTCATTGATTCACCAACGGCTTTGTAGGCGGCGAAGTGAATCACACTGTCGACGTCATATTTGCGACACACCTTGCCCACGGTGCGACTGTCGGCAATGTCGCCGACCACCAGATCAATGTCGTCGAGCGCGTCGCGGTAACCGCGCTCAAGCGTGTCGAGCACCACGACGTCACGCCCCAATTCGGTTAGTAGTCGGGCCGTGTGCGAACCGATGTAACCAGCACCACCTGTAATGAGGATGGTCATGTGCTCAGCGCTTTTTTAGCGGACGACTTTGCTTGTCGCGATCGCGGGTCTTTTCGAGTTGTTTGAAGCGTCGCACTTTGAGCAGAGATTCGCGCGAGTCGATGTCGGCAACGGTGCGCATGCGGTGGTCACCGAATGGCTTGGCGGCTTTTTCCCAACCGTCTGGGGCAATGCCAAAACGCTTGGCCAAGAGGGCGATGAAGATTCTCGCCTTTTCGTCGCCGAAGCCGGGTAGTTTCCGCAGCCGCGCGTACAGTTCGTCGGCATCCTCGACGCCCCGCCAGACGTTCGCACCCTTGTTGTCGTATTGCTCAGCGAGGATGCCGCACAACTCGTGAATGCGTCGCGCCATGGATGCCGGAAAGCGGTGAATCGCCGGCTTTTCGCAGCAGCGGGTCACGAATTGTTCTTGATCCATTGCCGCAAATGTGCGGGGGTTGAGATGGCCGAAGCGCTCGGCCAACGTGTGCGGGCCGGTGAACGCCCACTCCATCGGTATCTGTTGGTCGAGCAACATGCCGATCAGCAGCGCGGTGCCGTCGCGTCGCAACAATCGGTCGGCCTGCACGATGCCCGTTATGTACAGGTCGCTGGAGCGTTGTTTAGGCATACTGCGGGTTGATACTTTCTGGATTAAGACCGTAGTGGGCGATTGCATCGGCGACCAGTTCGGGTTTCACTTCGCCGCTGCGGGAGAGGGCCTGCAAGGTGGCCACCACGATGTGTGGCATGTCGACTTCGAAGTGGCGACGCAATGCCTCACGGGTGTCACTGCGGCCAAAACCATCGGTGCCGAGCGGCACGAACAATCGATTCGGCACAAAACGGGCCACTTGTTCGGGCACGATGCGCATGAAGTCGGTAACGGCAATGACCGGGCCGGCACCGTCGTCGAGCAAACGTGTCACATCCGCCTGGCGTGGTGCCGCCGTTGGATGCAGGCGGTTCCAGCGCTCGACGTCGAGGGCGTTTTCACGCAGGGTTTTGTAGGAGGTCGCCGACCACAGATCGCACGACACGTCCCAACGTGTAGCAAGCTCGACACCAGCTGCCTGCACGGCCAAATGTGCCGAACCAGAAAATACCAACGTGGCGTGATGCTTGGCAGCACTGGCATCGCTCAACTTGTACAGACCACGCATGATCTGGACGTCGAGGTCGGCAACTGCCGGGCGGGCTGGCATCGGATAATTTTCGTTGTAGAGCGTGATGTAATAAAACACGTCATTGGGTACCTCGCCGTACATCTCGTGCAATCCACTGCGCACGATTGCGGCTACCTCGTAGGCAAATGCCGGGTCGTACGCGCGGCACGGCGGTACGGTGCTGGCCAAGACGAGCGAGTGGCCATCTTGATGTTGCAAACCTTCGCCCATCAACGTGGTGCGCCCGGCGGTGGCAGCGAGCAAAAAGCCACGGGTGCGGGCATCGGCTGCCTGCCAAATCAAATCACCAACCCGCTGAAAACCGAACATCGAATAAAACGTGTAGAACGGCACCATTTCCACGCTGCGCGTGGCATACGCCGTACCCGCCGCGATGAAACTGGCGAGACTGCCGGCTTCCGTGATGCCTTCTTCGAGGATTTGGCCCGACGTCGATTCGGCGTAGGTCAACAGCAAGTCGTGATCGACCGGCTCATATTTCTGCCCTTGGGAGGCGTAAATCTTCAGTTCACGAAACAGCGAATCCATGCCGAACGTGCGCGCTTCGTCAGGAATGATCGGCACGACACGTTCACCAAATGATGGGTCGCGTGCCAAGTTGCGCAAGAGGCGGGTGAAGCCCATCGTGGTGCTGACGGACTGCTGGCCGCTTCCGGCATCGAATTCGCGAAAGACGTCGTCGCTCGGCAGGGTGAGTCGGCGGCGTGCCGTGGCGATGCGACGCGGCACGAAGCCATCGAGTGCCCGTCGTCGAGCAATCAAGTACTGGTATTCAACCGAATCCTCTGGCGGACGGTAGTACGGTGCCACATCACCCTCGAGCATTTCGTCGGTGACTTCGTCGTTGAGGTGCAGACGATCACGCAAGACACGCAACTGCTCGACGTTCATTTTTTTGATCTGGTGGGTGGCGTTGCGGCCTTCAATTTCTGGTCCGAGTGTCCAGCCTTTGACGGTTTTTGCCAAGATCGCCGTTGGGCGACCCGAACCGAGATTGTCGGACGCTGCTTTGAAGGCGGCATACACCTTGCGATAGTCGTGGCCGCCACGGGGGAGCGCCTGCAATTCGACGTCGGTCAGATGCGACACCATCTCGCGCAGGCGCGGGTCGGGGCCGAAGAAGTTTTCACGAATGTAGTTGCCGTCTTCGACGGTGTAGCGCTGAAATTCGCCGTCAACCGTGGCGTTCATCTTGTTGAGCAGCACCCCGGACACGTCGCGGGCCAGCAACTCGTCCCATTTGGAGCCCCACACGACCTTGATAACGTTCCAACCCGCGCCACGAAACGTTGCCTCGAGTTCTTGGATGATCTTTCCATTGCCGCGCACCGGGCCGTCGAGACGCTGCAAGTTGCAGTTGACGACAAAGACCAAGTTGTCGAGGTGTTCGCGCGATGCCAACGAGATTGCGCCGAGCGACTCTGGTTCGTCGCATTCGCCGTCGCCAAGGAACGCCCACACGCGACTTGCTGATGTGTCATCCAGCTTGCGGTTGGTGAGATAGCGGTTGAAGCGCGCCTGGTACAGCGCGGTAATCGGCCCGAGACCCATCGACACGGTGGGGAACTCCCAGAATTCGGGCATCAAACGTGGGTGTGGATATGACGACAAGCCCCGACCGGCGCGCCCGATCTCGCGACGAAAGTGATCGAGGTCTTCGGCTTCGAAGCGCCGCTCAAGGTAAGCGCGGGCGTAGACACCTGGCGCGGCGTGACCTTGGAAGTACACGTGATCACCGGCCTGACCGTTGTCTTTGCCGCGGAAAAAGTGATTGAAGCCGACTTCATACAAAGATGCTGACGACGCAAACGTCGACAAGTGTCCACCGATACCTTCGGCGACGGTGTTCGCGCGCACGACCATGACGGCGGCATTCCAGCGAATATATGCGCGAATACGTCGCTCAAGATGTTCGTCTCCAGGAAACCACGGCTCGTGTTCGGCAGGAATGGTGTTCACATACGGTGTGGAAACCGTGGCTGGAAAGCTCACCTGAGTTTCACGGGCACGCTCCAAAAGACGCGATAGCAAATATCGCGCACGAGTCTTGCCCTGCACGTCGACGATTGCATCGAGTGAGTCGAGCCACTCCTGTGTTTCTTGTGGGTCGGTGTCGGGCAGCTGATGAACCGATCCGTCAAACAGCATGGGGCTATTCTCGCACGACTAAGGTTCTTTCGGATGACGCCAATATTGCGCACCGTGTACACCGACGGTGCGTGCTCGGGTAATCCAGGGCCGGGCGGATGGGCGTGGGCGATTGCACCACGCGGTGCAACCAGCGACAGTGGTGCTGAACCCGCCACCACGAACCAGCGCATGGAATTGCTGGCGGTGCTGAGTGCCATGCGCACGTTGGCACCCGAGCCAGGCCCCATAGAAGTGGTGTCTGACAGCCAGTACGTGGTCAAGTGTTTCACCGAGGGTTGGTGGCAGGGTTGGCTGCGTCGCGGTTGGAAAAATAGTCAACGCCAGCCGGTGGCCAATCGTGATTTGTGGGAGCCACTCATCGACTTGGTGCGAGAACGTGGAGACATCACGTTCCGCTGGGTGCGCGGCCACACCGGCGACCCAATGAACGAACTTGTCGATGTTCTGGCTGTGGCTGCAATCGAACGCGTGCGCTAGCGTTCGCCGCCATGGAACTCGCCAACTCAAGCGCCATCGTCACCGGAGGAGCCAGCGGCATCGGAGCCGCCACGGCTCGCATGCTCGCTAAGAAAGGCGCCAAAGTCGTCATCGCCGATTTGCAAGCCGACAAAGGTGAAGCCCTCGCCAAAGAAATTGGTGGGGCTTTCTGCAAAGTCGACGTAACCAACACCCAAGACATCATCAATGCCGTCGAAATGGCCAAATCGATGGGCCCAATTCGCGCACTCGTCAACTCTGCGGGCATCGGCTGGGCACAGCGCACCGTTGGCAAGGATGGCACCGTTGAATCAGCCGCCAACCTCGACGCCTTCAAGAAAGTAATCGCCATCAATCTGGTGGGCACGTTCGACTGCATCCGTGTTGTTGGTACCGCAATGAGTCGCAACGAGCCGCTGGCCCACGGTGAACGTGGCGCGATCGTGAACATCGCATCGGTCGCCGCATTCGATGGCCAGACCGGTCAGGCGTCGTACTCGGCATCAAAGGGTGGTGTCGTTGGCATGACGTTGCCCATTGCGCGCGACCTTGCTGCAATCGGTGTGCGCATCAACACCGTGGCACCCGGCCTGATCGACACACCTATCTATGGCCAGGGTGACTCGAGCGAAGCGTTCAAGGGCAACCTGCAAAAAGGTGTGTTGTTCCCGCAGCGCCTCGGTGACCCCGATGAACTTGCATCAATGGTGATGGAGTGCATCACGAACAGTTACATGAACGCCGAAACCATTCGTGTCGACGGTGGCATTCGCATGCCACCGAAGTAAGCCCGTTTGTCACTCGCCGCATTCGTCACACACCGCGACCCGTTCACGCCGTTTGATACGGCACCGTCGGCGCCCCGATCATCAGCGGCTGCCTCCGCACGAATCCCACACGATGAAATTCTTCCGCAGGTGATCGGTGACGGGTTTCGTCACCGTGTGGGGGTCAAGCCGCTGGAGGTCACCAACTGGTTCTTGCATGATGGCGAGTGGGAGCCCACACTGGCGATGAAGCGAGCACTCATCGCTGATCGGCGCGACGAGGTGGTGTCGTTTCGTGATGACAGCCACGATGTGGCGCAAGAAGCCGCCGAACTTGTGCTCGCCTGGGCCGGCAAATCGACGAGCCGAACGGGCGTCGACGCACTCGTCGATGCAGCACTTGCGGTGCCCGATGATCTGGCCGTGTTGCGGTCGGTTGCAACGGGGGATGGCGAGCAACTGCCGTTCGTAGCTGGTGTGGTGTGTTCGCCGAGTCGCTGGCGCCTCGCCGACAAAATCGGCCACGACATGTTGGCCGTGCACAAACCTGTCGCTCTGTACGCCGCACATATTGGTGCTGCAGTCGATACCACGTTGACGCGGCTGTCAACCGACAAACCTGTGTGGCGGTCAAATTGGACGCTGGAAGATCATCCAGCACTGTTTCAGCCATTTGCACCGGGGCGACAATTGGTTGAGCACCCACGTGAATTGTGGATTCGAATCGAGCGCGAAACGTTGCGTCGCCTACCGCGAACGCGGGGCGTGCTGTTCACCATCCGCAGTTTTCAAGAGCCGCTGACCACTCATGTGCAGCGTGGGCCCGCAGCAATCGGTGCCCTGCGCGAACTTGTGGTGCGCCTGCCCGATGCCGTTGCTCGCTACAAGAGTGTGTACGACTATCGAGCCGCCACACTCATGTGGCTCGACTCGTTGCTGGCCTAGGTGGTGTAGTCGGCGTTGATCCGCACGTAGCCAGCGGTGAGATCGCAACCCCACACGGTGGCGGCAGATGTGCCAGTGGCAAGTGAAACGTGAATGAGCACGTCGGCCCCCCGCATGTAGGTGCTCAGTCGTGCCAGGCCGGCTTCGTCGACGCGCTGCGGGTAGACCTCCTGGGTTCCGAAGCGAATCACCACACGTTGCTGATCGATGTCGGCGTATTGCGAACATTTGCCGACGGCCATGGCCACACGACCCCAATTCGGGTCGGCACCATGCACGGCAGTTTTGACCAGTGGCGAGTTGACGATTGCACGTGCCACGGTGACGGCTTGTTCGTCGTCACGCGCCGAGTCGACACGCACTTCGATGAGTTTTTCCGCGCCTTCACCATCACGGGCGATTTGCTTGGTCAGCGATAGCAACACCTCGTGCAGTGCTTCGGCAAAAGCACGGGCATCGACTGCGCCGGCGGCACCACTGGCCAAACACACGGTGGTATCACTGGTGGAAGTATCGGTATCGATCGATACCCGATTGAAGGTGTGATTGACGCAGTGGCGAAACGCCACCTCGAGATCAGACCGTGAAACCGCCGCATCAGTGAACACCAGTGAAATGTGGGTGGCCATGTCGGGCTCGATCATTCCCACACCTTTGGCCACACCCACGATGCGTGCCGCCGACCCACTGATGTGTGCCTCGGCAATTTTCGGTCGGGTGTCGGTCGTCATGATCGCCTGCGCGACTTGCCCGGCATCTGTGGTGGCGGCAACGTCGCCGAGGGCGGCGAGACAAGTGCGGATCTTGGCCATCGGATACTGCCGACCAATCACGCCGGTGGATGCAATCACCAAGTCATGTGGCGACATGTCGTAGTGGGCGGCCACTTGACCGACGACTTCACGCGCATTGCGCAAGCCTTCATCGCCCGTCGCAACGTTGGAATTTTTTGACAGCACCACGACGGCGCGAGTGGTACCGTGCGCTGCCAACTCGCGGCTCAGCACCACGCTCGCGCCGGCAAAACGACTCTTGGTGTACAGCGATGCACCGACGGTGCCAGCGTCGCCAACGACGACGACGAAGTCAGGCGACGTGTCTTTGATACCGAGGTTGGCGGTGCGGGCAGTGAACCCTGTGGGCAGCGCGGTCATAGTGCGGTAAAGAAAGTACGGCCTAAGAAAATTGCTTCGCCAAATTGAGCAACGTCTTGCGCATCGCTACTTCGTTGTTCACGATTGCATTCAAGGCCCGCAAAAACCAATTTGCTCTGTTGGTGGAGTAGTCGAATTCTTCGGTCACCATCGTGCCACCTTCAACTGGTGCCAAAACATAACGCCAGACGTGTCCGCCGAAGTGGCGCCAACCAATCTGCTTTCCTTCTTCGAACTCCACCACGATGTTGGTGATTCGGTACGGCACATGCATGCGCATTGACATGCCGAACTTTGCACCAAGCGACAGTCGCGCCGGGCCGCTCAACTCGCTGCGCAGGGTGCCCGAGCCATCGATTTCGCAATGGCGCTTGGGGGTTGCCAGCAGATCGAAAATCTGTTGTGGTGTTGCCGGCACGAATTGTGATACCGAAACAATCTTGCGAGCCGCATCGTGGGCCGGTGTTGCGTTGGCGGGCGAACTTGTCATGCCTACGACGCTAGGCGAGGGCACCAGCCACCAATTCGCCACAGCGCCGCCCAGAAAATAGCGCACCTTGTGAAGAGCCCGTATCGCGATGATCACCGCAGACGAACACGCCGTTGCCGAGGGCAATATTGCGCTTGGGGTGAAACGGTGGGCGTTGTTCAACACCGGCATGTGCAATGCGGTAGGTGCGCAAGTGGCGCCACGCATCCACCTGGGGCCCCCACCACGAGCGCAACTGCGTGCGGGCCAGTCCCTCAAGGTCGCCTTCAATCACATTGGGAAGTGCGGCGACCACCAGATGTTTACCGGCAGGGGCGTAGGTCGACGACACGTTGCTCATCACTGCGGCGTTGAGCACGGGGCCTTTGCCGGTGCCATCAAGGATGACCAGTCGCGAATCTGTTGGTGCTTTGTCGGCGGCAAAATACACCGCGCCAGCCCGGCGCGAGCCGCGCTCGGGCAACGCAACGAGTTCGCGGGCCGCTGGCAGGGCAGATGCGACGATCACCGCACGACATTCGATGCGTCGGCCATCGCTCATAACTACCGTTCGCCCGTCGAGGGATGCGACTTTGGTATTGAGATGCACAAGACCAGGCAGGCGGTCGGCCATCTGGCGCGGTAGTGCACCCATCCCAAGACGTGGCACGGCTGCGTCACCGGCACCGAGACAGCGAAAGATGATGTCGAACATGCGGCGCGATGTAGTAAGCGACGGGTCAAGTTGAATGCCGCCAAACAGCGGGCGAAAAAACTGGTCGATGATTGCTTGCGAAAATCCGGCGCAGCGCAGCGCCACGACGGTAGGCAAGTCTTGCCCGCGCAACAACTCGCGTGGGTCGCCGCGCAGCGTGCGTGCGCGCAGCAGGGCGATACGCGCCTTATCGGCGATGGTGCCGATTGGTGCACGCGCCGTGCTGAACAGCGTGCGCGGAGCACGAAACGGGTCACTCACCTCGTATGAGCGACCACGCATCATTACAAGTGCGCCCGGATCGAATTTCTGCAGGTCCAGTGCCTCTGTGTCAATTTGGCGCCCCAATTCGGGATACGAGGTCAACAAGGTCTGAAACCCGTGATCAAGACGAAAGCCCTCGACGATGTCGGTGCGAATCCGGCCACCGACATCATCCTGTGCTTCAAGCACCACAACATTCAGCGATTTGCCATGCAAGTGACGCGCTGCTGCGAGCCCGGCCAAACCAGCGCCGATGACCGCAACGTCAACGCGAGCCGGAAGTTGACTCATTTACTCAGCAGGGCACGCAGAGCAATTTCGAGCGTGGGGTGTGCAAATTCAAAACTGTCGGCACTCAATGCGGTTGGAATCACGCGTTGACCGGTAAACAGCAAAGCGTCGGCAAGTTCACCACCAAGCAGGAGTTTTGGCCCGATGGAAGGCACGGCAAGGAGCGCCGGTCGGCGCAACACCTTGCCCATCACTGCGGCAAAGTCTGCGTTCGTGATCGGCGCCGGGGCAGTGAGGTTTACCGCACCCTGCAGGCTGGAGGTCAGAAGATGTTCGATTGCAGAGACTTCGTCGTCGATTGAAATCCAGCTTTGCCATTGATTACCCCGTCCGAACCTGCCACCGAGACCGGCACGAAACAGTGGCAATTGTTTTTTGAGCGCCCCACCCTTGGTTGACAGCACGATGCCTGTGCGCAGGAACACCGTTCGCGCACCCGCACCAACGGCGGCAGATTCCCATTCTTTGCAGACATCAGCAAGGAATCCTGTGCCTGCGGCAGCGTCTTCGTGGAGCGGCTCGTCGCCACACGCACCATAGATGCCGATGGCCGACCCCGACAAAAACACTGACGGACGTTTGGCGGCACCAGCAATGACCGACGCCAACAGTTTGGTGCTCTTTACGCGACTGTCGAGAATTTCGCGCTTGTACGAATTCGACCAGCGCTTGTCCCCGATTCCCGCACCTGAAAGATGAATCACGGCATCGGCACCATCGATGACGGTGGCATCGATATCGCCGCGGGCCGGGTTCCAGGTCGACTCACCTTGTTTGGCCGTGCGACGCACGAGGCGCACTACATCGTGGCCGTGCGCAGTGAGTTGAGGAACCAGAGCCGAGCCGATCAGCCCACTTGCACCCGAAACGATGATTCGCATGCGCTCAGACTACGTCGCACCGACACGGCACGAATTGCACAGCAGACGAACTATGGAATCACGATTGGAATAGACGTCACCACGGTGTTCGGACGGAAGAGCAACCGTGCCTTGATGGCCAGAGCCGACTGGTTGTGCAGCCACTGCGAACGCAGGCTGGTGACAAACTCAGGAATCACGACGGTGACGATGTCATCCGACTGCAGACCGTCGAGCCGTTCGATTTCTGTGAGAACTTTCTCCGTGAGATTGCGGTAGTCATCAACGGTGGTATCGAGGGCAACATTCGGAAAGCTCTGTGCCCAGGTGCGCTGCAATTCATCCGACTCTTCGTTCGAACCCACGATGCTGAGGGCCAGCAGGCGATCGGGGTTCAGGCTCTGGGCGTATTTCACCGCTTGTACGACGCCAGCATTGACCGAGCCCACCAGCACCACTACGAAATGAGTGCGGAAAGGCGGAACTACTTGTTCTACAACCTTCAAGAATTCTCGTACCCGCACATAGTGACGGTTGATGAACGTGAAGATAAAAATCATGGTCGGAATCACAACCGCAGGAATCCATGCGCCATCGGTGAACTTGACGGTCACGACGGTCAAGGCCACGGCCAATGTGGTGAGCGCGCCGACACCGGTAAAGAACGCCTTCAACAGCCATGACTTTTCTTTCAGCCGAACGAGTCGCACGAACATTCCTGTCTGGCTGATCGTGAAGCCGGTAAATACCCCGACTGCGTAGAGGGGAATGAGCGCATTCACAATGCCGCCGAAGGCAACCACCAGCACCGACGCAGCAACACCGAGGGCAATGATGCCGTTGCTGAAGACGAGACGGTCGCCACGATTGGCGAGTTGTCGTGGCAGGAAACTGTCCTTGGCAATTACCGATGAGAGGCGGGGAAAGTCGGCGTAGGCGGTGTTCGCAGCAAGAATCAGAATGCCGAATGTGGCGAATTGCGTGATGAAGAAAAAGATGTTGCGACCGCCGTAGACCTGCTCTGCCAACTGCGCGAGCACGGTGTCACGAATCTTGCCCTCCTCGTCTTTCAGCGGCTGTAGTTGCTGGGCAAGCACACTCAGACCAAAAAATGAAGTTCCGAGTATGACCGCCATCAACATGAGCGTCTGGGAGGCGTTGCGGGCCTCGGGCTTTTCAAAGGCGGGTACCCCGTCGGCGACTGCCTCGATACCAGTCAGAGCAACTGCGCCCGAGGAAAATGCCTTGAGGAAATAAAAGAGGGTGAGAGCTTTCTGGCCCTCGAGTAATTCGCGCTCCACTTCACCGGTGTGGGGTATCGGGCCAAGATCTTGAAAGTAGACGCGGTACAGACCAACAAGAATGAGTGCGGCAAGGCTCAGGATGTAAAGATATGTCGGTGGAGCAAACAGTGCCCCTGATTCACGAACGCCACGCAGGTTGGCGAACGTGACGAGGAAGATGAATGCAATGCAGAGCGCAACTCGATACGGCGCCAAACCATTGAAGGCCGACACGATTGCCGCTACGCCACCCGCCACGGACACCGCGACCGTGAGGATGTAGTCAACGAGCATTGAAGCACCTGACACGAGTGACGGGTATTTGCCGAGGTTGTCCTTGGCAACGATGTAACTGCCGCCGCCGTGCGGGTAGGCGTGAATCGTCTGTCGGTAACTGTTTACAACGATCGCCAACAAGATGACCACCATGATTGCGATCGGCACGAGGTTGTCAAAGGCGGCCAAACCGACGGCAGCCATCGTCAGAAAGACGATGAGAATTTCTTCGGTGGCATAGGCGGTGCTGGAAATCGCATCACTGGCAAAAACCGGCAGTGCCACCAGCTTTTTCAGACGATGGTGCGCATCTTCGGTGTTGGCAATCGGGTTGCCGACGAGACGGCCCTTCAAGCGGGCGAATCCCGTGCGATTGTCTTTGGTGGTTGGTGCCATGAGTGAACTTTCCAGACGGTTCTGGACGCGAAGTACGATGGTAGTTCGTGCATGTTGTCATCGTTGGTTGCGGGCGTGTGGGCTCAACATTGGCGCGTGAATTGTCGCTGCTCGGCAACACGGTCGCCGTAATCGATCGTCGCGCTGATGCATTCCTCAGACTGGGCGACGACTTTGCCGGCCAGACCCTCGTTGGAATTGGTTTTGACCCCGACATCCTTATCTCTGCGGGCATCGAGCGCGCCGACGCACTTGCCGCAGTTACCAACGGCGACAACTCCAACATCATGATTGCCCGCGTGGCCCGCGAGCGGTTCGGGATTCACAGCGTGGTGGCCCGCATCTATGACCCCAAACGATCGGAAATTTATGAGCGGCTGGGCATCGCCACCGTGGCCACCGTGAAGTGGACCGCCGAGCGCATCATGCGCCGCATCGTGATCGATCGCCCGTCAGTGGAGTGGACCGACCCGAGTGCCGAACTCGTGCTCGTCGAACGCATCGTGGGTGACGCATGGGTGGGTGAGCGAATCGGTGAACTCGATCGTGGCTGTGCAAAAGTCGTCGGAGTGCGCCGTTTTGGCAAAGCACTGCTGGCGAGTGATGATGTGCTCGTGCAACAAGGCGATGTGCTGTACGTCGCAGTGCTCAACGACGACATCGCCAAACTTGACGCCTTTCTCACGCAAGGCCCGGGTGAGCGTCGATGAAAGTGATTATCGCTGGTGGTGGCAGTGTCGGACGTTTCACTGCCCGTGAGATGGTGAATGCGGGGCACACCGTGACGATTCTTGACAACGATCGGTCCACAATTCGTGAGTACCAATCACGGCCAGAGTCGAGTGGCATTGAATGGCATTTCGGTGATGCCTGCGACTACCTGGTGCTCGACGCAGTCGGTTGTCGAGACACCGATGTCGTCGCCTCGGTGACCGGTGATGACGAAGACAACCTGGTGATTTCGCTGCTCGCCAAGCAAGAGTTCGGAGTGCCACGCGTCGTTGCGCGGGCCAACAATCCGAAGAACTATTGGATGTTCAACGAGATGTGGGGCGTTGATGTTTCGGTTTCGACGCCGCACCTCATCACGAGCTTGGTACAGGAGGCCACCTCTGTCGGCAATTTCGTGCGCCTCATGCAGCTGAAGGGTGGCAAAGCCGAACTGGTTGAAGTGACCCTTGCCGAGTCGTCACCAGCCGCCAATCGCGCGCTGGCAGATTTGGTGTTGCCGCGCAGTGCAACCATCGTCGCCATCGTGCGGGCCGAACGGGTGATGGTGCCCACCAAAGACACCGTGTTGCGTCCGGGTGACGAAGTGATGGCGCTCATCACCGAGGATGCTGAAGCTGCAGTTGCCAAATTGTTGGTGGGCTAAAGCAGTAGGCGGCTAAGCGCGCTCTACTGCCCGGGGCTGGGGAGCAGGCGGTACGCGGGGTTCAACATCACACGGCGCTTACCTTCGAAGTGGGCAACGCCGGAAACGATGAGCCCACGATTGTGGCCGATCCCTGGAATTCGTTCGCGACCACTGAAGATGACCGTGATTTCGCCGGTGCCATCACTGATCTCAACCTCGACCGCAGAAATACCTGCGCGCGGCTTCACGCTCATGCGACGAATCTCGCCGCACACGTCGACGCGCCGGCGCATCGGCATGTCGGCCAGTGTCACCATGTGCAGCTCACCAAACTTTGCACAAAGACGTTCGGAAACCAGTTCGTCCTTGGTCTGGGAACCACGGTTGAGGTAGTTGCGAATACCCATAAGTGTTGACTTCAGCGTACGCTCAACGAGGTGAGCACCCGAAAACTCATCATTGCCAGCCTGATCTGCGGGCTGCTCATCCTTGCTGCGGGAAGTCTGAAGTTGTTCCAGACGTCGAGCGACTCGGGTGAGTCGCCGAATTTGTTCAAACTTGGTACAACGGTGGAAATGGCCGGGGTCAGGGTCACGGTCGGAACCGTGCAGGTGACCGCCGACAAAACCTACGTCAACGTGACGATGAACGGGTCGGTCGGCGATTCACCGATCGCCGGTTGGTCGATGCTGGCAAATGGTGAGATCACGACGCCACTTGCCTCCACCGCGTGTCCGAGCGCGCCACGAGAGGTGACGTGCGTGCTTGAATTCGTCGTGGCAGTCGGCACACCGACAATTGTGTTCGTGCGTGATGGCGACAAAACGCAATGGTTGGGCTCATAACCTCACGAAACCGCTACCGTACATAGATGTGGAAGGCGAACAGTTTGATCTCGTTGTCATAGGTGGTGGGCCAGGCGGCTATGCGGCTGCTTTCTATGCCGCATCGGCGGGCATGAGGGTGGCGTTGATCGAAAAAGACACCATCGGTGGTACCTGTCTCAATCGCGGTTGCATCCCCGCCAAGGCGTTCTTGGAGAGCGCTGCGGTGTTTCGTCATGTTGCACATGCCAAAGACTTTGGCATCGAATCAACGGCGCCAGTCGTCAATTTTGCCATTACCCAGGCACGCAAGCAGACCATCGTCAGCGGTCTCGTAAAGGGCCTGACGGGTCTCACCAAAAGCAAGAAAGTCACCTATTTGCTCGGCACCGGTTCGCTCGGTGCGGGCCGCACCGTCACCGTACGAGGCAGCGATGGTGGAACGCGCACACTCATTGGTGAACATGTCATTTTGGCGTCGGGTTCGGTGCCACGGACGATCCCAGGTTTCGTCGTTGGTGGCCCGATCATGACCTCCGACGAGGTATTGGCACTCGAAAAAATTCCGTCGCGCATGGCCGTGATCGGTGGAGGCGCCATCGGATGTGAGTTCGCCTCGTGCTTTGCCGATCTTGGTTCTGCGGTCACGATCCTCGAGGGTCTGCCCAAGGTGTTGCCGGGTCTCGACACCGACGTTGCGAATGTGGTCGTGAAGTCGTTCAAGAAACGGAACATCGACATTCGCACCGGCGTGCAGGTCACGGGGCATACACCGCTTGCATCAGGTGGCACCACCGTGTCGTTCGGTTCGGGTGAGACGTTGGAGGTCGATGCCGTAGTCATCTCGGTTGGTCGACGTCCGTATTCCGACGAACTTGGTTTGCATGGCACCAACGTGGTGGTCAGCGAGCGCGGCTTCGTTGATGTCGACGGCTACTGCCAAACCGGTGAGCCAAAGGTGTATGCCGTCGGTGACTTGATCAGCACTGCGCAACTCGCTCACGTTGCATACGCCGAGGCGATCGTGGCGGTAAAACACATGCGCGGTGAAAAGGTGTACCCAGTCATGTACGACCGTGTGCCGTGGGCGATTTATTGTCATCCCGAAGTTGCGTGGGCGGGGCCGTCGGAAGAAGAGGCACGAGCAGCGGGTCACGACGTGGTCGTTGCCAAACACCAATTTCGGTCCAATTCGCGCGCGATGATTCTTGGAGAACTGGATGGACTCGTGAAGATCATCGCCAAAAAAGGTCGTGATGGCCGGGCAGGTCAGGTGCTCGGCGTGCACATGGTGGGCCCGTGGGTAACCGAGCAATTGTCGGGCGGGTACCTTGCGGTGAATTGGGAAGCGACCGTGGATGAAATTGCCGAGTTCCTCCAGCCGCACCCGAGCCTCACGGAGGTGTTCGGCGAAACCGTCATGTCTCTCACCGGTCGAAGCATCAACGCATAGTCATGGAGTATTCACACGATGGCTGACATCACCCTGCCCCAACTTGGCGAAACGGTCACCGAAGGAACGATCACACGGTGGTTCAAAAATATTGGGGACACGGTGAATGCCGATGAGCCACTCTTTGAAGTGTCAACCGACAAAGTAGATACAGAAGTTCCCTCACCGATTACCGGAACGCTGACCGAGATTCGCGTGCCGGTGGGCGAAACGGTGCCGGTCGGAACGGTGATTGCAGTGGTCGGGGCGTCGAGCGGCGCACCTGCGCCAGCCCCGAAGCCCGCCGCTGCACCTGCACCTGCTGCTGCACCCGCGCCAGCCGCTGCACCCGCACCTGCACCCGCACCTGCACCTGTTGCTGCACGGGCAACTGTTTCACCTGTGCCAGCCCCGAAGCCTGCTGCTGCACCAACGAGTGCGAGCGTGTCAAGCAACCTGCTGTTGTCACCCGTCGTGCGTCGTTTGGTCAATGACCATGGCATTGACGTGGCGGTGCTCGTGGGCACCGGCCCAGGCGGGCGAATCACCCGTGAGGATGTGCTTGATTACATCGACGCGCACGGGTTGACACGGGCTGGGGTTGCTGCGCCTGTGCCTGTTGCTGCGCCTGTGCCTGTTGCTGCGCCTGCACCACGCGTGGTCGTTGGCGCACGCGACGAGGCGATCCCACTCTCCAAGATTCGTCGTTTGACGGGCAGCCACATGTTGGCCAGCAAGAATGTCGCCCCCCATGCGTTCAGCGTCGTTGCCGTCGACTATGCGAACGTCGACGTCGCTCGCAATGCGGTGAAAGATGCATTCAAGTCAGCCGAAGGGTTCACCCTCACCTACCTGCCATTCATCAGTCGTGCGATAATCGACGCGCTCGCCGACTATCCACATCTGAATGCAAGCCTCGATGGTGACACGTTGGTCGTGCACAAATACATCGACCTCGGTGTAGCCGTAGACCTCGACTACCAGGGCTTGTTGGTGCCGGTGGTGCGCGGTGCCGAAGGTAAGCGACTGCGCGCAATCGCACGGGAGATTTTCGACCTTGCATTACGGGCTCGTAGCCGCAAGTTGTCACCTGGCGAAATTTCTGGTGGCACGTTCACCATTTCCAACAATGGTTCGGCAGGCTCGGTCTTGACGATGGCGATCATCAATCAACCACAGGTCGCGATCATGAGTACGGATGCAATCGTGCGTAAACCAGTGGTCGTCGGTTTACCGGACGGTTCGGAGAGCATCGCCATTCATCCGGTTGGCAACCTGGCGATGAGTTGGGATCACCGTGCCTTTGACGGTGCGTACGCTGCAAACTTCTTGGCGAAGGTGAAGCAGATCCTTGAAACGCAGGACTGGTCGGCGGAGCTCTAAATGCGCGTTCGTTGGCTCGGGCGGGTCAACTACCGCGACGCCCTCGCGCTACAAGAGGGTCTTTTCGCGCACGCCCAAGACGACTACCTTCTGATGCTCGAACATCACCATGTGTTCACCTATGGAGCGACTGCTGACTTGGCGACAAATCTGCGCTGTGACCCGGCGCAAGTCGGCGCCGACTTGGTGCGAGTCAACCGTGGTGGTGACATCACCTATCACGGCCCCGGACAATTGGTGGTCTATCCGATTCGTTCGCTGCCGGGAAAACACGGTGACGCCTCACCACCTGACATCACCGCGTATGTGTGCAGCGTCGAACAACTTGTCATTGACGTGCTCAATGAATTGAGCATCGCTGCCGGCCGTAAGGCTGGCTATCCCGGGGTGTGGATCGAGCCTGACTCAGAGCGCGCCCGAAAAATTTGTGCCATCGGGGTGCGGGTGGCCCGTGGTGCCACAGCGCGACGCACGATGCATGGTTTTGCACTCAATGTCGAACCCGATCTGCGGTACATGCGTGAACACATCGTGCCGTGTGGCATCGGTGAATGGCCGGTCACGTCGCTACGCGAAGAAGGCTCGACGGCAACCTTGCGGGAAGTAGCCGATGTCATGGCGCGGTTGGCCACCGAACGCTGGGGTACCACCGATCGTCAGGATGTTGCGTGGGAGTATGAACCAGACTTCCTGGGGCTGCAGATCAACAAACGTAAACCGGAGTGGTTACGCCCGCATGTGTCGCACGGTGCCGAGGTGTTGGCAACGAAAAAAATCCTGCGTGATGCACATTTGGTGACCGTCTGCGAAGAGGCTGGTTGTCCGAATTTGTCGGAGTGTTGGCGTGACGGCACCGCAACGTTCATGGTGCTGGGTGAGCGGTGCACGCGCGCCTGCGGGTTTTGTCTGGTGGACACCCGCAAACCTGATCTTCCCGATGTCGACGAGCCGCTGCGCGTGGCGCGGGCGGTTGCACAAATGCGACTGCAGCATGCAGTGCTGACCATGGTGGCGCGCGACGACCTGCCTGATGGCGGGTTTGCTCACGTCGCAGAGTGCATCACGCAGATTCGTCATAACAACGCAGGTGTCAACATCGAAACCTTGGTGTCAGATGCAAAGGGCGAAAGCACATCGCTGCAGTTGATTTTTGCTGCCCGCCCTGACGTGTTCAATCACAACATCGAGACGGTTGCACGTTTGCAGCGTGTCGTGCGGCCGTCGGCGGGTTATGCGCGCAGCCTTTCGGTGCTGGCACGGGCGCGACAGGCCGGGCTCGTGACGAAGTCTGGTTTCATGCTCGGGCTGGGTGAGCAAAGTCACGAAGTGGAGTCACTGCTCGCCGACCTAGCGTGCGTGGGCGTGAGCATCGTGACCATCGGCCAATATCTGCGACCCACCAACGACCATTTGCCGGTCGTGCGCTGGGCGAATCCCGAAGAGTTCGCGCACTACAAAACTGTCGGTGAATCGTTGGGCATCACCCATGTCGAAGCCAGCCCACTGACCCGATCGAGTTATCACGCCAAGCAAGCAGCTGATGACGCTGGGGTTCTCGCCGTGCCTGTTGCTATGCCGGTGTTGGTGCGTCGATGACGCCCCGCGCGCTTGACCACATCATCACGAGTGAACGCACCATCGAAGGCGGTGGTTTCGTCGTGCGCCGCCCATTTCCGACGGCCAAGCTCAGTCATATTGACCCGTTTTTGTTACTCGATGAAATGGGCCCGATGGACTATGCGCCGGGCAAAGCAGTTGGTGCGCCAGAGCATCCACATCGTGGTTTTGAAACCGTCACCTACCTCATGTACGGGGCGATGGACCATCGCGACACGACGGGTGCAGTCGCCACCATTCGTCCGGGCGGTGTGCAGTGGATGACAGCAGGCTCGGGTGTCGTGCACAGCGAATTGCCAACCCCGGAGTTCTTGGCGTCGGGTGGTCGCATGCACGGTTTTCAGCTGTGGGTCAATCTGCCAGCCAAGTCAAAGATGATTCCACCGCGTTACCAAGGTTTCGACGGCAACGAGTTGCAGCGTGTCTTGCTCACCAACGGCGGCGAAATTCGGGTGGTGGCCGGCACGGTGATGGGCGTGACGGGTGCCGTGCAAACAACCAGCCCGATGACGTACGCACACGTGTTATTGCGGGCCGGTGAAGAAGTGCAATGGGAACCAGCCGATGGGCAGACCGCACTCGTGCATGTGTTCGAAGGTGATCTCGTGGCCAATGGGCACGCGGGCGAATCCGGGCAGATGATGGTGTTCGAACGCTCGAGTGGTGGCATCACGCTGCGCACCGACACCGCAGCGCAGGCACTTCTGCTCGGGGGCCAACCACTCGGCGAGTCGGTGGTGCGGTCGGGGCCGTTCGTGATGAACACCCGCGAAGAAATCGTTCAGGCATTTCGCGACTACGAAGAAGGGCGACTCGTTCAGGGTCGGTGACATGAACGCAGCGGCCGTCGGCGAAACCTTGTACCTCCAGCGTCTGGCGCGTGTGCGTGCCCAGATGCACAGCCAAGGTATTGATGCGTTGGTCGTGTCGGTGGGCTTCGACCTGCCGTTTCTCATCGGGTACCACGCCATGCCACTCGAACGTTTGACCGCACTGGTCGTTACGGCCGATCGCGCCACGCTCGTGGTGCCCCGACTTGAAGCACCGCGAGTCGAGCATTTTGCATCGGTGTTCGACCTCGTGCCGTGGAACGAAACAGATGATCCGGTGGCGATCACCGCAGGTTTGATCGGCACTGCCCAATGTGTGGCGATCGGCGACCAGATGTGGGCCCGCTTCTTGGTGGAATTACTCAAGCATCTCGCGGGCAGACACTTCGTGCGGTCGGTTGACGTGGTTGGTCCGCTGCGAATTCAAAAGGATGCGGCGGAAATTGCCGCACTCGTGGCAGCCGGTGCGGCTGCCGATCGTGTGGCTGCCCAGCTGCAAAGCGGGGCGATTGCACTCGTCGGGCAAACCGAGGCACGAGTGTCGGCCGACATCTCCGCACGCCTCCTCGCCGAAGGCCATGACGTGGTGAATTTTGCGATCGTTGCCGCCGGTGAAAATGCATCAAGCCCGCATCACCATGCCGGTGCACGGGTGATTCGTCACGGCGACATCGTGCTCTGTGATTTTGGTGGCACGATGAACGGCTACTGCAGCGACATCACACGTTGCGTGCACATTGGTGAGCCCACGGCGGATATCGCGCGTGCATGGAGCGACCTGCGACGGGCGCAAGAAGCTGGCGTCATGGCGGGTCGGGTTGGTGCCACATGTGAATCGGTCGATACTGCATCCCGCCAAGTGCTCACCGAGGCGGGCTGGGGTGAGTATTTCATCCATCGCACGGGTCACGGCATCGGCATGGAGGCGCACGAAGAGCCGTACATGGTGAGTGGCAATCGGCTGCCGATCGTGCATGGGCATGCATTCAGCGTCGAACCAGGTATTTACCTGGCCGGTAAGTGGGGCATGCGACTGGAAGACATCGTGGTGGCCACCGACGATGGCCCATTGCGGATGAACGCCACACCGCGCGAGTTGGTCATTTTGTGAAACTCGACGCTGCAACGGTGATGTTGCAGTGGGCGAGTGGGGGGATGTTGTTCCTCTGGTTCACGTTTCGCTCTGGTGAAATCTCCGTCGGCTACGGGAAGTTGTTGCGTGGCGTGTACGCCGCGATCGCGCTCATGGGTGCTGGCATGGGTTTTGTCTTCGACCGGGTAATCGTCCGTGAACTTGCAGCGCTCGTGCTGGCGGCGCTGGCCATCATCGGTTTCGCGCGCCGCGACACCGTGCTCGACCGTCTGGCGATCGGTGTGGGGTTTGCAGGTGTGGTAACTGCAGCCCTCGTCACCGATTATCAGGCCAATGTGCTGTGGCTCGTGCGACTGGTCGTCGGTGCAGTGTTCCTGGGTGCCATCAGCGATGCGATGCTGCTCGGTCATTGGTACCTGGTGCAACCTGGAATGCCACGCAAGTTGCTCAATCAACTCAGCAACATATTGCTCGTGGTGTGGCCCTTTGAAATCGTGGCAATGATCGTGCCGACGGGCATGGTGAGCGTGTTGAACGGCACGATCGATGACGGCTGGAACGGTGTGCTCGGGTGGTTTTGGTTGGCCTGTGCGCTGCTCACTGGTGTGTTGGCCTGGTTCACTCGCGCGGCATTGCGCGAACGCAGTTACTCAGCAGTCATGGCCGCCACAGGGCTGAGTTATCTGGCAATCCTGATGGGCTTTGGTACGGATTTGATAGCGCGGGCGCTGCTCGTTACCTAGCGCAATTCAGCGCGGAGCCACGAGCGGCCACGGGCGTGAACGCTCGTAGGCGAGTGCCAACTCAAGCAGCAGCGGTTCGGTGAAGTGTCGTGACATGACCTGCAGGCCAACCGGCAGACCATCCACGGTTCCACCCGGAATCGAGATGCCCGGGTTGCCATAGATGTTGGCCGGGAACGTGAGCACGCCATTGTTGCCCGCACCAGCCACCACGCCTCCGAATGTGTCGGGCAGCGGGCCTTGCGCATTGAAGGCGACATCAGGATTACTGGCGGTGATTACCACGTCGACTTCGCCGAAAATTTCGGCCATGCGCTGATTGAGTTTGATGCGACGGGCTTCGAACCTGCCGCGCGCTTCGGTGCCGTACAAACCCTCTGTGTGCCGCAGACCAAAACGCATTTCGGGGGTGAGCATGTCGGCACAAGCCGGCCAATGATCGCGCAACTCAAACGCCAGGGCCGCCATGCCGGTGATCGACCAAGCGGCGCCCAATCGCGGCAGCGCAGTGTTGACACCGCTGACTCGTTGCATGCCGGTGATGCTGATGAGGTGCTCGCCGGCTTCTTCGAGCACGGCCCACATGGCGGGCGAAACCACTGCTGAGCCCCAGTCGGCAACGATGATTGCCCGCAAACCACGCGTTGGCACACTGCCCAGACCTGCCTCCCAACCCTCGACTCGCGGCAGGCTCAGCGGGTCGTTGCCCTCGTGGCCGTTGCACACATCAAACCAGCGAGCAGTGTCGCGCACGCTGCGGGTCAAGCAACCAGTGGTGGTGGTGAGGTTGCCGTTTGAAGCGCCAGGCCCACGTGGAATGCGACCAAAAGTTGCCTTCAGGCCAACCAGCCCGGTGAAGCCAGCGGGAATTCGAATTGAGCCACCACCGTCGCCACCCGTGGCGATAGAAACCAAACCGCCGGCAACGCCCGCCGCACTTCCCCCTGATGAACCACCGGGTGTGCGATCGTGTTGCCACGGGTTGTGTGTTGCACCATGCAACAACGTGCGGGTGAGATTGACACCACCGAACTCGCTCGAGGTGGTCTGACCCACGAACACACCGCCAGCAGCACGGGCCCGCAACAACATGGTGTCGGTGGTTTCAGCGATGCGGTCTTTGAACACCAAACTGGCGTCGGTATCGGGCCAACCAAGGTGGTGGTCGAGTTCTTTGACACCGATCGGTACGCCACCGAAAGGCAACGTCACGTCGGCCGTGCGCGCAGAGTCCAACGCACGCTCGCGGTCGAGAAAACAAAACGCGTTCAGGTCACTGGCATCGATCGCTTCATAAGTTGCCTGTAACTCCTCGACGGGTGAGCGTTCACCCCGACGAAATGCATCGACGAGTGAAACCGTGTCACCAAGCCAAGGAATATCAGCCATGCCCCAAGCGTACGACGCACGCATCATTAGCCTGCAGTCGATGGACTCTCGAGCGTTTCTTGGACTAGAGCAATGCTCCGAAAATTCTTTTTCATTGTCGGTCGTGCCACAAGTGACCACGAGCGGTGGCTTTCTGTTTGGTGGCGCCGGTCTTGGTGCCGGAATTGCGGCCCTCGAGACGGTGTCACAGCGTCGCTGCACGTGGGCCACTGCTCAATATCTTTCGTATGCCCGCCGAGACGAACGAGTCGACATTGATGTGACGATTGCAGCGGCCGGCAGCAGCGTCACTCAGGCACGAGCAGTGTGTCGCGTTGGTGATCGTGAAGTACTCACGGTGAATGCAGCGTTGGGTGACCGAGACTTTGCTGCATCCGGTCAATTCGTCACGATGCCGGTCGTGATACCGCCCGGAGAGTCGCGGCCGCGCAAACTGCGTGCGGCACACGCCAATTCGATCATGGAAGTTCTCGACATGCGTTTCGTCAAAGGTCGTGACCTGGCAGAACTCGACGGCACCCCAGGCGATGGCCAGACGGTCATGTGGGTACGTATCAAGTCGCTCGTCGACGGCGTTGATGCCGCGGCACTGGGAATTCTCGGCGATTTCGTGCCGATGGCTGCCGGCCAAGCACTTGGGTTGCGTGCCGGTGGCAACAGCCTTGACAACACCATTCGATTCGCCCATCTGGTGCCCACCGACTGGGTCTTGCTCGATATTCATATCGAGTCGGTGCAGCGCGGGTTTGCCCATGGAACCATCCAGATGTTCGCCGAGGATGGCACATTGCTGGCCACCGCCAGTCAGAGTTGTATCGCCCGAAAGTGGAAGGATTAGTCAGTGCAGCGCCGCGACGGAATGACCGTGCCACTTCCCGGACATTTGCATGCGCAGGAAAAACAGCTGCGACAGTTGTCTGACCTCGGGTACACCGATATCTGGTCGGCTGAGGCTGATGGAGTGGATGCCTTCACCCCGCTGGCAATGGCAGCGGCATGGGAGCCGCGCCTGCGTCTCGGCACGGCAATCGTGCCGGCGTATACGCGCAGCCCGGCATTGTTCGCCCAAAGTGTTGCGTCGCTGGCCGACGCGGCACCCGGTCGCTTTGCGATTGGTGTCGGGTCATCGAGCAACGTGATCATCGAACGCTGGAATGGAATTCCCTTCGTTGAGCCGTACAAAAAAGTGCGCGACATCGTGCGTTTTTTGCGTGACGCCCTTAGTGGTGAAAAAGTCACCAAGCAATACGACACCTTCAAGGTTGACAGCTTTCGTCTGGGTGTGCGGCCTGAGGTGCAGCCACAAATCCTCGTGGCGGCACTGCGCGAAGGCATGTTGCGTCTTGCCGGTCGCGAAGCAGACGGCGCAATCATCAACTGGCTGTCGCCGGATGATGTGCGCACGGTAACCAAGGTGGTGCATGATGCGGCACGCGCTGCTGGTGCCGACCCCGCAACCAAGGAAATCGTCGCGCGTATTTTCGTATGTCCGAGTGAGAATGCCGATGTGGTGCGGGCAGGTGCGCGGTTTGCGATCGCCGGTTATCTGAATGTGCCCGTGTACGCAGAATTCCATCGTTGGTTGGGACGCGGTGACGCACTGGCCGGAATGTGGGATGCCTGGAAAGCAGGGGACCGCAAGGCGGCACTGGCAGCGATCCCGGATTCGGTCGTCGACGATCTCGTCGTGCACGGCTCGCCGGCGGAGTGCCGCGCAAAAATTGACCACTATTTTGCCAATGGCGTGAATACTTCGTCGCTGGCAATCCTGTCGTTTGACCCAGCGCTTTCGTTCTGGTCGGCCGTCGAATCATTGGCGCCGTCGGCAACGTGACGACCGTCGTACTCGATCCAGACGCCGCCGCATCCGCAAAAGGCGAAGCCGAGGAGCGGGCGCGCACGCAACGAAATTTCGGATGGCAATTGTTGTGGCGGGCCTTGCTCGAGCAGAAGACTGCCTTGGTGTTGGGTGTGGCGATCGGTGTTACGTGGACAGCGGCGAAAGTTGCCGTACCGCAACTGACGAAAGCGGCAATTGATCAGGGCATCGAACGCAATGGTCCACTGCTGTCGTGGTCGCTGTTCATTGCTGCTGCTGGTCTGGCTACCGGGCTGCTCACTGCGGGGCGGCGATACCTCGCATTTCGTGAGAGTCGATGGACTGAAACGTTGCTTCGCGAGCGCATGTTTGCCCACATTCAGCGGCTGCATGTCGGCTACCACGATCGCGCACAGACCGGACAGTTGATGAGTCGTGCGTCGAGCGATTTGCAGCAGGTGCAACAGTTCGTCGTGATGATTCCCATCACCCTGAGCAACGTCGCACAACTCGGTGCGGTCACGGTGATTCTGGCATTCACCGATTGGCGACTGGCGCTCGTCTCATTGGCTCCCCTCCCGCTAATCAACGTGGCATCACGACGATTTTCGACCCGTATCCATCCAGTGGTGCTTGCCGTACAGAACGAACAAGCACAGTTGGCGAGCGTCGTTGAAGAGAGTGTTTCTGGCGTTCGCGTGGTGAAGGGTTTGGGCACAGAAAGCGTGCAATTCAACAAGTTGCGCAAAGAGGCTGACGACATTCGTCAGGTCTCGCTGAAAGCGGCGAGCATTCGCAGCCGTTTCCTGCCGGCCATCGATTTGCTGCCTTCGCTCGGTCTCATTGCCGTGCTCGGCTACGGCGGTCATCGCGTGGTGAACGGTGACCTGAGTATCGGGGATCTTGTCGCCTTCAACGTGTACTTGACGATGCTTGTTTGGCCACTGCGCAACATCGGCATGATGGTGGCGCTCGGTCAACGAGCCGCCGCCGCCCTCGTACGCGTGGATGAAGTGCTGTCAACCGAGCCGGCGGTGCAAAGCCCTGAACGGCCACGCTCGCTACCGACCCGAAACTCGGGGAGTGCAGTCGGCGCGATCGCCTTTGAAGATGTCACGTTCGGATACGGCGAAGATCACGCAATTTTGCGCAACTTTTCTCTGACGATCAGCCCCGGTGAATCAGTCGCACTCGTCGGTGCAACGGGTGCAGGCAAGAGCACCGTCGTGCGGCTGCTGTTGCGTTTTTATGATGTGGTCAACGGGCGTGTCACCCTCGACGGTATTGACTTGCGTCGCTTGGACGTGCACGACCTACGCCGGAACGTCGGGGTGGTCTTTGAGGACACGTTTTTGTTCAACGATTCGGTGCGCAACAATATTGCTTTCGCCAAACCCGACGCCGATCAGGCGACGGTGGAGCACGCGGCGCGACTTGCCGGCGCCCACGACTTCATATTGCAGCTGCCGAACGGATACGACACACAGATTGGTGAGCGTGGCTTTTCGTTGAGTGGTGGTCAACGTCAACGCGTGGCAATCGCTCGCGCCATCGTCGCCGACCCGCGGGTGCTCGTGCTCGACGATGCGACCAGTGCAGTTGATCCGAGCAAAGAGCACGAGATCCGTGAGGCAATGCGCACCGTCATGGAGGGTCGCACCACCATCGTGATTGCACATCGACCAGGCACGATCGCCCTCGCCGACCGCATCGTGCTGATCGATGAAGGTCGTGTCGTCGCTGTCGGGCAACATCGCGAATTGCTCGACACGTGCGAGCGATATCGCGAGGTTCTCGCTGCCTGGGCGGTTCGTGACGACGATGCGGAAGTCAAGTAGATGTTCCAGATGGGTGGTGGGGTCGCCCCAGAAGACCAGCTTGACAAGACCGAGACGCGTCGGGTCATGGGTCGCGTTGTACGAATGGCGGCCCCATTTCGGCACACCGCCTACGCAGCAGTTGGATGTGTCGTCATCACGACGAGCACCACGCTCGCTGCCCCAATCCTGGTGCGTCACGGCATCGACTCGGGCATTCGTGTGCGCGACCTGCTGCAGCTGAATCTTTCGGTTGGGCTCTACCTCGTGCTTGCTGCTTTGGCGTACATCTTCGGTCGGATGCAATATGTCTTCCTCAATCGCACCGGCGAGTCGTTCCTGCGCGAATT
The DNA here is from genome assembly GCA_945862045.1 of Bifidobacterium breve. Taxonomy (GTDB): domain Bacteria; phylum Actinomycetota; class Acidimicrobiia; order Acidimicrobiales; family Ilumatobacteraceae; genus F1-60-MAGs027. Next base: position 27,931 of record CAMAWR010000007.1, read on the forward strand.
GCGACTCAAGGTGTTTGCGGCGATGCAGAGCCAGTCGCTGGCGTTTTATGACCGCAACAAAGCAGGGGTGTTGATCGCCCGTATGACTGCCGACATCGAAACCATGGGCGAATTGATTCAATGGGGACTGCTGCAATTTTTGGCGAGCGGTTTTCTCGTCGTGTTGGCACTCGCAGTGTTGTTCATATTGTCATGGGAACTGGCTCTAGTTGTGCTGATCGTGTTTCCGGTGATCGTCATTGCCTCGGTGAAATTTCAGCGTGATGCAAACACCGCGTATCTTTCGGTGCGCGAGCGAGTCGGGCAAAACCTCGGCACTCTGCAGGAGGGCATCGCTGCAGTGCGCGTCATCCAGGCCTACGCCCAAGAAGAGGCCCAGATCAAGCGCTTTGAAAAGTCGAACCGGTCGCTGTTCGACAGCCATGTGCGCAGCATTCGCATCAGCACGTGGTATTTCGGCCTCGTTGAATTTTCGGGAGTGATCGCGACGGCACTCGTCGTTGGTATCGGTGGCTGGCTCGTGCATCGTGACACCGTTTCGCTCGGTACGGTCGTTGCGTTCATTCTGCTGCTCTCCAGCCTGTTCGACCCCGTGCAGCAACTTTCCCAGTTGTACAACGGCGTGCAGTCGGCGGCCGCGGCACTGCACAAGTTGTTCGCGATTCTTGACGCGACACCCGAAGTCGATGAAGTGCCAGATGCCGTTGCATTGCCGAACCGCGGTGACATCGCGGTGAGTGGGGTCGGCTTTACCTATGCCAGTGGCGTCATGCCGGCCCTCCAAGACGTCGATCTCATCGTGCGCGATGGCGAACGAATTGCGCTCGTCGGGCCGACGGGGGCGGGGAAGAGCACGCTCGCCAAGTTGATGTCACGTCTGTATGACCCGACGAACGGAACAGTGAGGTACGGCGGCATCAACCTGCGTCAGAGCACGCATGCGAGCCTGCGACAACGAATCCTGGTGGTGCCACAAGAGGGATTTTTGTTCAACGGCACCATCCGTGACAACGTGCGACTGGCGCGGATCGAGGCCTCGGACGCCGAAGTTGAAGCAGCACTCGAGCGCCTCGGTGTCTTGGCGCACTTCGAACGACTGCCAGAAGGGCTTGACACCGAAGTTCGGGAGCGTGGCACACGGTTGTCGGCCGGCGAGCGACAACTCGTTGCGCTCGGGCGTGTCGCCCTCGTCGACCCGGCTGTCCTCGTGCTGGATGAAGCAACCTCAAATCTTGACCCAGGCACCGAGGCCGAGGTTGAATCAGCCCTCGAACGGCTGATGCAGGGTCGTACCACCATCGTGGTCGCTCACCGCTTGTCGACGGTGAGGCGTGCCGATCGGATCGTGGTCGTCGACAAGGCACGTATCGCCGAGGTGGGTACGCATGGCGAGCTCGTTGCGCTCGGTGGCAAATATGCAGCGCTCACCCGCGCATGGGAAAAGTCGCACGCCGTCTGAGTTAACGCGCAACGAAGTATTTGGCGCGCGGGTGATGACAGATAATTGCCGAGGTGGTCTGCTCGGGCTGATATTGCCAACCTGTCTCTTCGTTCACCACGATGCCGATTCGGCCGGCTTCGAGCAACTCGGCAACCTTCGCGTTGTCCTCTAGGTCGGGGCAGGCGGGATAACCCCACGAGTAACGACCACCGCGGTATTGCTGGCGGAACAAGCCGTGCAGGTTCGGCCCATCTTCGTCGACGAAGCCCCACTCGCTGCGAATGCGATGATGCCAGTACTCGGCGAGCGCTTCGGCCATCTCCACGCCGATGCCGTGCATGTTGAGGTACGCCTGGTACTCGTTCTTGGCGAACAATTCAGCGGCAGCCTCGCTCACCTTGGCTCCCATCGTCACGATGTGGAACGAGGCGTAATCTGCCTCGCCACTGGCGATCGGGCGGAAGAAGTCGGCAATGCACAAAAATGGGGCCTCATCCTGACGTGGATACGAAAAGCGCATGCGTTCGGTGGTGCGAGTTTCGTCAGTCCAGATCACGACGTCGTTGCCGTCAGCGTTGGCGGGGAAGTAGCCGTACACCAGTTGCGGCAGCAGAATGCCGGTGGCTTTTGCACGGGCCAACTGCTCGCGCAACTCTGGTCGGATGCGGGTCTTGAAGTCCTCGTCATTTTCCCCTTTGAGTGGTCGGTACTGCCACTGGTTGCGGAACAAGGCCGTTTCGTTCACGTACTCGGCGATTTCATCGAGGCTGATGCCCTTCATCACGCGTGAGCCGATGAATGGCGGTGTGTACACATGATTGTCGACTGCGGCTTCCGGGGAACGTGACGGCACATCCGTTGGTGCCTCCTTCGGCGCCCGACGTTCGGCCAACGAGCGGCCGGTGGGGACGCGCCCGTACTCCGGGTCGTCGGTGCCGCTGCGCTTCATGTCCATCAATTTGTCGAGTGTGTACAGGCCCTCAAATGCGTCGCGACCGTAGAACACGCGACCTTGGTACACCTCGCGCAAGTCGCGCTCCACGTAGCTGCGGGTGAGTGCCGCACCGCCGAGAATCACCGGAATACGCGCCAAACCCTGCGTGTTCAGCTCTTGCAGGTTGTCGCGCATGATCAGCGTGCTTTTCACGAGCAGGCCACTCATGCCGAGCGCATCGGCGTCAACCTCCTGCACCTTGGCAATCATCTCGCTGATCGAAATCTTGATGCCGATGTTGTGCACCTCGTAGCCGTTGTTGGTGCAGATGATGTCGACCAGGTTTTTACCGATGTCGTGCACATCGCCTTTCACCGTGGCGAGCACCAGTTTGCCCTTACTGGATGAACCGGCAACTTTGTCCATGCGCGGCTCGAGATGGCTGACGGCCATTTTCATCGTCTCGGCACTTTGCAGCACGAATGGCAGCTGCATCTGACCAGAGCCGAAAAGTTCGCCAACTTCGCGCATGCCGTCAAGCAACACATCGTTGACGATTTCGAGCGCTTTGATGCCCTCGTCGAGCGCCTCGTCGAGCTCGGCTATGAGACCGTCGCGTTCTCCGTCAATGATGCGTTGACGCAGCCTGTCGCGCACCGGCCAACCACTGCGGTCGGGTTTTTCTTGCTTGGTCGACTGCACACCCTCGAAAGCGGTGAGCAGGAGTTGCAGCGGGTTGTAGGTATCGGTGGTTTTGTCAAAGACGATGTCGTCGCACAGCGTGACATGCTCGAGTTTGATGCGTGCGAGGGGCTGAATCTTGCTGGCATGCACGATGGCAGCATCAAGACCCGCCTTGACACAGGCATCAAGGAACACGCTGTTCAACACCTGGCGGGCGGCCGGGTTGATGCCGAAGCTCACGTTCGACAAGCCCATCACCGTGAGTGCACCGGGAATTTCCTTCTTGATCCGCCTAATTGCCTCGATGCTTTCGATGCCGTCTCGACGCAGGTCGGCGCCACCGGTGGTGAGCGGGAACGTGAGCGGATCGAAGATCAAATCACTGGCCGACAACCCGTAACGCTCGGTGGCAATCTTGTGCAGGCGGTGGGCGATTTCCATCTTCCACTCCACGTCGCGGGCCTGACCGCGTTCATCAATCAACAAACAAATGACCGCAGCGCCGTAGTCGCGGGCGAGTGAAAAGATTCGATCCATGCGCCGACCGGGCTCTTCACCGTCTTCGAGGTTGGCGCTATTCAGAATGCAGCGGCCACCGACCAACTGCAACGCCGCTTCCAATACCTCTGGTTCGGTGGAATCAAGCACGAGTGGCACGCTGGCTTGACTGGCGAAGCGACCCGCAACCTCGGCCATATCGGCGACGCCATCGCGACCCACGTAGTCGACACAGATATCCAGCACATGGGCACCTTCTCGAATCTGTTCGTTGGCCATCTTCGTGCAGGTGTCCCAATCGCCGGCCAGCATCGCGTCACGAAACGCACGTGAGCCATTGGCGTTGGTGCGTTCGCCGATGTACAGCACGCTGTTGTCTTGTTTCAACGTGACGGGTGAGTACAGCGAGGTAACACTCGGCTCTTGTTGCGGTGTGCGACGCAGTGGCGTGATATTACGCACTGCCTCGACCACTTGGCGCAGGTGTTCGGGTGTGGTGCCGCAACAACCACCCACCACGTTGATGCCGAGTTCCTGCACATGGTGACGGTGGAATTCGGCCAGCTGTGGCGGTGTCAAATCGTAGTGCGTGCGGCCGTCGACCACGCTCGGCAAACCGGCATTGGGCAGCACGCTGATTGGAATCGGACAGTGTTGCGAGAGATGGCGGAGGTGTTCTTGCATTTCGGCCGGCCCCGTGGCGCAGTTGATGCCGATGACCGCCGGCTTCATCGCCAATAGTGCGCTGAGCGCCGCACCGATTTCGGTGCCCACCAACATGCGGCCCGTGGTTTCCATCGTGACCTGCACCTGGATGGGCACCTCGCGGCCCAGTGCTTTCATCGCCCGACGACCACCCTGCATTGCCGACTTGATCTGCAGTAGATCCATGCAGGTTTCGATCAGTAGCAAGTCGACGCCACCTTCGATGAGGGCGCGCGCGTGCTCTTCGTAAGTGTCGCGCAATTCGCTGAAAGAGATGTGTCCGAGGCTCGGCAATTTGGTACCCGGCCCGACGCTGCCGGCAACGTAACGCGAGCGGCCGTCAGATTCAAACGAGTTCGCCACCTCGCGGGCAATTCGTGCCGCAGCGAGCGTGACCTCGTAGGCCCGGTCAGCGATGCCGTATTCCGTCAGCACCGTGGAGAACGAACCAAAAGTTGCGGTCTCGAGCGCATCGACCCCCACTTTGAGGAAGTCTTCGTGCATTTGGGCGATGAGGTCGGGGCGGGTCACCGCCAGCAATTCGTTGCAACCTTCGAGATGTTCGCCACCGAAATCGTCAGCCGATAAATCTTGGTCTTGCACGTAGGTGCCGAAGGCGCCATCAAACACCACGACCCGCTCATTGATCGCGTCGAGATACCCCGACTTTTGCTCAGCACGCATCGTGCTCCTCAGGCTAAGACAAGTAGCATTCACTTTTCATGACACGCGCAAAGGTTTATACCCGAGTTGGCGACGACGGCACCACGGGTCTTTTCTATGGGGGCCGTGTGGCAAAGGACTCAGCCCTGCCACGGGCATATGGCGCCGTGGATGAGGCGCAAGCCGTGATTGGTTTGGTGCGCGCCGAGCTGGGCCGAGAAAACGAACTCAACGACGTGCTGGTGCACATCATGCGCGACATGTGGGTGTTGATGGCTGAATTGGCAACCCTGCCGGAGAACCGCCACAAATTGACGGACAGCAAGTCGCGGGTCACCGACGCCATGGTGAGCAAACTCGAAAACATGATCGACGCCCTCGACGAAAAGTTCACGCCCCCTTCTGAGTTCGTCGTACCTGGTCAGAACAAGATCGCTGCACTCCTTGATGTGGCGCGCACCGTGGTGCGTCGCGCTGAGCGCCATGCCATTGCCGCGGCACCCGCACCATCACATGCAGGGCCGTACCTCAACCGATTGAGCGACTTGTTGTGGACCTTGGCACGTTGGCAAGAAGGTGAATCGTTGACGGTGCGCAGCGTCGTCGATTAAGCGCCCCCGGAGCACGCAATTAGGCTGACGCCATGAAACACTCACAGTTGGTTGTCAGCGTCGCGCGCGAAGTGCCCAAGACAGAAGTGGTTGGAGTGCCCGTCACGTCGGACAAAGCAGTGCCTGGCGAGCTTGGCCTGTCGCGTGCTCAGTTGACGGCAGCCGGCTTCGACGGCAAAGTCGGTCAGACGCTCGTCGTGCAGGCGAGTGGCAAAACGGTGTTGATTGCCGTAGGTGTTGGCGCCGGGAGCTCGGCTAAGGCCCACGACCTGCGCAATGCCGCCGCAGCGTTGGTGCGAGCGGCGAGCAAGTATGCATCGTTGTCGACCACATTGGCCGGTGCCGGGCGGGGCGATCGTGCCGAGATTGCACAGGCAGTCACCGAGGGTTTGCTATTGGCGTCCCACCGATACGGCGCGCTCAAGTCGGATAAATCATTCGGGTCGAAGTTGAAGTCGGTCGTGTTGGTGGTCGAGACGAAGGTACTTGGTGCAGTAGCCAACGGTTCACGACGTGGCGTGGTCGTTGGTGAGGCCGTGTGCATGGCGCGCGACTTTGCGAATATGCCGCCGGCTCATCTGACGGCAAAAATGTTTGCCGATCGTGCACAAGAAGTTGCGTCCGAAACCGGGTTGCGCGTCGAGGTGTACGACAAAGACAAGTTGCTCGCCATGGGTTGCGGTGGGATGATCGGCGTGAACCGGGGCAGCGTGAACCCACCGCGCATGGTGAAGCTGTCGTACCGCCCGAGCAAGTCGTCGCTGAAGGGTAAACCTGCCGGCAAAGGCAAGAAGTCTGCACTACCGCACCTCATCATGGTGGGCAAGGGCGTGATGTACGACTCGGGCGGCATCAGTTTGAAGCCGAGCAACCCGAGCCATGCGATGATGAAAGCAGACATGAGCGGCGCTGCGGCTGTACTGGCCGCAATGAGCACGCTGAAGGCCCTCGGTTGCAAAAATCAAATCACTGCATATCTCATGTGCACCGACAACCTGCCGTCGGGGAGCGCCATGGCGATGGGGGACGTGCTCACGATGCGCAACAAAAAAACCGTGGAAATCCACAACACCGATGCCGAAGGCCGCCTCGTCTTGGCCGACGGTTTGTCGTTGGCCGCCGAACAAGAACCCGATGCAATTGTGGACATCGCCACGCTGACTGGGTCTTGTGCAGCAGCACTCGGCCCGAAAATGTCGGGAGTGATGGGCAATAATGCCGGCTTCATCGAGCAGGTCGTCGCAGCCAGCAAAGCCACGGATGAAGACGTGTGGGAGCTGCCACTCGAGCGTTCGTATCGCCGCATGCTCGACTCGTACATCGCCGACATGAAGAACGTTGGTGGTGGAGAAGCAGGTGCCATCACCGCAGCATTGTTCCTCGACGAATTTACCGGTGGACACCCGTGGGCACACCTCGATATCGCGGGCCCGATGTGGTCAGACGGCGACGCCGGCTGGTTGCAGCGCGGCGCCACCGCCTACGGCACGCGATTGCTCGTCAACCTCGCGGAGAACTTCCGCCGCCGCTAGTCACCATCGATTGTTCAGGTAGTTAAGGTTGAGGCGAACATGGCGCGGTTAGCCAACCAGGCGGGGTGGGCATCACGTAGATGTGGTGGCATCCGTTGCAGATGTCGTTGCGATACCTCGGGCAAGATGCGCCGAACCGCCAGCGAGTCACCAAGCATGTGGGCGATGCCGAACATCTGCAGCCGCGACACGGCCCGACCGAAGATGGTGCCGGTGTCATCGCGTGCAGCGATGCCGAGTGCGCGTGCCGTGCACAGGGCATCGAGCACGTAACCAGTGGGGTAGTCGTCGAAGCCGAAGTCGATACGCCGCAGGAGCCACGTGGCGGATGGCCCGAGCACGGGCAGCCAGAACCATTCCACATAGTCGGATCGGGCGGTAAACCCGCGGGCTGCAACGGTGGCATCGTGCCACGGGACAACGGCGAGGTTGAAATCGGGCTGTTTCACGTACAGGTGTGTGCACGCCAGTCGGCAAGTGGCAAACTCTTTAAACACATGTCCAGCGACGACACCAATTCTGTGACTCGCGCAGAAGTCATGCTCGCAGCAGCCCACCGCATTACGGTGCTCACCGGTGCGGGTATTTCGACCGCCTCGGGCATTCCCGACTTTCGTGGACCAGACGGACTGTGGACGAAGAATCCCGACGCCGAGCGTGCCTCGACACTGAGCCACTACCTGAACGATGTGGAACTGCGCCAACGTGCGTGGCAAAACCGTGTGAAGTGGATCAACAACGATCCACAACCCAATGATGGTCACAAAGCCTTGTGTCGGCTAGATGAGCGTGGTCAGTTGCGTGCAATCGTGACGCAAAATGTCGATGGGTTGCACCAACGTTCCGGAATCGCCCAACACAAGGTGCACGAGGTGCATGGCAATTTGTATCGCTCTATTTGCTGGGAGTGCAAAGACAAACGCCCGATGCGCGAGACGTTGGAGCGAGTGTGTGCCGAAGAACAAGATCCACGCTGTCTTTTGTGTGGCGGCATTTTGAAGAGCGACACGATTTTGTTCGAAGAATCGTTGGTGACAGAGGTGATCAATGCGGCATTTGAGGCGAGCGAAGACTGCGACCTGCTGCTGGCAATCGGCTCGACGCTTGCCGTGCGACCAGCGGCCCACTGTGTGCCGCGGGCGAAGGCCAACGGTGCCCGAATCATCATCGTGAATGGTGGCCCGACTGATATGGATGCACTCGCTGATGAAATCATCACGGGTGATATCTCGACCCTGCTGCCGCGGTTGTGTGGGGTGGCGCCCCCGCAGTAAATCGCCCTCACCGGCGGCAATACCCGACCAGACAGATAGCGTTTTGAGGGTGCCAACGTTTCGTGACTTGCTGGCGGCCGCCAAAGCGCAGATCATCGAGGTCGATACGGCCACTGCAGCCGGCCAGATTGCTGGCGGGTACGTGGTGCTCGATGTGCGTGAGCCGGACGAGTTTGAACAAGGTGCGCTGCCCGCAGTCGTCCATATTCCGCGCGGCCATCTCGAGGCACAGGTAGAAACACGCATCATCGACAAAGCAACACCTGTCGTGGTGTATTGCGCGGGTGGTGTACGTAGTGCATTCGCCGCCAAGACGATGCAAGAACTCGGCTACGCCACCGTCGTGAGCATGGCCGGTGGTTTCGGCAAATGGAAAGACGAAGGCCGTGCCTGGTCGACACCGGTGGCACTGACTGCTGAACAGCGCAATCGATACCAACGGCACATCACGTTGCCCGAGGTCGGGGTGGCCGGGCAGGCCAAGTTGCTCGCCAGCAAGGTGCTCTTGCTTGGCGCCGGTGGTCTTGGTTCGCCGGCAGCGCTGTATCTCGCGGCAGCCGGTGTGGGCACCATCGGCATCGTCGATATGGACGAAGTCGATGCGAGCAACCTGCAACGCCAAATTTTGCACAACATCGATCGCATCGGGGACCGCAAGGTTGATTCGGCGAAAAAGACGCTCACCATGCTGAATCCCGACGTCAATGTGGTCACCTACGACACGCGCTTGGCAGCCAGCAACATCATGGACATCATCGCTGGCTACGACGTCATCGTCGATGGCGCCGACAACTTCCCATCACGCTACTTGTTGAACGATGCCAGCGTGAAACTGGGCATTCCAGTGGTGCACGGTTCGATCTTCCGTTTCGAAGGAATGGTCAGCGTCTTTCATCCGCTGCGGGGGCCGACATATCGCGACATGGTTCCTGAGCCACCGCCCGCTGATATGGCGCCAAGTTGTGCCGAAGCCGGCGTGCTCGGTGTGTTGCCAGGCATCGTGGGTTCGATCCAGGCACTCGAGACCATCAAATTGCTGTTGGATCTCGGCGACTCGCTGGCCGGTCGTATTCTCGCCATCGACACCACGGAGATGTCCTTCCGCACGTTCAACCTGCGTGTCGATCCGAAGAATCTCGTCACCTATGAAAACCGTGAGCGTATTCAAGTGCGTGATCTTGAGGGCGCTTGCGCGCCGTGGATGCACTAACTCATAGAATTGACCGCGTGTCGCTGAGTATCGCCGTTGTCGGTGCAGGTTTTTCGGGTGCTGTCGTTGCCCGCGAATTGGCAGAAGCCGGGCATCTGATCGATGTATTCGAGTCGCGCGATCATGTAGCGGGTAATTGCCACACCCGTCGTCATGACACGGGCGTGATGGTGCATGTGTACGGCCCCCACATCTTCCACACCCAACACGAAGAAGTCTGGAACTATGTGCAGCGGTTCGCGACGTTCAAGCCGTATCGGCACCGTGTGCGGGCGATGGTGGGCGAAAACGCGTATCAAATGCCGATGAACCTCGGGTTGATCAATGCCTTTTTCGGTACACAGATGAACCCGGTCGAAGCGGAGGCATTCGTGACGGCCCGCGCCGATGCCAGCATCACGAATCCGCAATCGTTTGAAGAGCAAGGTTTGCGTTTGGTCGGGCGTGAACTGTACGACGCATTTTTCGCGGGTTACACCCGCAAGCAGTGGGGCGTCGACCCGAAAGAATTACCGGCCAGCATCTTGGCGCGCCTACCGTTGCGATTCACCGACGATGATTCGTACTTCAACCATCCGTTCCAGGGCATTCCTGAACACGGGTACACGCCGATTGTCGAAGCGATCTTGGACCACAAAGGAATCACCGTGCATTTGTCGACACGTTGTTCGCGGGCGCAGTTGGCGACCTACGACCATGCATTCTGGAGCGGTCCGATTGACGCGTACTTTGATTTTGAACACGGTCGACTGGCCTATCGCACACTCGATTTCGAGCCCGAAGTCGTCGCCGGTGATCATCAGGGTTGCCCAGTTGTGAACTATTGCGACGCCAGTGTGCCCTACACCCGTATTACCGAACACAAACATTTCGCCCCGTGGGAGAGCCATGACGACTCGGTCATCTATCGCGAATTCAGTCGTCTCTGCGACGAAAATGACACACCGTATTACCCCGTGCGTCTCGTGAAAGAAAAAGCACAGTTGTTGGAGTACGTACACCTGGCTCGCGAGGAAGCAGGTGTCACGTTTCTCGGTCGGCTCGGCACCTACCGTTATCTGGACATGGATGTGACGATTCACGAAGCGCTGAAGACCGCCACCGTTGTCATAGATGCGATCGCGGCGGGAAGCAAGATCCCATCGTTCGTGGTTGACCCGCTCGGATGAGCCAGTCGTAATGCAATACCTCCTGCAACGTTCGGTCTTGCCGGCGCAAGGTTTTGCCGAGCCGCTGCTGTACGTGCGTGAATCGGGGGCAGTGCAACATGGTGACGGAACAGCAGGGGTTTCCGCTGGTGGTGTGCTGTCGTTCGATACTTCGTTCGGTGTGTTCCATGCCGGTCGCTGGCGACGTCTGACATCGGTCGATCGCATCGGCGTTCGGGTGGTGGCGAGCGGTAGTGGTCGCGCCGAGGTCGTCGCGGTGACGCGTGGTCATGAACAGGTGATCGCCAGTGCAGAGTTGACGAACGAGCCCATCGACATTGCCATCGGCGGTCTACGCGAAGCCAGCTGGGGTGTGTTGTACGTGCGCATCGTGGCCATCGGTGCCTGCCGCGTGCAGCGCGTCGAGTGGCGCACCGACATGCCTGGCGGGCGCGATGTGCGGCTCAACTTGTCGATCACCACGTTCAATCGTCAGTCGTATGTGGTGCCGACCGTCAAGAAAGTGTTGTCACTCGTGCGGGGGCTCGACGAATTGCGCGGACGGGTTCGGGTGCTCGTGGTGGACAACGCCAACAACGTCGACTTCGGCGAGTCGGGAACCCCCGAGCTGAGTGTGGTGCCCAACCGCAACTTGGGTGGTGCGGGTGGTTTCGCGCGCGGGCTCATGTGGTTGCGGGCTGCAGGGTGGGCCACGCACGTGCTATTCATGGACGACGACATCAACCTTGAGACTGAATCACTCGTGCGCACGGTGGCATTGTTCGCCTACGCCCGCGACCCGCAACTGTGCGTGCACGGTGCGATGATCAGCGAAGAACGCCAGTGGATGCAGTTTGAAGCCGGTAGCAAATACCTCTGGCGTTCGCTCTACCCGTTGCGCGCACTCGGCCAAGAAGACGATTTGCGGGATCGTCGCCACGCGATGCGCGACGCCAAAGAACGCCGGTTTGCGTACTCGGCGTGGTGGTACACCGCGTTTCCGATTGGCATAACGGGGGACAACCCGCTGCCGGTCTTCGTGCGTGGTGACGATGTTGCATTCGGGCTCATGCATACGGGTCGCCACACGGTGACCCTGAACGGGGTGGCGGTGTGGCACGCCGACTTTCACCTGAAAAATAATCCGTCATCACTGTTCTACGAGATGCGCAATTTCGCCACGATCGACACGCTCGTATTCGATCGGCATCGTTGGTGGCACCTGGCGCGGCGTTTCTTGGCGCTGAGCTTCCGTAATCTCTTCGGCTTTCGTTACTCGAGCGCCGAGTACATGATTCGTGGCATGCGAGCGTTCCTGGCCGGCCCGCAGGCACTCGCCGAAGTGGATCACACCGCGCTGCACGATGAACTACGCCAGGTTGCAGAAGAAAAACCTGCTCCACTGTCCGACGCACATGCCGCAGTGCCGATGACGCAGCCACGGCCCAAATTCATTCGACTGATCGGCTTCATTCTTTCGTTGCCCCTCGTGGGCGGGTTCTTGCTGCCGGCATCGGTGCGCAGCAAAAATTTGCGTACCGCACCAATCGACTCACGCGCCGTGGGTTTGGCACTGCGCCACGACCGTATTTTGTATCGCCACGATCGTTTGTCCGAGGGTTTCGAATGCACACGAGATCGCGCCCGATTCACCGCACTATGGCGGGATGTATTCAGCGTTATCGGTCAACTCGCACGCAACTACGGCCGTTTGAAGCGCGAGTATCACGCTGCGTATCCGTCACTCGTGAGTGATGCTGCCTGGCAGCGGCGCTTCGATGGTGTCAGCGCTGCGCCGAAGCGCTGAGCAGGGCCATCCACGTGGTGCGGTTGACGACGCCCGTGGTTTTCAGCCCGACTGATTTCTGAAAGCGTGACACGGTTTTCGCCGTGCTGCTGCCGTAGACACCGTCTGCACGAAGTTTGATTTTCAACACGTTGGCCAGGGCCTTTTGAATTGATACCACCGACGACTGCGTCGCCCCACGAGCGAGTGTGAAGGTGGTGTGATCGATGCCGAGTGCAGCGATGACCTGTTCGTCGGCAATGCCGTCGACCGGAAGCCCGGATATTTCCTCAAACTTCTTCAAGGCGTTGGCCGTGCCCTTGCCGAACGCACCGTCGACTGCAATACGCTGCTTTTTCTTCAGGCCAAGAGCGACGTTGAGTGCTGTTTGCACAGCCTTGACCGGCTCGCCTCGTTCGCCGGTGGTCATCGGCACGGCCATCGGGATGATGCCGCCATTACCGACGGTGATGAGACCGGCGCGGCGCAGTTCGTCAAGTTGATTGCGCAGAAACAAAGCAAACTCCACTCGACCCGTGCTCGTGAGATGCACGGTGTCGCTGAACCAGCGTGATTTGTCGGGGCCGGTGCTGAAGGTATTCCAGTCGAGCACCGAAACATTGGGGTAGCGCTGCGTGGCGGCGAGGAGTGCGGCGTTGGAGGCGTTGTAGTCAACCGACACCCGACGTGTCGAAAGATTGACAAAGATGATGCGTTGTACTGCCCGTGCATTCAGGGCGGTGACGACCTGATCGATGTCTGCTGTGAACGTTGCCGGACTGTCGTTGTACCCAAGTTGCAGCACCGCCACCGTCGGCATGGTCTCTGGGGTGAGGGCGTTGATGATTGCCGGAGCATCGGGCAGGCCGACTGATGGTTCAACGCAGGCCGCGCCAACGAGGCAACGATTCGGTACCGCTTGATAGTTGATGTCGGCATAAGCCGGGGTGACGATTCCCGCGAATTCAGTGGTGATACTTGCCGCAACAGAGTCACCGATCAGCAGCATGCGGCCAACGGGTGCCGCTTCGAATTCAGCCGGGTAGATCGGTGCTACGCCATACCAGGGGGCGGGTAGCCCGAACGCCGTACGAAAGGCCCAACCCGACATTTTGACCGCCGAGCTCGTGCCCGTGATGGTCACTTCGGTTGTGTAGCCATTCCAGTCGCCACCTTGGCCGTCGTGGGCAGTGGTGATTGCAGTGAGCGTGCCGATCTCCGGGTACTTTTGCTGCAGTTGGGCAGCGCTCACACTGCGGGTCCACACCATGAGTGCCGAGTTGGCAGAGAGATCACCGGCATCGGCCTGTGCGGTGAAGATGCCACCAGCGGTGCGACCACCGTTACTCGACGAAAACTCCGTGCGGACCACGGCACCGTTACGACCACGAATCACCACACCAGCCGTTTCGGCAATCGCCAAATCGGTGCGTGGGTCTTCGAGGCTGTAGGGCTGTTCGCTCACGCCCTCACGTAATGCGGCCCCGAGGTACACCTGACAATCCTGTGAGTCACAGGTGTTCGCCAAACCCGGGTAGCGGGTTTCGGTTGCCGCATAACTTCGGGCTGCCACCGACTGGGCGCGCAGGGCATTCATGCCGGCACCACCAGCCGTATCACCCCACGACGCCGGCGATTCGCGAGGCACGACACCGCGCAGGTAACTTTCCATCGTGGTGACGTTGATCGTGCGATCTTCATTGCGTGAGTTGTTGAGTGCCCGAATGATGCCGCGGTAGTAACGCACTCGGTGTGCACGCTCGGACTTTGGTTCGCACACACCGATGGTTTGTGTCGGTGCGGCGGCAGGATCCTGGCCAACCTGCGTGGTGAACGACGCAGCCTCGGCAACATCACCAATCAACTCAAAACCCACGCTGGCCGGGTCTTGGCTCGACAACGAACAACGACGAGTCGTCGAACCCCACACTCGATACACCTTTTCGCTCACCTCGCGGGCAACGAGCGAAGTCCATACTCGCCCTGGCACCGGGTCTTCCAGAAACACGGCATTCTGAACGTCGGCAACGACACCGGTTTGTGAAGTGCCCATGGCACTCAGCCAGACGCGAATCGTGTCGTTGGGGTTGTCGATTGGGGCGACCACGTTGCCCGTGGCGCCGCCGTAATAAAAGTCAAGAATCTGCTGCCACGACCAACCATGCACGGTGGCCCAGCCGTACGAACCGTATTGGCTGAGGCCCCGACCATGTCCGTAGCCACGACCGTAAATCACGTACGACGCCGGCAGTTGCCCCTCGGCTGCCTGCACGGGTGCATGGGCAGGGGTCAACGACGCGACGACGACGGCAACGATGCCGATGGCGAACAAACGCCGCAGTTGGGGGGAACGCATGGTGAAGTAGAGCTCTCCTTCGCCCGCTTGCCCAGCAGTCTACGGTTCGATGGTCGGCAATGTGTCTCGTTGTTGCGCGACGACTCCGGCCAGCACTAGGCCGATACCGAGCAGATCGGTGATTGACGGTGTTTGATCGAGAAATAAAAATCCGAAGATCGTCGCGGTGACCGGCAGCAGTGCGAGCAACACCGAAAATCTGCGGACAGGTATACGCCGCAGCGTGTATTGATCGATACCGTAGGCCACAGCGTTGGAGAACAGTCCGATGAGCAGACACCAGCCAAGGATCGTCGGGCTACTCCACGCGGGGCCGCTCTGGGCGACACCGAAGGGCATCAGCACGACCGCACCAACCGCCAATCCGATGCCGAGGCCGGCCACACCACGGTCGTATCGCGCGACTCGCGCACCGATCACGATGTAAATACCCCAAAATAGGGCGGCTAGGAAAATAAACAGCAGACCGAGCGGCTCTTTGTCGATTTCGATTCCCGACAGCACCACCACGCCGACTGCGGCCAACAACAACGCGACCGCATTGCGTTTCGTGCGCGTCGTGAGGGCGGCGACGGTGATTGGGCCAATGAACTCGATGGCCACGCCCTTGCCAAGATCGAGTCGACTGATGGCGAGGTAAAACGTGAGGTTCATGAACGCAGTGGCGATGCCGAATATCACCGCCGACTTCAGTTGCTCGCGGGTCAGCCGCCCACTGCGGCGCAAGTTGCCGGCCGAAAACAGCAGCAGCCAAAGTGCTGCGGCGATGACCCGCAACCATGCCGAGGGTGCAGGCGCGAGTTGCGCGAAGAGCCGAACGGCGATGACGGCGCCGACATATTGACTGATAGCCGAAAGAATGAACAGCGCCTCGGGTGGCGCGGCGTGGAGCGGATTACGTCGTGAGTTCAGTCGAACAAGTCCGGGTCGGTGCGACAGATTTCCTGCCACAACGGTTGGAAGTTCAACCATCCAGCAAACGGGTGGGCGGTGACGTCACGCGTGTACGACGCCATTTCGTGTGGAATCAACTTCGGCGTGCCGACGCTCTCGGCTGCGATCTGGGCCATGCACGTGCGCTCCATCGACAAAAACCAATATGCGGCAGCATCAACCGTGGCGCCGACGGCGATGAGGCCATGATTTTGATGGATCATGGCTTTGCCCGTCGGGAACTTCGCGGCGATTTCTTCGCCAGCGGCAGGCTCCATCACGACGGCACCACCTTGCTCGACCACCACCACATGGTCTTCATAAAAATAACAACTGTCTTGGGTGATCGGGTCAAGCTTGCGGCCGAGCGAAGCCCAGGCCTTGCCGTACACCGTGTGTGCATGCGCGGCAGACACGACGTCGGGTCGCGCTTGATGAATGGCGGCGTGGATGCAGAAGGCCGCACGATTCACCGGGTTGTTGCCGTACACCACGTCGCCGTCATGATTGACGAGAATCAAATCACTCACGCGCATGAGTCGAAAACTGCGGGCGAATGGGTTCACCCAAAAATGGTCGGGGAATTCGGGGTCACGCACGGTGATGTGGCCGGCGACACCTTCACCGAAACCGAGTCGACCAAAGATGCGCAAGGCACCGGCAAGTTTTTGCTTGCGCTCTTCACGCTCTTCTTCGACGGAACGCTTTGGCTGTGCTGCAAGGTCGACGAGTTCTTTGGGTACGAGAGGGATGCCGTCAATGAACTTGGTGGTACCCGCGTGTTCGGTAATGGCCATACCCCAAGGTTAGACAGCGGACTTCGACACCGTTGTTCTCGTAGCCTTGACGACAGATGAAGGACAAACAGCCACTAAAACGCACCGATTCGGGCATTGAGGTACAAGCTCTGTACGACGAGTCGTCGCTGGCGGGCACCGATGTGTCCGAGCACCTCGGTACGCCTGGCGTTGCGCCGTACACCCGCGGCATCTACCCGACAATGCACCGTGATCGCCTGTGGACGATGCGCCAATACGCGGGCTTCGGAAGTGCCGCCGACACGAATGCCCGTTTCAAGTTTTTGTTGGATGCCGGGCAAACCGGCCTGTCATGTGCGTTCGATTTGCCGACACAAATGGGTTACGACAGCGATCATTCGCGTGCGGCTGGCGAGGTGGGCAAAGTGGGTGTCGCTATCGACTCACTCGACGACATGCGCACACTGCTCGCCGATTTGCCGCTCGACAAGGTGACGACATCGATGACCATCAACTCAACGGCCGCGATCCTGTTGTTGATGTACGAAATCGTTGCCGAGGAGCGCGGCGTGTCCGCCAGTGAGATCAGCGGCACCATCCAAAACGATCTGTTGAAGGAATACATCGCGCGTGGCACTTATGTGTACCCACCGCGACCTTCGATGCGCATCATCACCGACATCTTTGCGTACTGCACGAAACATGTGCCGAAGTGGAACACCATCTCGATCTCCGGTTATCACATTCGTGAAGCAGGCAGTACCGCCGTGCAAGAACTTGCTTTCACGCTGGCCAATGCGATTGCGTACGTGCAGGCCGCAGTCGACGCTGGGCTTGACGTCGATACGTTTGCGCCACGCCTGAGTTTTTTCTGGAACGGCCACAACAACTTTTTTGAGGAAGTCGCCAAATTCCGCGCCAGTCGCCGCATGTGGCACCACATCATGACCGAACGATTCGGGGCCAAGAATCAGGCAAGTCACTTGATGCGCTTCCACACGCAGACCGGTGGTGCCACACTCACCGCCCAACAGCCGCTCAACAATGTGGTGCGTGTTGCAGTGCAAAGCATGGCAGCCGTTCTCGGTGGTACCCAAAGCCTGCACACGAATGGTTATGACGAGGCACTCGGTCTGCCCACCGAAGAGGCCGCGCGTATCGCCCTGCGCACACAACAGATCATCGGTTATGAAAGTGGCGTCACTGACACCCCCGACCCGCTGGCCGGCTCGTATTACGTCGAGTCTTTGACCAACGAAGTTGAACGGCTGGCGTGGGAATACATTCAGCGGATTGACGCCATGGGTGGTGCAGTCACCGCGATTGAGTCGGGCTTCCAGATGGAAGAAATCGAAGAAGCTGCATACTCGTACACGAAGTCGATCGACGACAAAAGCCGCACGATCGTGGGTGTCAACAAGTTCACGTCGAACGAAGCAACCGATATTCCGGTGCTCAAGGTGGACGCCGATCGCGAAAAACATCAGATTGCGCGTCTGGCGGAATACAAGGCCAACCGTGACACTGCGGTGGTTGCTGCCCGTCTGGAAGACCTACGTGCAGCCGCCCGCGGTACCGACAACGTGCTGTACCCGATGAAGGCCGCGCTCAAAGCGAATGCGACCCTCGGTGAAGTGAGTGATGCGTTGCGTGATGTGTTCGGAATCCATCGCCCGAGCTGACCGCTAGTCGATGCGCATGATGCGCGCTGGTGGACGCTCAATACTTTGTTGAGTATCCAGCGGCCAGCCGAGGTAAATCATCGCCACGATCATCGTGTCGGTTGGAAATCCACAGAATGCAGCAACTTCATCGTTGGCCCCCGTCGGGCAGGACGACCAAAAACTGGCGAGCCCGAGGGCGGTGGCGCCGAGCAACAGTGTTTGTACCGCGGCTGACACTGCATCACGATTTTCGGCAGTGCGTAATTCGCTATCACCGACTTCGGCACCGACCATCAACACGACTGGCGCGCGGGCAAACTTGCCCCGAGTTTTTTCCACCCGTGGTTCAGGTTCTCCCTGTCTGCTCATCACATCGGCGCATACTGCGCCAAGTCTCAACCGCGCATCACCGCGCAACTCGGCAAAAATCCACGGCCAAGTGCGTTTGTGGTTCGGAGCCCACGTCGAGAGTTCACAGAGTTTCTGCACGACGTCGGTATCGACATCACGCACTTTGTCAATCATCAAGTTCGTACGGCGCGCACGCACCAAGTCGGCAAAATCGTCGAAGTTCATCCTGATTTTCCTAATTTTTGTGGAGTGCGGCATTCAGCCCACCCCAACTTCCTTTGCGTAGCACTGCTTCGACTGCGCCAGTGGCGCTATTGCGGCGGAACAACATGTTGGAGACTCCCGACATCGTGCGGGCCTTGACCAGCGAGTCATCGGGTAGTCGTACGAGTGTGCCGGCCGTGATGTACAAACCGGCCTCGATGATCGAGTCGTCACCAAGGCTGATCCCCAAACCGCTGTTGGCACCAAGCAGGCAACGATCACCGATGGTGATCATTTCTTTGCCGCCGCCCGAGAGGGTGCCCATAATCGACGCACCACCGCCGATGTCGCTGCCGTTTCCGACGACGACACCCGCTGAGATGCGTCCTTCAACCATCGAAGCACCAAGTGTGCCCGCATTGAAATTACAAAACCCCTCGTGCATCACGGTGGTGCCTTCGGCGAGATGGGCGCCAAGTCGCACACGACTTGCATCAGCGATGCGCACACCCGGGGGCACGACGTAATCGGTCATCCGGGGAAACTTGTCCACACCGTGCACGGTGAGGTGCTCGCCCTTGCGACGCAATGCCTCGCGCACCTCATCGAGCACGTCAAGGGCAACCGGGCCGATACTCGTCCACGCCACATTCGCGAGCAAACCAAAAGCACCGTCAAGGTTGAGCGTGCGCGGTTTGGCGAGACGGTGCGAGAGCAGATGCAGTCGCAGGTAGACATCGGATGCATCACGCGGGGCCGCCGCCGTGTCAATCTCGGTGATGACTGGCACGATGTCGACGCCGCGTCGAGCGTCGCTACTGGCAGGTGCCACTGCCGCACGTGCGTTCGCCGGGCAGGCATCCCCCCAGCCCAAGAGTCGGTAGTGGGTGTCAAGTACGACACCACTCGACGCCACCGTTGCCGTGCCAACACCCCAGGCGTTCGTCACTCGGTGGCCTCTGGTCGCAGAGTGGGGAAGAGGATGACTTCACGAATCGTTGAGACGCCGGCCAACAACATCGTGAGTCGGTCGACGCCGATACCCAAACCGCCCGTTGGCGGCATGCCGAATTCGAGTGCGCGCAAATAATCTTCATCGACGGTGCCAGCCGTGACATCGCCTGCTTCTTTGGCGCGCTGTTCGGCCTCGAAGCGCGAGCGCTGTTCGACGGGGTCGTTCAACTCACTGAAACCGTTGGCCAGCTCGCGCGCCTGCACATACAGCTCGAATCGTTCGGTGAGATGCGGGTCGTGGCGATCAACCCGAGCGAGTGGCGAGATCTCCACCGGGTGGCCCGTGACGAACGTGGGCATGTGGAGTTCAGCCTCGGCCTTCTCGGCGAAAATGGCCTCGATAATGCGACCCGAGCCCCAGTGACTTTCCCATTTGACACCGTTGTCATCAGCGACATGACGCACATCGGCGACCGCTTGTGATGGATGCAGATCCCGACCGACTCTTTCGCTCGCCAAATCGATCATGCGCAGACGCGGCCACGGTGCGGTGAGGTCGCAGGCGACACCACCGACATCCACCGTGGTGGTACCGAGCGCTTCACGGGCCGCGTTCACGATGATGGCCTGCGTAAGTTCCATGATGTCGTGGTAGTCGGCGAACGCTTCGTACGACTCGAGCATGGTGAATTCCGGATTGTGGCGCGTGGAAATACCCTCATTGCGAAAGACACGACCAATTTCATACACGCGCTCCATGCCCCCGACGATCAAACGCTTGAGATGCAACTCGAGGGCGATACGCAGGAACAATTGCATGTCGAGCGCATTGTGCTGGGTGATGAATGGTCGCGCATGGGCACCGCCTGCCTCAACGTGCAGGACAGGTGTCTCTACTTCGACGTAGCCACGCGCACCGAGTGTTTTGCGCATGCTCGAAATCACGGCGTGGCGCACCTCGAAGGTGCGACGGGCGTCAGCATTGACGATGAGGTCGGCGTAGCGCTGGCGAAAGCGTGTGTCAACATCCGAAAGTCCGTGCCACTTGTCGGGCATCGGACGCAGAGCTTTAGCCAGCAACTGCACTTCGTTCACCTTGATCGACAACTCACCCTTGCGCGTCGTCATCACCACACCGTGCGCACCCACCCAATCACCAAGGTCGAGTGCGGTAACCGAATCAAAGACATCGTCACCCACTACTGACTTGCTCACGAACAGCTGAACCTCGTCGGCACGGTCACGCACCGTGATGAAGAGCAGTTTGCCCTGATCGCGCTTCAACATGATTCGACCACACACGGCGACCAAATCGGTCGTTTCTGAACCCGCCACGAGCTCGCTGTGCTTGGCGCGAATCTCCCCGAGGGTGTGCGAGCGATCAAAGCGATACGGGTAGGGGTTCACCCCGCTCTCACGGAGTCGTGCTATTTCGCCAAGACGTTGCTGGCGGAACGTCTCGAGGTTCGTGCCATCCGACCCCGACGGTATTGCCTCGTTCGGAGCGGTCATGTCGTCATTCATGCGATGACGACGAGCACATCGCCTGCACCAACCTTGTCACCAATTTTGACATTGATCGCCTTGATCGTGCCCGCCTTGTCAGCCTGCAGTTGATTCTCCATTTTCATTGCTTCGAGCACGATGACCGCATCACCAGCGTTCACTTCTTGGCCGACCGTCACCAGAATCTTCACGATCGTGCCCTGCATCGGCGCCACGACATCACCACTGGAGATCGAGCTCGAGGCGGCGGCCGATGTGCGTGCTGTGCGACGTGCCATCGGCGCGGTGCCACCCGATTCGGGCACCCAGACACGCACCGCGAATCGTTTGCCATTGACCTCCACGGTCGTGGTCTTTTCGACGAGGCCTTCGGTCGGCGGCACGCTGGCAGCAATGTGAGCAGCGATCCCGGAGAGATCGAGTTTTTCCTCGACCCATTTGGTGCTGTGTTGAACTGCCGCAAAATCGGGATGCCGAAGAATCGCCAGGTCGGCAGGAATCGTGGTGTGCACGCCCTCGACCCGCATTTCTTCCAGCGCGCGAATCGTGCGGGCGATGGCAGTCGGACGGTCCTTGCCCCACACGATGAGTTTGCCGATGAGATTGTCGTAGTACTGGCTCACGGTGTCGCCCGATTCGTAACCGCCGTCAAAGCGCACCCCGAAACCATCGGGCACCTTGAGCGTGCTGATCGTGCCCGGGGAGGGCAGGAACTTGCCACCCGCGGGGTTCTCGGCGTTGATGCGCACCTCGATGCCATGTCCGTGTCGCAACGCATTGATCTGCTCCTGAGTCATCGGCAGTCGTTCACCGTCAGCGACACGAATTTGCCATTCGACAAGATCGATTCCGGTGATTATCTCGGTCACCGGATGCTCGACCTGCAGACGTGTGTTCATTTCCAAGAAATAGAAGTCCCCGTTCTCATAGATGAACTCCACGGTGCCCGCGTTGTAGTAACCAACCGCACGGGCGGCCTTGACCGCTGCTTCACCCATTGCTTGTTCGACACCGTCGGGCAAACCAGGCGCGGGTGCTTCCTCGATTAATTTTTGGTGGCGCCGTTGGGCTGAGCAGTCACGCGACGAGACCCACACCACGTTTCCGTGTTTGTCGCCGACGAGCTGCACCTCGATGTGGCGTGGCCACGTGAGGTAGCGCTCGACATAAATTTCGTCACGACCAAAGAATGCCTTTGACTCACGCTTGGCAGAATCCATCGCGTCTTGCACCGCAGTCGCATCCTTGACAACTTTCATGCCGCGACCGCCGCCACCGAAAGCCGCCTTGATGGCGATCGGCCAGCCGGTGCTGTTGCCGAAGTCGGTGATCTCTGCAGCACTGTGCACGAAGTCGGTCGTGCCCGGCACAATCGGTGCGCCACCACGCAACGCCGCGCGGCGGGACGAGACTTTGTCGCCCATCTCGACGATTGCTGCCGGCGGTGGTCCGATGAAGGCCACGCCCATGTCGGTGATTGCCTGTGCAAAGTCGGCATTCTCCGAGAAAAATCCGTATCCGGGGTGCAGCGCATCGGCACCGCTTTTACGAATCACATCAAGAATCGCCTCGGTATTGAGGTAGCTCTGGGCCGCAGTTTCACCACCGAGGGCGTAGGCCTCGTCGGCCAACCGCACATGCAGCGCATGGCGATCCAGCTCGGAATAGACCGCCACGGTGGCAATACCCATCTCGCGGGCGGTACGAATGACACGTACGGCAATTTCGCCGCGGTTGGCAATCAGGATTTTCTTAAGCATTAGGCCCTATCTTCGTCTGGTAGTGACTTCGTCTTCGACTCCTTCAAATCCTAGTTCGCATCCGATTTGGCCGATCGGGTGGACGGTTCGACACGTTGCCGAAACCGGGTCGACCAATGACGATCTTTGCGCAGCGGCGCGTGATGGTGCACCCCATCGCAGCGTGATTGTTGCCGATTTTCAGACGGCTGGAAGAGGCCGCCTCGATCGATC
Source organism: Bifidobacterium breve (assembly GCA_945862045.1). Classification (GTDB taxonomy): domain Bacteria; phylum Actinomycetota; class Acidimicrobiia; order Acidimicrobiales; family Ilumatobacteraceae; genus F1-60-MAGs027. Next base: position 51,116 of record CAMAWR010000007.1, read on the forward strand.
GTGGGAAGCAACCCGCGGATCGAATTTGCTGACATCGTTGTTGTTTCGTTATGAACACGAAGATATGTTTCGTTTCTCGCGAGTGGTGGCCCTCGCCAGTCGGGCTGCCTGTGGAGTGCTCACCGGTGTGACCCCGGCATTGAAGTGGCCGAACGATCTGGTGATCAACGCTGAGAAACTTGGGGGCCTCCTCGCTGTTGGCTCCCCCCACGACCGCTTCGTCGTCGTCGGCATTGGCGTCAATGTCGCCTGGGCACCCGCGGGTGCGGCGTCGCTGCGCAGCGCTGCATCGGTGGGTGCTGTCCGTGATCTTGTGCCACTGCAATTGTTGGCAGCGATGCTCGGCGAAATCGATAACCGACTGGCATGGACTGATGTGCAACTGCATGAAGAACACAAAGCGGCGCTCGCCACGCTTGGTGTGCGAGTGCGTGTCGATCTGCGAGCGGGTGACTCCGTCGTGGGTCTGGCCGAGGATCTTGACGCGGCCTCGCGGCTGCTGGTTCGTGACGACGATGGTCGCCTGCATGTCATCGATGTCGGTGATGTGGTGCACCTGCGCACCCAGTAAGCCCACTACCTTCAATCAGGAATGAAACGAGTCATCAGCACCCGCGGTCGACGGGAGCGTCAACAGATCTGGTTGGTGGCCACGGCAATCGTGCTGGTGCTCGGTGTGGCCGGCTTCTCGGGTATCGGACGGGCGCTTGATCGTTCGTTGGTTGACGTGCGGCGCGAATTTTCGGTTACCTCGATGCTCGCTGATCCCGATGATCGTTTCGTCAACTTTCTCGTGGTGGGTTCCGACTCGCGGGCCGGTGCAGACGCCGATGATCCCGACTTTGCCAACGTCGGTGGTGAGGCCGAGGTGCAAGGTCGGCGCAGTGACACCTTGATCATCGTGAACGTGGAGAAATCTTCGGGCATCATCTCGCTACTTTCGGTGCCACGTGATTTGTGGGTATCGATTGGCGATTCGGAGAACACCGAGCGAATCAACGTGGCGTATCGCGAAGGTGCGGCAGTATTGGTGCGCACGGTGAATCGCGCACTTGGCATTCCCATCCATCACTACCTGGAAATTGATTTCCAAGGATTCAAAGATCTCGTGGATGCCGTCGGCGGTGTAACCGTGTGTGTCGAATATCCGACTCGCGACCGCAACACCGGTCTGTACATCCGCACGGGCTGCGCAAACCTTGACGGCATCGAGTCACTGGCGTATGCGCGCAGTCGCTTCTTTGAAGAAAAAAGAGACGGGCAATGGCAAGTCGACGGCTCCTCCGACATCGGTCGCGGCAAGCGGCAGCGACTGTTTATGGCACTACTCATGCAAACTGCGGTGAACCGCACGCTCAACGACCCGTTTCGTGCCGGTGCGGTAATGCGTGGTGCCACATCGGCGTTGTTGGTCGACGAGCGACTAGATCTGCTTGATTTCGCGCGACTCATGCGACCAGCGGCAAGCGGTCAACTGCGCCGCTTTTCGCTGGACACGTATGGCGACACGGTGCGCGGTAATTCGGTGCTGCGTTTGGCAGAGTCCGTGGCGCCGGTGTTGGCGTTTTATTCCGGTAACGGGCCGGCGCCCGTGCCACCCGAATGAGGTGTGCGAGTGCCACCACCCGAGGTTTCACGCACGAAGTCGCGGATTCCACTTTCATCGGTCGGCTCACACAGATGATTCCCTTGGGCGTGATCGCAACCGAGCAGTCGCAATCGCTGCAGTTGTTCGGCTGATTGCACCCACTCGGCAACCACCGACATGTCGAGCGAGTGGGCCAGTTGCACGATCGAACGCACGATCGGATCGTCGGAGTTCTCCCGCCCGACATTGCTAATGAACGTGCCATCTAGTTTGAGTTGTGCGGCACGAAAGTCACGCAAGTGGGCGAGAGATGAGTAACCCGTGCCGAAGTCGTCGATTGACAGGCGCACGTCAAGGCGCGACAGCGCGTTGAGGCTGCGGGTAATCGCAGGGTTGCCGGCCAGTGCCGTGGTTTCGGTGAATTCCAGAACCAGTTGACGCAAATCGACACCCGCCGCAGCGAGTGCGTTGGTGGTGCGCTCGACGAACCCGACATCGCTGAGCTGTCGTGGTGAGACGTTCACGTGGATGGCCGCCGACCGCTCGAGCGTGTTGTCATCGATCAATTCGCGCAAGGTTTTGGCAGCGCGACTGATCACCCAGTCGCCGATTGGGCCGATGGCCCCGGTCTCTTCGGCCACTTCCAGAAAAGCAGGTGGGGTCAGCACACCACGCTGCGGATGATTCCAGCGCAGCAAGGCCTCGATCGCCACGCTGCGACCCGTATGGATGGAGACGATTGGTTGGTACACGAGCACAAACTCCCCGGCAGCGAGTGCGCGCTCGAGTTGGGAGGCGAGCGCAAGTCGATCGCGTGCCTGTGTGCGCATCGCTTCGCTGTACATCTCACAACGACCCTTGCCACGCTGTTTCGCGCGGTACATCGCCGTATCAGCGTTCACCAACAGCGTGAGTGCAGCCTCGGTCGGTGACTGCTCGGCCAAGAGTGCCTGCGTGGCGATAGCGACACCCACACTTGCCCCCGCCGTGACCTCCACGCCATGGATGATGTGCTGGCCGGTGATGCTGGCCCGCACTCGCTCGGCAATCTCGAGTGCCAGTGATTCGTCGGCGACACCTTCGGCCAGCACGGCGAATTCGTCGCCACTCAGGCGCGCGACGACGTCCGCAGGACGCGTGGCATTGACCAGTCGCTTGCCGACGCTGACGATTAGTTGGTCACCGAAACGATGTCCGACCGTGTCGTTCACATTCTTCAGACCATCGAAGTCGAGGAACAAAACGGTGACCCCGCGACGCAACGTGCGGCTGCGATCAAGGGCCTCAGCGACCCGTCGCAAAAATAATGTGCGATTCGGAAGGCCGGTCAATTCGTCATGGGTTGCCTGCCGCTGCAACTCCGCCTGCAGTTGTTTGTGTTCGGTCACGTCGCGGGCAATGACCGAGTAGTGCTCAACCGTTGCATCTGCGCCGCGCACCACATGCAGGGTGAGTGCCAGCGTGCGCATGAAGCCGTCGGGGCTGCGATGGCCGAGTTCTCCCGACCACGAGTTGTGGGTGCCACCCGTGAGCACATCGCGGGGAACCTGATTGCGAACTGCGTCAAAGAACGTGGCTGCCGCCTCGCTCGAGTTATCGGTCGTATCGAAAATCCCGAGCACATCGCCGGCCCCACGATTGGCGAAAGTCAGCCGCGTGTTGGCGTCGTACACCACGATTGCGTCACTCGCGGCATCGAGTGCCCCGACCAGTTGGTCGTTGAGTCGATCGTGTGCGGCGATGCCGGTGACGTCCTGGGCCGTGCCGACGTATCGCAGCACTGCATTGGTCGAGTCGCGCACTGGCGACGCCATGAACGCGATGACGATCTCGTTGCCGTCAAGGGTGCTCACGCGAAAGTGTGCAGCAAACGGCATCGCTGTGCGCCGGGCAGCGATCCATCGCGATTCCAGATCGGCGCGCACCGCTGGCACGGCATGCGACCACGGGGCAACACCGAGCGTGAGCGCAGCACCACCCAAAGCGAGTGACCGGAATGCATCGTTGGCCGCCGTCAGACGGCCGTCAGGGTCAGTTTCGCAGAGTGCGACGGGAAGCGAAGCGAGAGCGCGATCGATACGCCAAGTCTTTCAGGTTGTCTGGCTGAAGTGCGGGAGCATGATGCGTTCAGGGCGCTTGCACATAGAACGTGCTCTCGGCGAGATCAAAGGTGCCCATCTCCACTTCGGTCAGAAGCAACTCTGCATCCACGGCACCGTTGGCGTCGGTCACCGCAGCAAGGTCAATGACCTTGTCCAAGGCAAACACGGTCAACAAGTACTGACGTCGCTCACCCGTGCCCGGGCATGGCGCTGAGTAGCCGGCATTTCCGTCACTGTTCGTGGCAACGACCACATCAGGTGGTGTGGCGCCCTCACCCAACGCCACCGTGCCACCGGCGATGTTGGCCATCGTCCACAACAGCCGCTCGGGGGTTTCTACATCGTGGAGCAACAACGCAAGCGTCACGGTGCCTGTCGGCTGACCACTGATCTGGATAGGTGGCGACACGTTTCGACCAAAGCAGGTGAATGCAAGGTCGATGTCGGCACCTTCGATCCATGGGCCGCCCACGACGAAAGAATCACTCGGCTCGAGCGACAGCGTTGTCTCGGTCGGCACGATTGCGATCGACTCGCTTTGTTCGGGTGTCGCTGGTGCCAGTGTGCGACCGTCGCGTGAGCACGCGGCCAGCACCACGACGAGTGCCAACACGAAAGACAACCTCGCGCTGCGTACAAGCGCACCATGTTGGTGTCGTATTCGCAATGCGTGCAACATCGGTTATGAGAGTACGAGACGAATCGCACTAGCGTGCGTCATCGCATGGATGAGCGACTCAGCATTTTGACGGTGCACGCCCACCCGGACGACGAGGCGTCAAAAGGTGCCCCGACGCTCGCCAAATACTCACGCGAGGGTGTGCACACGGTGTTGATCTGTTGCACCGCTGGTGAAGAGGGTGATCTCAACAACCTGTCGCTGAAAGAGCCGGGCCAGCCGTTTCATGGCCTTGACGAGCAGGCCACCAAGCAGTTGTTGGCGTCGATGCGTCCCTTCGAACTAGCCGCTGCAGCGAAGGTAATCGGTTTCTCCGAAGTTGAAATGCTCGGCTATCGCGATTCGGGAATGCCCGAGTCACCGGCCAACTCGAATCCCGAATCGTTCCACATGGCCGACATTGATGAAGCGGTCGGCCGGTTGGTGCGTTTCATTCGGGTGCATCGGCCGCAAGTCGTCATTACCTATGGTGACGACCAGCGTGGGTATCCGCATCCCGATCATCTGAAAGTGCACGACATCAGCGTTTTGGCATTTGACCGTGCCGGTGACGACGACTGGTATCCCGAAGCTGGGACAGCCTGGCAACCACTCAAGTTGTACTACTCGGTGTGGTCGCGCACACGTCTCACGTTGGTGCACGAGGCACTTCTGCGTTTGCGTGGCTCCTCGCCCTATGACGAGAAGTGGTTCGACCGTCCGAATCTCGATGATCGCATCACGACCCGTTTGCACATCGGCGACTACCTGTGGGCTCGCTCGGGGGCGTTGCGTGCGCACAAGACGCAAGTTGATGAGACCGAACCGTTCTGGTTCGGTCTGAGTGACGACGAATTGGCCACGGTGTATCCGTACGAAGATTGGATGTTGGCCCGTTCGCTTGTGCCGAGCAACCGACGGGCTGGAGAATTTGAAGATGACCTCTTCGCTGGCATCCGCACGGCGGCAAACCAGTGAATCGAGCGGCGACTCGGTGAGTGCGGTGCAGTACCGCGTGGTATTCGGCAAAAAAGACGAGGTGGTCGAGGGCCCAGACGATGCGGCACTCGTGATCACGCTGGCGGCCATCGATGCACAGGGCGACCCGACGAGCCTCTACATGCAGGGAAAACTCAAGGCAGCAGGCAGCTCGAGGGCACTGTTTGCGTTACTACGTTCGGGTGAGATCAGTGCGGTCGTACGGCGGCTCGCATCGCGTCCCTGATTTCGCGATAGCCGATCAAGATTGCACCCGCACGCGCGAGGGCATCGCGCAGGTCGTTACTTGTTGCGAGCACGAGGTCGTCGATCCAACCCGTGCACGTGTCACCAATCGCTCGAATCTCGGGCGAGTCGATGACGGGTTGCACATGGATCTCTGTAACACCCGGCGGCAACGTGTCGATTGTTTTGAGCACTCGACTGCGACTGCCCGATGACCAATTGTGATCGAAGTGGTCGGGGAAAAACACACCCTCGGCGCGGGCCAGACCGCGGAAGTCAAAACCCGCTTCGTTCAACGAGATCGATGACGGTAGGCGAATCGGCAGCCGATAGTCGACTGCCAAATCGAGGAACACACCGAAGAACTCCGGTCGCAGTGTGATGGCCGTGAGATGTGGGGCCAGGTGCGTGACGTCGACGCCCCACAGCAGGGCGCGCTCGACTTGGGCCCGACACTCACGGCGCACTTCCTCGGGGTCGGCGTGTTCCCACAGGTCGTCGAGCGTCGCTGGAAAGCCTCCGTCACCCGACTGCAGCGATGGCGAATAGGTGAGCGGACCCCAGCGATAATCCGCATGTTCCGACACCAGTGTGAGGTGCACCCCAATGTCGTCGGTCGTGCGCAGGTGTCGTACGGCGTGGCGTGCCCACGGGGCTGGCACCATCAACGACGCGCAGGTGGCAGCCCCGTCATGCAGCGCAGTTAGGACCCCGACGTTGGACGCATGAAAAGCCCCCAGGTCATCACAACTCAGCACGACCAACTTGGCATCGTCAGGGTGGCCGAGTGCCTCGTTGAGCGAACGCTGTTGCATGGTGGGTACAACGTGACGCTACTTGCACCGTTCCCATAGCCCGCGTGCGTTGTGCTGTGCGGCAAAGGCGGCGGCGACGAATTGAGCGTGGTACCGCGAGTTGGGTTCAATGTTCAGTGGCCGGGCAAAACCACGCACCACGATTTCATGGTTGACGAAGATTTCTCGGTCATTGTTCGGGCGAAACACGTAGAGCAAGAGACGACCGTACGAGTCGCGTGCTTCTGCATCGCGCTCAATACGAACCGTGGTGCCGACGGGTAGTAGTCGGGTGACAAAAGCCGTCGCCTGCGGGCCGAAACACTGCACTCCCTTGGTGGGATGTTTCGTCTCGGGAGTATCGATGCCAACGAGGCGAATCGTTTCGATGGTGTCGATGATGCGGGCGCGGATGGTGTCACCGTCGATCACCTCAACTACCTCGGCGTGAGCAACCCGCTTGATGCTGCCGTTTGAGTCGGAGTTCGTAGCAGGGTGCATGGTGCCGCCGGCCTGTGCCGAGCCGCACGCAGATATGAGTACAACGGCAATACCATGCCAACCTCGCTGCGCCATTCCCATGCTGTGTGCGAGCACACGCCGAGTGAGACATCCAACTACGGTTGAGTTATGACCACACCTGCGCGCGACACCCACGGCCTTGGTCGTGTCGGTATCTGGACTTTTGCCCTTGATTTGCAGCCCATGAGCAAGGCCCAAGAAGCAGCACGTGAACTTGAGGAACTTGGCTTCGGGTGTATCTGGGTACCTGAGGCGGTTGGTCGCGAACCATTTGCATCCTGTGCGTTGTTGTTGGCGGGCACACAACGTATCGGTGTCGCCACGGGTATCGCTTCGATGTATGCGCGTTCAGCGATCACGATGCAGGCTGGTTGGCGCACGCTCACCGAAGCGTTCGGCGAGCGATTCACCCTCGGTATCGGTGCCAGCCACGAACACATGGCAACCAAACTCCACAAGGGAAATTACGACAAGCCGTTCACTGCGATGGTCGAATATCTCGATCAGATGGATCTTGGTCTGTTCGCCGCCGTCGCACCGACGACGACACCACGCCGTGTGCTGGCTGCGCTCGGACCAAAGATGTTGGCGTTGAGCGCCCAGCGCGGGCTTGGTGCACACCCGTATTTCGTGCCGCCCGAACACACCAAGATGGCGCGCGAAGTGCTCGGCGAAGGCCCGGTCTTGGCACCCGAGCAAGCAGTGTTGCTTGAAACCGATCCGATCAAGGCGCGCGAGATCGCCCGCAAGTTCATGTCCACCTACATCCGGTTGCCGAACTACGCCAACAATCTGCGGCGTCTCGGCTACACCGATGAAGACCTCGGCGACAAGCAGCGACCACCGAGTGATCGGATGGTCGATGCCATCGTCGCGTGGGGCACGATGGACCAGGTCATCGCCCGGGTCAAGGACCACTTCGATGCTGGCGCTTCACATGTGAGTGTGCAGGTGCTCGATGCCGACATCGCTGCATTGCCGATGCCGCAGTGGCGCGAATTGGCTGCTGCCACGAAACATTTGTAATACAGCCGGCTACCGCCCGACGTTCGTACCTCTAGACGCCGAACACCCGTCGCTGTAATTTGCGCATACCACCAAGCCACCGTTCATGTTCGGTGGCTTTCACCTTGACATAGTCGGCAACTTCTGCGTGCGGAAAGATGAAGAACCGCTCCTCAATCAATGCATCGTGCACCGTGTCGGCAACTTGCGCGGGCTCGAGCACTGCACCAGCGACGCGCACCACGTTGCCGGCGTTGGTGTCGATACCTGCACGATCACCCCCGCGCAACATCGCGGTGTTCACACCCTGCGGGCATAGACAACTCACTTTGATGCCACGCGAGCCGTAGGTAATCGACAACCATTCGGCGAACGCAACCGCTGCGTGTTTGGTAACCGAATAAGGTGCCGAGCCGATTTGGGCCAGCACCCCCGCGGCACTGGCGGTGCTGGCGAAATAGCCCTGGCCAGCTGCGAGCCATTCGGGCATCAGATATTTCGCCGCCCAACGGTGGGCATGAACGTTGACATCAAACGACGTTGACCAGTCAACTTCAGTGGCACTCAGATCGGTGCCGAGTGCAACTCCGGCATTGGCGAAAAATAAATCGATACGACCTGCCAAACGTCGTGCCTCACTCACGAGTCGTGCATTTTCCTCTTCGTGTGCCACATCAGCGACCACCACATGTGCCGAGCCAGGCCGACGGGCGTTGAGACGTTCGGCGACGGCCTCGACACCAGCACCGGCGCGGTCACTGAGCACGACCGTGGCACCCGCATCGTGAAATCGTTCACCAAGTGCCGACCCAATCCCACCGCCTGCGCCGGTGACAAGAGCGACAGAACCGACGAACTTCACAGCACGATGTTACGTCGAGCGTGCGTATCCGTCACCATGGAAGACAGCGGAGATAACCTCACATCACTAGCTTCACAGAAGGAAAATACACCGATGACCGAGACCATTCAGAAAAGTGCCTCACACGACTTCATCGTGATCGCTGAAGCAATCAGCGTCATCGACAAAGCACTCTCGGAAATTGGTGGACGGCAGTTGGTATCAACGACCGAGGTGGCCGACCTGCTGCTGGATGTACGTCAACTGCTCAGTGAGAAAGCCGAGCCCTCCAGCGCTGTCGCCAAGTAGCCGGCGAAGCAACAGAAGCAGTCGCCGCGACAGGGCGGGGGGCTGCGTAAATCAACCTGCCGAGCGCCCGATCGATGTGGTCACGTAGCAGCTCAGGTTGTTCGACCGCTGCTGAGTCAATATGAATTCCGATGTCAAGTGAGTGGTTGTAGGACAACAATGTGGCGTTGAAAGCCACCCCGCCGAGCGGCCCGATCGGGTAGTTCTCGGTGATCAAACCACCGGCAATGAAGAGTGGTACGCCGCCACTGCGCACGTTGGAGGTCGCAAAGTCAATCGATTGACTTTGACTGCGGGCGATTCGTGTGAGCACCGACGTGGGCAGGGTGGTGGAAAGTGACGCCATCGTGTCGAGTGATGCATTTTTCGTGCCTTCGCGGGCTTGAATCAGTGCTTCGTTCACCGCGGCGAAGCGCTCGGTAATCGGCATTTCGCTCGTTGGTACGAGCAACTTGGCAAGCGAGAAGGCATTGCTGCCCGACGACTCGGTGCGGGTGCTTACTGCAATCGACGTTCGCAATGATTCGACTGGCGCACCAAATTCGCGGTGATAAGCGCCGGCCGCGTCGGCGATGGCGGTGACGAAGGCGGTGTTGAGCTTGCCACCGAGCGCACGACTGGCGGCCATGAGATCCCCATACGGCACACGCACGGTCTCGAGGCGCCGTTGCAACGAACGCTTCTTCCACAAAGGTGACCGCGCCGCGTCGACTTCGCCCATCTGGGCGACGAGCCCACGCAACGAATCACTCGCTTGTGCGGCGATGAATGGCAGCCGGGCGGGGTCGGCCAGCACGTCGCGAACCTGCTTCAACAGACCGATTGGAACGCGCAGCGCATCGCTCACCGACGAGCGCAACAAGTCGACAGGTTCATCGTTGGTGATCGATGGCTCTGCTTGCGGTGGAATGGGTAACGGTGGTGGAAGTGGCGCATTGCGCTCAAGGTCGATGAATTGCAGGGTGAGCATCACACTGCCCTCGCCGTCGGCCACCGTGTGATGCAACTTGATGATCAGCGCGCTGCGACCACCTGCGAGCCCATCGACGACTGTGAATTGCCACAGTGGGCGAGTGCGCTCGAATGGATCATTCACGATCAGCGTGGCGAGATCCAACAGTTGCCGCACGGAGCCTGGTTCGGGCAACGAAAAACGCCGAACGTGATAGTCAATGTTGAAATCTGGGTCGTCAACCCATTTCGGTGCACCAAGTGCCGAAGGCGTAGGTCGCACTTTTTGGCGCAAACGGGGCACGGCGATGGTGGCGCGCTCGAGACGTTCCTTGAAGAGGACGAAGTTGATCGGCCGATCAAGCAACGTGACATTGCCAAACGTGGAGGCAAGGAACGGATCTTTTTCGAGCCGCCACATCAGGCCTTCGGCATCGCTCATGCGCGTATCGAAACGCGGCAGTGGGGTGTCGGTGGTGGGGGCGTCGGTGGTCACGTGATTGATGTGGTGAACTGCAGGGCGATGGTGCCCAGCAGTGCGCCGGCGACTGAGCCTACGACGATGTCGCTCACGTGATGAATTCGAACGACCACGCGACTCAAGGCGATGATCACCGCAAACACGATGAAGGCGGTGGTCCAGCCGGCGTCCACCCAGCCACTCAACACGACCGTGGCAAAAAATGCCGATGACGCATGCCCACTCGGGAAACTGCTCGTGGCTGGTCGACGCACGGTAAACCGATCATCGCCCGCCACGGTGGGCCGCCGACGTTGGAAGATTCGTTTGATGCCTTGATTGAGCAACAGACTCTCTGCCCCCATCAACAGTGCCAGCGTGACCGCCTGGGGCCAGGCCAGCGTGCCGTTGACCGCCCCGACCACGCCGATGACATGCCAAATCGCTCCGAAGTCGCCGACGGCACTTGACGTGTTGAACATGTAGACGAGTGGTCGCGAGTTGCGCAACGGCTCGAAGTAGGTGTCGAGGCGCTCATCCAGTCGGTCGACTCGCGCGACGAATGCGCTCATGATGCGGTGGGAAGTCCGACTTCGCGCCGGCGCAGCTCGACTCGCGCGGTGCCCTCGATCGGTGCCTTCGTCGGGTCGCCACCATGGGCCGGGCACCACTGCTGATAATCGCACCATCCGCACAGCTTGGTGACATTGGTGGCGAACTCACCGGAGGTTTTACCAGCCTCGATTTCGCCGAATACACGCCGTGCCGTCTCGCGCACGTCGGCGAGCGCATCGAGGGTGACGGTTTGTGTGACGACTCGTTCATCGCGCGAGTGATCGTCTTTGCCGCCACCGAGGTAATAGATGCGCACTGAGTGCGGTGTTTCATTCAGCTGTGTTTCGCACATGAGCGCGTAATACGTGAGTTGCCGCAGGTAGTCGGTAGAAAACCGCAGTGGTTTTGGCGTACCCGTTTTATAGTCGCTGACCACGAGGCCGCCGTCGTCTCGTTCGAGGCGGTCGATGAAACCACCGATTTCAAATTCGCCGAGTGGGGCAGACACCCATTTCTCCAACTCGACGATGTCGGCAGTTTCGGGTTGTTCAATGCGGTAGTACGCACGCATGCACTCGCGACAGGATTCCCAGAATGCGGCTTCGTCGGTGGTGTCAAGGGCGAGTAGGCGGAAGTCGTCGCGCAGACGAAATTCACCCTCGGCAGTCTCGAAGTCTTTGCGCACGGCATCGAGGGTGCGGTCTTGGGCCGGACGTGCGAGCAAAAGTTCGAGTACGCGGTGCACGAATGAACCACGCACCATCGCCCCATTGGGCAGTGTCGGCACCGAGTCGATGTACTGAAATCGGTACTTCATCGGACAACTGATGAAGGTATTGATACGCGACGGCGAAAGACGTGGCAACTTCGATTGTGGTGGACGCATCTGGTCGCCAGCGTAGGCGCGCGGTGTGGTGCTGCTTGGCAATGCCGAGTTAATCGGCTGCCAGAGCGGTGGTCACCTCGCGGATGAATGAAGCAAAGCGGGCTGGGTCATCGAGGGGGCCGAAGTGGCCCTGATCTGCCCACCGCACGAAGGTGCTGCCAGGAATATGTTCGGCGATTTGTGGCGCGATTGCGGCGGGAGAAGATTCGGCATGGGCCCCCGCCATCACCCACGTGGGTGTGCGCAGCTCGCCGAGTTGCAGCCACGTATCGTGCATTGCCCCCATCTCATAGGTCTGTGCTTCGAATTCGGGGTCGCACTTGATGCGCACGCCGTCATCTTGTTGAGTGAACCCGTGGTGCACGTAGGCCGCAAGCGCATCGGGATGCAACGATGACAACGGCGGCTTGGCGGCGAAGTTGGCGACGGCATCGTCGTGTGAGGCGAACGTCCGACGGCGACGCCTGGTGGCAGCAGCAAGCGGATTGGGGCCAGAGGCCTGGGTGCGCACGTCGGGTGGAAAAATAATCGGTTCAAATACGACGAGTGCTGCAAACAATTGCGGCTCGCGCAGTGCCGCCATCACCAGCCCGGCACCACCCATCGAATGCCCCGCACCAATCAGGGGTTGTCCGCCATTACGCGCCACCGTGTCGCGCGCCACCGCTAAAGCATCATCGCCGAAACCATCCCAGGACAGTGGCCAGTTCGTCGGGGCAAGTGTGTCGCCATAACCGCGGTAGTCGAAGGTGGTGCGCGAGTGCTCGGCGAGATGGGCAGCGATTGGCGCGAATACCCGGCCATGAAAACCGGTGGCGTGCGAAAATAGAATTGGTGCGCCGCCGCCGTGTGTTGGTGGCTCGTCATATACAGCGACCTGCACCCCGTTGGCTGAAGCAACGAAGCGGGGGGCGCGGCTAAACATCATCGTCAAACTAGGGGAGGCTCTGATTATGCTCGCAAGCGTGCGAGATATAAGCAGCCTGTTGCCCGGCGAGGATGATCCATTTCGTCAACAAGTGCGCGAGTGGTGCACGGTGCACCACGATGCATCCGCCGAGGTGCTTGCCCGCTCGGGTTACGTTGCGCCCCATTGGCCGCGACCGTGGGGGATTGCCGCCACGCCAATTGAACAGTTGATGGTGGATGATGAATTACGACGGGCAGCGATACGGCGGCCCAACAACCCGATTGGTATCGGTTGGGCGGGGCCGACACTCATCGCGGCAGGATCACAGCAGCAGAGAGACGATTATCTCTTCGACATGCTTTCTGGTGCCCACTTTTGGTGTCAGTTGTTTTCAGAGCCCGAAAGTGGCAGCGACTTGGCAAGTTTGCGCACCACCGCCGTGCGTGACGGCGACGAGTGGATCATCAATGGCCAAAAAATCTGGACCTCGGGTGCACAAATCGCGACCTACGGCATCTTGCTGGCCCGCACCGACCCACAGGCCGAGAAACATCATGGCATCACGTACTTCATTTGTCCGATGGAGGCCCCCGGTATTGATGTGCGGCCGATTCGTGAAATGACCGGTGGTGAAACGTTCAACGAGGTGTTCTTTACCAACGTGCGCATCCCGCACGCCAACGTGGTGGGCGACGTGAACGACGGTTGGCGGCTGGCGCGCGTCACGCTTGCCAACGAACGCGTGTCGCTGTCATCGGGCGGTGCGTTGTGGGGGATGGGGCCGACGGCAAACGACATGCTTGACGCGTGTAGGGCCCATCATGCTGCAGGACACACCTTGGACCCGATCACCCGTGAGTTGGTTACGCGGCTGTACATCGAGCATGCAATCCTGGAACTGGTGCGATTGCGCACCTTGGCGCAACGACTTGCCGGACGAGAACCTGGCCCGGAAGCCAGCGTGCGAAAAATTTTGGCCGACGAACACGGCCAGCGGGTGATGGCGATGGGTAAGGCACTGGCTGGCGCCGGGGCGATGCTCGTGGATGCCCGGGACGTTGAGGTGCCGACGGCCTTCGTCGAGTTTGGCTCGGCTGGCTTTACGCACGGGTATCTCTTTGCCTGTGCACTCACGATTGGGGGCGGCACCGGGGAGGTGCAACGCAACATCCTCGCTGAACGGGTGCTGGGCTTGCCGCGTGACCCTGCGCCGACTACCTTAAACGCCCATGGCAACCAAACGACGTAAAGCAGCAAAGAAGAAGACCGTGAAGAAGAAGACCGTGAAGAAGAAGACCGTAAAGAAGAAGACCGTGAAGAAAAAAGGTGTGAAAAAGACGGCGAAGAAGCCGGTAGCAAAAAAGAAGCCAGCCAAGAAATTAGCCGTTCAGCGTGCTGGCGCACCAATCATCGCCAATGTGGCGGGCATCCTGCGCGCCCATGCCACAACCCTCTCCGGCAAGGTCGCCCTCGTGCAGGGTGATCGGGTGCAAACCTGGCAGGAGTCGTACGCACGCTCTTGCCAAGTGGCACAGGCGCTCAAAGCCGTCGGTGTGGGCAACCAGGATCGCGTCGCATTCCTCGATAAAAATTCCATCGAGCACTTCGAGGTGTTTTATGGCTGTGCACTACTCAATGCCGTGAGCGTCGACATCAATTTCAGGCTGGCGGGCCCTGAGGTCGCTTTTATCGTCAACGATTCGCGGGCGATGGTGTTTGTCGTCAACGCCGAATTCGTGCCGGTGCTTGATGCAATCGTGGGTGAACTCACGCACGTGAAAAAGATTCTGGTGATCGGTGAGCACGCCAAGCACGAGTCGTATGAAGCGTGGGTAAGCCGCTACCAACCAATCGACCCGGGTGTTCAAGCCAAGGCGGGTGACGTTGCATTCCAGTTGTACTCCAGTGGCACGACCGGTCGCCCGAAGGGTGTGATGCTCACCAACGAGAACTTCTTCGGAATCTTGCCCACATCACGCGACTTGTGGATGATGAATGTAAACGCCATCAACTTGATTGCCATGCCGCTGTTCCACATTGGCGGTAGCGGATGGGCAATGGCCGGTCAATGGAACGGTTGCAAGTCGATCATCGTTCGCGAAGCAACCGATGTCGGTGCCTTGGTGAAGTTGATTGGTCAGCATCGCATCACCCATGCGTTCATGGTGCCGGCACTGTTGGCGTTCACACTGATGGTTCCCGACATTGACAAGGCCGACTTCTCAAGCCTCAAGTTGATTGCCTACGGTGCGTCACCGATCTCCGAGCAAGTGCTGGCAGCGTCGCTGAAGACCTTCAAGTGCAACTTCGTGCAGGTGTATGGTCTGACCGAAACCACCGGCGTGGTCACGATGCTCACGCATGAAGATCACGACGTTGACGGCCCAAAGAAGCACTTGCTGCGCTCATGCGGTAAGCCGTCAATGGGGATCGAATTGAAAATCGTCAACGAGGCCGGTAAACAGCTGCCAGCCGGTGAGGTTGGTGAAATCATCATCCGTTCCAAGCAGGTCATGAAGGGCTACTGGAACATGCCCGAAGAGACAGCAAGATCGATTCGCAACGGTTGGTTCTACACCGGCGATGCCGGCTACACCGACAAAGCCGGATACGTCTATATCCACGACCGCGTGAAGGACATGATTGTCTCGGGTGGCGAGAACATTTACCCGGCTGAGGTGGAGAATGCGATGATGAAGCACCCTGCAGTGGCGGACGTTGCGGTCATCGGTATCCCCGATGATCGTTGGGGCGAGGTGCCGTTGGCGATTGTGGTGCGTAAACCCGGCGTTGAGGTAACCGAAGACGACATCGTCGCCTTCGGTCGCACCCAGCTGGCGGGCTTCAAGACACCCAAGAAAGTGGCGTGGGCTGATGCTTTGCCACGCAACCCGAGTGGCAAGATCTTGAAAAAAGACCTGCGCGCCCCGTACTGGGTCGGTCGCACGCGTCAAGTCAACTAATCGCCCGAGTCAACTAATCGCCCGATGTCGGCGACCTCGTCGCTTGGCAGCAGTGCCGACTAAGTTCTCATCACCATGAAAATTTCCATGATGATGAGTTACGCCGGTGGCTTCGTTGAGGGCGCGCGTCGCGTGGCCGAACTCGAAAAAGTTGGGCTGGATGTGGTGTGGATTCCCGAGGCGTACAGCTTTGATGCAATCTCCCAGGTTGGCTATTTGTCGGCCGTCACATCGCGGGTCGAAATCGGTACGGGCATCATCAATGTGTATTCGCGCACGGCATCGCTCACGGCGATGACCGCTGCTGGTTGTGACTACGTGTCGAATGGTCGATTCATCCTCGGGCTGGGTGCCTCGGGCCCCCAAGTTGTCGAGGGCTTCCATGGTGTGGCGTACGAAAAGCCCATGCAGCGCATCAAGGAATACATCGAGGTGTGTCGCGAAGTCTGGAAGCGCGAAAAAGGTTTGTCGTACACCGGTCAGACCGTGCAGGTGCCGCTACCTGCCGGACAAGGCACCGGCATGGGCAAACCACTGAAGCTCATCAATCATCCAGTGCGTGCCAATATCCCCGTGTGGTGGGCATCGCTGAAGGATCTGAGTGTGGAAGCAACGGCAGAACTTGCCGACGGTTGGCTCCCGGTTTTTTTCATGCCTGACAAGTTTGCGCAAGTCTGGGGCACGGCACTCAAGAAGGGTCAGGCCAAACGGTCTGCGTCATTGAAGCCGCTGGAGATTTCAGCCGGTGGATTGTTGGCCATCGACGAGTCGTTGGTGGGTGAAGCAAAAGATCGGGTACTCGACATGGCGCGCCCGAACGTGGCGCTGTACGTGGGTGGCATGGGTGCGCGTGGCAAGAACTTCTACAACGACATCTGCCGTGATTACGGCTATGAACGGGAAGCAATGGAGATTCAAGACCTGTATCTATCCGGCAAGAAAGATGAAGCAGCCCGTCTGGTACCCCGCGAGATGTTGGAGCTCACTAACTTGGTGGGCCCGGCCAGTTATGTGAAAGAGCGTGTGGCGGCGTTTCGACAGGCGGGTGTCACGATGTTGTCGGTCAGCCCGGTCGGCAATGACCACGTTGCCGCGCTCAGTGCGCTGCGCTCACTTATCTAGCGCGAATCTTTCCGACGCGGGCCAACACGGCGGCTGCTTCGTCCACGATGCGACGCACCAACTCTCCGGCGGGTATCACATCGTTGATCGAGCCGACACCCTGCCCGGCAGGGTAGAACTCACGCGAAGTGTCGACTTCGGTGCCCGACGGATATCCAAGATGGTTGACGCCTGCCTGCATCGACGCCACGGCCTGCTGGGGAAATGCTTGCAGCTCGGTGGGGCTCTTTTCGTAGTGGCGGGTCCAGTCGTTGGCTACGACGCGACATGTCTTGCCTGTGTACGCACGACTGATGGTCGTGCCATCCTCACCGGTGGCGAGGAGCATGTCTTTGTAGCCGTTCACGGCGCGAGCCTCGGGCGTCGCTATGAATCGTGTGCCGATCCACACGCCATCCGCGCCGAGTGCGAGGGAGGCGGCCAGACCGCGACCGTCGAACAATCCACCGGCTGCAACGACTGGTACTTTGTCGCCGACTGCATCCACCACCTGGGGCACGAGCGCCATCGTGGCAACGAGACCCGTGTGACCGCCTGCTTCGGTGCCCTGCGCGACGACGAAGTCACATCCACTCGCCACGGCCGCGACCGCATGCTTTACCTTTCCGCACATTGAACCGACCAGCACATTGTTTTGATGCAAAAGGTCGATGACCTCGCGCGGCACACCGAGACCCGCCACAAAGATCGATGCCCCACCGTCGATCACTGCCCTGATACCTGAGTCGACCTGGTTCGGTAGTGCGGTGAGCAGGTCGACACCGAACGGCTTTTTGGTGAGTTCGCGCACCTGGCGCATCTCTTCGGGGAGTTCGTGCTCGCGCATCGTTGATGCCCCCAACGTGCCGATGCCCCCAGCCTCGCTGACTGCGGCAACCAACTCGTGATACGAAACCCCACCCATACCCGCGAGCATCACCGGGTAGTCAATGCCGAACATTTCCGTGAGTCGTGTGCGCATGTGGCGAGATTACTTGGTGTAGGCCCCGGATGACGAGAGGTAGCCACGATGCCACCGCCGTGGTGTGAGTGCACTGGCACGGGGTTCGTCTTCGAACATCCAGCGCACGAACTTTTGTTTGCGCCACTTACCGCCGTCGATGATTCGAAGTGCGGCACGTGCCAGGCGCTCGTTGGCAAGCACCCGACCGAGCAGGTTCGACATCCGGTGGTCGGCAAAAAAGTGTCGGCGCATCGCCCGCCGGTACGCACGACCTGGTTGCTGCTCGGCTGCTGCAGCACCGGCGAGCATGCCCGAGAGCAATGCCTGGCCGATGCCCTCGCCGGTGAGCACATCGGTGACGCAGGCGGCATCACCAACGAACAAGACGTTGCCGACATGCAGCGTTGCCGCCGTGACACGCGCCGGAATCGGCCAGGCGCTCAACTTGTCGTCAAGCACGGCTGTGCCACCGAGGGCTTGGCGCACGTGGTCGCGCGACAACACATCGGCCCAGACGGCTTTCATATCGCCGGGCTTTTGTGATGCGCCACGCAAAATACCGAAGCCGATGTTGACGCGACCGTCAGCGAGTGGAAACGACCACGCATAGCCCGGCAGCAAGTCAGGCTCGAACCACACGTACAATCGTTCGCTGGCCGGGCCGGTCACGTGGTGGGCGTATTGTCGCAGCGCATGCCACTCGCCGAGATATGGTGCGCGATCTGGTTGCATCGCTTTGCGCACGGGCGACCACATGCCGTCAGCGGCAATCACGACGCGCGCGGTAATCACGACGTTGCTGGTGGTCACGTGATAGTCGCCATCGCAAGTGATGTCGACAAAGCCGACTCCCTCGTGAATGTCGACGCCACATTCGCGGGCATGGTTGACGAGGGCGGCATCCAGGTCGAAACGTGTTGCGATGGCGGCAAATTGACCGGTGTCGGGCAGTTGCAGATCAATCACGCGCCCGGATGGCGAGCGCACGCTCACGTCGCGACACACCTTCCAACTCGCCACGGTGTCTGGGCGCAGGCCCAGTTGGTCGAGCAGTCGCAGGGTCCCCGTGGTGAGGCCGTCGCCGCAACACTTGTCGCGGGGGAAGATGGCCTTATCAATCACCAGCACACTCATTCCGAGACGTTTGGCGGTCAAGGCGGCGGCGATACCCGCCGGCCCGGCCCCGACCACGAGTACGTCAAGGTGCCTTGTCACGCGTTGAGAGACTAGATTGCGACGGCGTCAAACATCCGACGAAAACGTCGGGAAAGGATCGGTCATGGCCAAATTGTGTGCAGGGCGAGTGGTGGTGGTCACCGGAGCCGGTCGTGGAATCGGGCGTGAACACGCGCTGAGCCTCGCGCGCCATGGTGCGCTGGTCGTCGTGAACGACCTCGGCGCCGGTGTGGATGGCAGCGGTGGCGACGTATCACCAGCCAACCAAGTCGTGGCAGAAATCGAAGCCATGGGTGGCCAGGCAATTTCCAACGGTGACGACATTTCGTCGTTTGATGGCGCCGAGCGTTTGATCAAAGCGGCAGTCGACACGTTCGGTGATCTGCACGGCGTGGTCAACAATGCCGGCATCCTGCGTGATCGCATGATGGCCAACATGACCGAGGCTGAGTGGGATTCGGTCATCAAGGTGCACCTGAAGGGCACGTTCGCCCCGGCGCATTTCGCCGCCGCCTATTGGCGTGACCAATCAAAGGCCGGCAAGCCCGTCGATGGCCGCATCATCAACACCACTTCAGTGTCAGGGATCTACGGCAACATTGGTCAGGCCAACTACGGGGCAGCCAAGGCGGGCATCGCGGCGTTCACCGTGATTACCGCGCTCGAGTTGGCGCGCTATGGCGTGACCGTCAATGCGGTGGCGCCAGTGGCACTCACACGCATGACCGAAAATTTGCAGCCCACACCGCCCACCGACGAAGAGCGCGAGGCACAGTCACCGCGCTGGATTGCACCGATCGTCACCTGGTTGGCCTCGGCAGAGAGCAAAGGCGTCACTGGTCGGGTATTCGAAGCAAGCGGCCGATCGTTCGCCGTTGCCGAAGGTTGGGTGCGCGGCCCGTCACACGACCCCGTTGATGACCCGACGCGCCTCGGGCCAATCGTCGAAGAGCTACTTGGCAAGACACGGGCAAACTCCGGCATGGACGGCCGCCCAGGTACGTGGCCACAACCACAAAAGAAATAACGCCCTAGACGTGTTTTTACAGCTGTTGTTAGATGAGGCGTTTGGCGAGCATCGCGACGACGAGGCCGGGCTTTGACTCTTGCTCACCGACCTGCTCGAAGCCAAGACGGGTATGGAAACGCAGTGAGCCATCGTTGCGTGGTTGCAGGTTGACTTCACAGACGAACAAGTCGGTCTCGTCGGCGGTGCGGATGCGTCGTTCCACCTCGGCGTACAACGATTCACCGAGGCCCTGCGAGCGAAACGGTGCGTCGATCACCACACGGTCGAGATACACAAAACTCGGGTAGTGGGTGGCAAACCAGCGGTAATTGACACCGAGATCCTCGGCAATGCCGCTGGCAAACGTGGTGCAAAAGCCGTGGGGCTTGCCGGTGGCGTCAGCGCTGCCTTCACCGACGATGAGTGCGTGTTTGGCAAGCCGAATGTCTTCTTGTAATTCGTCAAGTTCGATGAATGACACTGCCGGTACGTTGTCATTGTTCATCCGCATCACTGCCGGAAAGTCATGTGCCTGCATCTCTCGGATCATGACGATAGTTCACGAGAGGTTATTGACATCGGCTGAATGACCGAAACCTCGTCAGCCACCTTCACTTGTTGGGACTTGTTTCGACTCACGATTAGCGCTAAGCCAGAGGTGGCAGCAAGAGCCAGAGTCGCCATTGCAAACTGTCGCTCGGGAATTGTCATGATTCCAAAAGGGGCAGCACTCAAGACATACGCAATGGGAGCCAGCAGGATTGCGACCGCCGCGGGTAAATTGTGGCGTCGTTTTACTACGACTCCTGCCGCGCCAATATAAAGACTCTGGCTAACCCAGGATGTTACGAGGAAAGAATCACGACTTGGCTTCTGCCAGTACAAGAACCGCTCGAATTTCTGTAATACAACTGTGCGAATAGCTGAGTCACCAAAAAAATTGAGGATTTCTCGTGGTTCGAATACGGTCTGAGCCGGATCGCTTCGATTGGTGAAAAAGTTAACAGTTTCGCCGTAATATACGTTGTGAAGCAGCGGTAGGGCAAAAATGATAACGAACCCAAACAGTAGCCAGCCAGATAGGAGTAGTGACGATTGTTGATTGCTGAACTTCCTTTTCCCTTCAATCAATATCAAACAGGCGACCACGAAGCAGATGCTGACCATAAGGTAATTCGGACGAATAAAGACAATTGAGCCCAGCAGAATTCCAATGACGCAGAGGAAGCGACTTGTTGGCGGTATCGAAACTAGTCGGACCATAAGCCCAGTCACGACGAAGAATATTGTCCAAGCGAATGTTTCCGACGAGCTCGCAATTGACAGTTGGGTCCCTAGGGAACTGTAGGAGACCCCAAGGAACACACATCCTGCACCGACTGTCAGCAGTCGAGTTGTTCTATCTGTGAAGTTCGAAGCAAGTAGCTGCTGAAATGCGAACAAGGCACTTCCTATCAGTCCTGCGTACACGACGATGCCAATAAGGACGTCGTTGTTTCCGAAGAGAATATGGCTCAAGAAGATGATGTATCGAGCAGCTGGCGTGAAATATAGGACATCTTCACCAGCCCGCAGAGACTGTTGTGTAAGTATTTGATAGGCATATCCCTGATAAACGAACCAATCCATTGGGCGATCTCGAAAAATCATGAATCCCCACCAGTCGGCCCCACCTAGGCCGGTGAACGATCGGAATGGTGGGACGGCAAGGAAGTACGAGGTGATAGTTGCTACTACGCCGACGTATAGACCTGTCAGGCTTCGTTTGGTGTAAATTAGCCACACGACTGGTGCTAATACGAGAACGGTGGCTATTGGTGACTGTGGAAGCCATGGGATGTATCGCGCACTGAAGCCATACCCGAGCCATATGACCGTCCCAACTCCTGCAGCGAGAAGCAGCGCCTCACAGAAATTTCTTCGGTTTTTCACGAGGCTTTGAACACAAAGAGCAATGAGGCACGTCAGAAAGAGCGCAAAATGTGCCATATCAAGTCCAACGAGTAATGGTCTTGAAATGAGCGAAGGCGGAATTCTGTGCTCTGCCCGTAGAAGATCTGGATTTTCGGCTAGCGAATACCACGCAGCGACGTCCACTTTCAACACGCTTTGTTTGGCCAGCGACACAACTGGAGTCAAATTGGCAGAGGACCAGTCGGGACTTTGAACCTCTCCTACTGGGACCTCTTCACCACTATCGAGAATTGCGTAAATGAGAAATGTCTCGGATTGCCTATCGGATGTTGGAGAGTAAATATCCGAGCGAAACCCCCCATTCAAATGGCGAGCATTACCAAAGAATTGGGCAACATCGGGCCGTTCCTCACGGCTAACTGGGATGCTTCGTCCGGAGTTGCGAGCCTCAATTGCTTGAATTCGCCTGGAGTCATTCACATTGACTACCCATCCCCGAATTGTGAGTTGAAGCGGTGCAATGTCAGCGCGCGGGAAGGGTGCACCAATCACTAGGTGTGCATAAGGGCCTCGCAGCTGTGGAGCCTCGTCAGGTACCTCGAAAGAATCATCGTCGCTAAAGCTGTAGTCAATCCGAAGCTCTTGACGCCCTGGCTGGATGGGAACGAGCAGGAGTTTTCTGAATTCATAGTCGGTCGCTGATACGGTTCCGGACTCTGTCGCTATTGAGATCTCGCCGACGTACTCAACTGGTAACAGACTCTCTAATGGAGCTGTAAAGACAGCTCCCACTTTCGCAGAGAATGGCAGTCGGTTCATCCAGAGTTCGCTGAATCGAGGAAACTCATTCTGAAATGGAAGATTCCAAGTGCTGTGCGACGAGCCGAGAGTTGAATTTGGATTGCCCGTGGTGGTACGGAAGTCAATCCGGGAATCAACACGAGTAATAGCACCTTGTGCATTTACTCCGTCGTTTGAGTGGAAAAGGTAGTCAAATGACTTCTCGCAAGCCTCCACAACTGGACGGTATGTACTCTTGAGGCAGACCTCAAAGTTTTCGCCGATGGGAAACCTGAGAAAAGTAAAGAGTTTTAGAAATATCAGGGCTGCAACAACGAGGATGAATGCACTGCGTCGATTGCCAACCGACAAGAAGCGATGTGTCGCCGCTCGGGTAGATCGACTGACTACTGAGATTAAAACGACGAGCAGTGCTCCAACTTCTACGCGACGACCGAGCGGTAGTCCATCAAAGAGCAGCGCAGGGCTTCCGGGTGTGAGGAGAAAAGTAGCTAGCAGAATTGTCGCTACGCGGTCTCGCGGAACTTTGAGCTTCGTCATTTTTAGAACAACCTCAATTCGTCCTCGCGGCGGCCGCGCAATTGATCGTAGTCGACTTCTTTCCAAGTGAGACCGCGGGTTTCGGCCAGCGTGCGAGCCTGCGGCTTGATCGACTGTGCCACGAACATACCGCGCAACACACCGAGCGACGAATCGGCACGCAGATATTCCAAATAGCGACCAAGTTGTTCGACACCGTCAATTTCGCCGCGCCGTTTGATTTCGATTGCCACCGTCGTGCCGTCGCCGGCACGACAGAGCAGGTCGACCGGGCCGATGGCAGTGGGGTATTCGCGGGCGATCAATGTGAGCCCCTCTTCGATCACCGTCGGGTCGGCAGCCAGTAACTCCTGCAGGTGTGCTTCGACACCGTCCTTCGACAAACCCGGGTCGTCGCCAAGTTCATGGCTGATATCGCTGAATACCTCGAGCAGGTGGATGGTGAGACGCTCGGCCTTGGGGTTCGTGATTTCCCAGCGATCAGGAAACTCACGAATCTCATTTGGCGCGTTCATCCAGTTGAGCGGCTTGTAGGCGCCGCCGTCGGCATGGATTGCCACACAGCCATCGGCTTTGACCATGATGAGGCGCGTGGCCTCGGGCAGTGAGGCTTCAAGTCGACCGACGTAGCTGACCGTGCAACGGGCGATAACGAGACGCACGTGTCAATACTGACAAATCGAGCGGTCAGCGGGCGACGTGGTCGCGCATGCGCTTGGAGATGATTTCCCGGCGCTTCTGGAGGTCGCGATACGTCATGGTGTTCACGTCGTTGCCGACGCCGAGCCCGGCTTTGACACTGTCCAGGTTGATTTCCACCTGGGTGGGATCGATGCCCAGTTCGCGGCCGAGTTGTTCACCATGGCGTTGCGCAAACAGCATCGAGATGTTGGCGATTTCGCCGAGCAAATCCAGGTCGGGGGCCAAACGGGCAATCGCACCGTCCAGGAATACCATATTCTTCACGTACAGCATGAGTTCTTTGGGCATCCGCGCGCCGTAGGCGAGCAGTGCCTTGACGATGCGTTGTACCTCTTGCACGAGTTGTTCGCCGGACAACGTCGTGGGGTCGATCGCGACCTGGTCAAGGCGCAGGTCTTTGATGACTGCATCGATGTCGGTATCCATCGGCAGCGCGCCGAGGTCGCGCAAGGCGGTGATTTGCCCCTTCACATCGTTGGTCGTTGCACTGAGCATCAGGCGCAAAAATGCCATACGACGTATTCCGCTGAGGCGACCGACGATGCCGAAGTCGAGTAGCGCCGTGCGGCCGTCGCGCATCACGAACAGGTTGCCACCATGCAAGTCGCCATGGAACACGCCGTAGAGCAATGCACCTTCCATGAAGGCCACCATGCCCGTGCGAATCACTGCCTCGGTGTCGATACCCGCGTCTTTCATGCCGGCCACATCGTCGAACTTGAAACCCTCGAGGCGCTCCATCACGATGACGCGACGTGTGACTAGTTCGGCGTGTGGACGCGGTATCACATAACCGTCCTGCTTCAAGTCCGCGAGGATGCCAGCGATGTCGAGCATGTTCGACGCCTCGAGTCGGAAGTCGAGTTCTTCGACGATGGTCTCGGCAAACAATTCAACGAGGGCCGGTGGGTTGGCAAGCGCCGCAATCTTGATGCGGCCAACCAAGAACGGTGCCATCCAGGCCATGACCTTCAGGTCTTTGCGTACGAGCGTGCCAACCTGCGGTCGCTGCACCTTGAC
>CAMAWR010000008.1 GCA_945862045.1 Bifidobacterium breve
GGAGTGGCGCGGCGCGGTTCATGTTGCTGTGGCGTGCGCACTTTGGTGCGCAGCGCTTAACAGTAGCCTTGGCTGGTCGGCGTTGCGTCGACTTGGAGGTTCGTGGTGCAGTTTTTGAACGGTCAACCGAACTACGACCTCACCTACAACGACGTTTTCCTCGTGCCGAACTTGTCGTCGGTCTCGTCGCGCATGCACGTCGACCTGCGCACCCCTGATGCCATCGGCACCACCATCCCCATCGTGGTGTCGAACATGACGGCAATCGCCGGGCGTCGAATGGCCGAAACCGTCGCGCGTCGGGGTGGCGTCGTCGTGCTCCCGCAAGACATTCCGCTCGATGTCGTCGAGACCGTGGTTTCCTTCGTGAAATCACGGCACTGCGTGTACGACACACCAATCACCATGTCGGGTCATGACACGGTGGGCGAGGCACTGAGCCTCATCCATAAACGCTCGCACGGGGCGCTCATCGTCGTGGACGACGAGCAGGCACCGATCGGTATTTTTACCGAACATGACGCCGCTGGCTTCGACCGCTTTACCCAGATTTCCAACGTAATGAGCCGGGAAATCTTCACGTTGCCTGACGGGCTCGATGCCCAGACGATGTTCGAACGGCTCACCGAGGCCCGCTTGAACTTTGCCCCGGTCATTGCCGACTCAGGGCAACTTCGTGGTTGTATCACCCGTAAGGGTGCACTACGCAGCACCATCTATCAACCTGCCGTTGATCGAAACGGCAATTTGCTTATCGCCGTGGCGGTTGGCGTCAATGCCGACCCGGCCACCCGCGCCAAGGCGCTCGTCGCGCTTGGTGTTGATGTCATCGTTATCGACACCGCACACGGACACCAAGACCGCATGCTCGACGTCGTCAGCGAGGTGCGTCACATTGTTGATGCGACGCCAATTGTGGCCGGCAACGTGGTCACTGCGCAGGGCACGCGCGATCTCATCGATGCCGGTGCCGACATCGTAAAGGTTGGCGTCGGGCCTGGTGCGATGTGCACCACGCGCATGATGACCGGCGTCGGACGCCCACAATTTTCCGCAGTGCTCGAGTGCTCTGCTGCTGCCCGGTCACTCGGCAAACATGTCTGGGCCGATGGGGGTGTTCGCTACCCGCGTGACGTGGCGCTCGGTTTGGCGGCTGGGGCCGGCAATGTGATGTTCGGGTCGCTCTTGGCTGGCACGTACGAATCAGCCGCCGACACGGTGCGTGATGCGCAAGGTCGGTTGTACAAGGAAAGTTTCGGCATGGCATCGAACCGTGCGGTACGCAATCGCACTCGCAGTGAATCGGCGGTTGACCGGGCGCGTAAAGAATTGTTCGAGGAGGGCATCAGCACCTCCCGCATGTATGTCGACGCACAACGGCCGGGGGTGGAGGACATCATCGACCAAATCGTTGCGGGTGTTCGTTCGTCGTGCACCTATTCGGGTGCGCGCAGCATCGATGAGCTGTATTTGCTGGCAACCGTGGGAATTCAGAGCGCGTCGGGTTACGACGAAGGTCGACCCATCGACACCAGCTGGTGATGTTGCCCGTCGTCGTTGCCATCGATGGTCCA
Organism: Bifidobacterium breve; assembly: GCA_945862045.1. GTDB lineage: Bacteria > Actinomycetota > Acidimicrobiia > Acidimicrobiales > Ilumatobacteraceae > F1-60-MAGs027. Next base: position 1,575 of record CAMAWR010000008.1, read on the forward strand.
GCCGGGGCCGGCAAGTCGACGATTGCCAAAGCGCTGGCACGGGCACTGAGCGTGGGTTATCTCGATACCGGGGCCATGTATCGCGGGGTTACATGGGCGGTTTTGCGACGTGGCCTGCAGGCCACCGATGTCGAGGCGGTGGCGCGCGTGGCGCGTGAAGTCGTATTCGTGCAAACGGCCGACTCGTTGCACGTCGACGGCATCGATGCAACGAGTGCGATCCGCACGCCGGAAGTCGACGCAGCCGTCAGCCATGTGGCGGTCAATTCGGACGTGCGTGGGGAGATGCGTGAACGTCAACGCCAATGGATCGTCGAGCACGGTGGCGGCGTCGTGGAAGGTCGTGACATCGGCTCGGTCGTATTTCCTGATGCGGCACTCAAGGTGTACCTCGTTGCCTCACCATTGGTGCGTGCCCAACGACGGGTGGCCCAACACGGGGGAGACGTCGCTGAAATTACGCGGGCGATCGCCGAACGTGATCAACGCGACTCGAATCGTGACGACAGCCCGCTGCGCCAGACCCCTGACGCTGTCGTGGTCGACACCAGCGAGCGGACCATCGACGAGGTTGTGGCCGATATCCGACAGCTGCTCACGGCGCGGCTCAAATCGTCATGACGAAATACACGTCATGACGAAACACGCGACGCAACTCGTCGGCCAGTCGCTGGCGACCCGGGTTCTGTACGTCGTCGTGCGCGACCTGCTGCTGATTCTCTGTAAAGTGTGGTTCCGTTATTCAATCAGCGGCAAGGAAAATCTGCCCAAGAGCGGGGCCTACATCATCGCGCCTGTGCACCGCTCGAACGTCGACTCGCCGCTCGCGTCATTCGTGACCCGCCGCCGCGCGCGGTTCATGGGCAAGGACTCGCTGTGGAAGTTTAAGACACTCGGCAAGTTTTTTTCGTTGCTCGGTGGTTTTCCGGTCACGCGTGGAGCAGCCGACCTCGAGGCGTTGAAGCGTTGTGTGGCGGTGCTCGACGGGGGAGAACCTCTTGTGATGTTTCCCGAGGGCACGCGACAGCAGGGCAACACTCTGCATCCGCTGTTCGATGGCCCGGCGTACGTTGCGTTGAAGCGCGGGGTTCCGATCATTCCGGTGGGCATCGGTGGATCAGAACAGGTGATGCGCAAGGGCTCCAAGATGATCTGGCCACGAAAATGTCATCTCACGATCGGGGCACCCATCGTGGTCGAGCGAGCAAGTACGGGTCGCGTTGATCGCGAGAAGATGGCGGCGATCACCGCCGAGCTCACTAATCGCTTGCAGGCTGCCTTCGACGACGCCCGCCGTCGTGTTGGGGCCGCCTAGCCGCGCAGAAATGCACCCACGATGTTCGGTAAATCAAGCGCGTCCTGCACCCCGCACACCTCGCGCGCCGAATGCATCGACAGTTGCGGTACACCGACATCCACGGTGTCGATGCCGAGTCGTGTTGCCGTGATCGGACCAATGGTCGAACCGCACGGCAGGTTGTTGCGCGACATGAATACCTGATGTGTCGTACGCGCGGCTTTGCAGGCCGCAAGGAAGGCGACGCTTGACGCCGCCGAGGTGGCATATCGCTGATTGGCGTTGCTCTTCAGTGCCACACCCCGGTTGACGAGCGGCGCGTGGTGGGGGTCATGGCGTTCCGGATAGTTCGGATGCACCGCATGCGCGTTATCACACGACAAGCAAGCTGAGGCCGGCAACATTGCCAGGTACTCGCCCCGTGATTTGCCGAGGGCGTACGCCACCCGTTCCAGAACGTGTTCGAGCAGTGGCCCGGCGGCACCCGTCGTGCTTTCACTGCCGACTTCTTCATGGTCGAACAGTGCCGCCACGGCGACACCGGAGTTGCCTGCCACGGCCCTCATCGCGTGGACCGCTGCCCAACATGACAATTGATTGTCGAGTCGTCCACTGGCGAGCAGCGAACCATCGACACCGATGACCCGCGCCGGTTCATGGTCGACGAGTTGAGCGTGCACGGCGAGCACATCACGGCGTGCGACGCCGGCGAGCATCGCGACAAAATCAGCAATGGTCAGTTCGGTCGTGCCGGTGTGCCACACGGGGCGCAGATGGGCATGTTTGTCCAGCACGACACCGCTTTCGTTGACACCACGGTCGAGGTGAATGGCGAGTTGCGGAAGTCGGGCAATCGCCTGTGTCGAACGGAACAACCGTCGCGAACCGTCGCGATGCACGACATGGCCAGCCACATCGAGATCGCGGTCGAGCCATGAGTTCAACAGTGGTGACCCGTAGATTTCCACGGCCAGTGTTCCGAAGTTGCTGGCTGTACCTTCCGGATTCAATTTGAGGTGCAAGCCGGGCGAGTCGGTGTGGGCTCCGACGACACGAAAATGGTCGTTCACGCGCGGGGATGTAACGAAGGCGATGATCGCCCCATCGCGGGTGACGAAACCCTTCGTCGCGCGACCCGCAAAACTCGGGAATTCGCTGGCGGTATCGAACCACACGAAGCCGGCCGCCAGCAGTCGCTCTACGGCGGTTGCCACCACATGATGCGACGTTGGCGAACCGTCGAGAAACGCGGTGAGGCTGGCGAGCGGTCGCTCAGCCACCGGGGAGGTTGAACGGGATTTCGACCGTGACGTCACGCCCGAAGAAACTACAGGTGATATCGCTGGTATCACCCTGTTCGACGCGGGCTTGAATCTTGGCAATGCACGCTGAAAGTGAATCGCGCTGGGTGAAACCAAGCCAGATCACACCGGCAAAGACGGCGACGAGGAGCAACTTGGAGACCACCGACGACACGAACTTGAGCACCACCAGGATGCCCAGCACTCCGACGACCATCGCTATGAGCGATGCATCTCGTGCCGACTGGGCGTTGAACGATGAGATATCCACTGTGGCCGAAAGTCTGCCAGCCTGGCATTCATAGACTGCGCATATGAGTGACCTTCCAGTCTCAATGTCGCGCAGTGGTCCACCCGAGACGGTGATGCCGGCGATTGCCGTCGCGATCACGCACGCACTCGCGCAGGCCAACGCCGTGGCACTAGAGCAACGTCGGGCGGCGGTCTCGCGGGTGGTCGCCGACCATCCGACGTGTTTGCAAGCTTGGGCGGCGCTCGGTAAAGCCAGCACGCCTGGCGTGGATGCCTACATGGCATTTCGCATCGGCTATCACCGCGGGCTTGACCAGTTGCGGGGGAGTGGTTGGCGAGGTTCGGGCTTCGTGCGCTGGGCCCACGAGTCGAATCACGGCTTTTTGGAATGTCTCGAGGGTCTGGCACTGCACGCTGGCGTCATCGGTGAAACATCAGAGGCGATTCGCTGTGGGCAATTTCTCATGCAACTCGACCCCCGGGGTCGCGCCTAGCAACACCAGCCATGAACATTCGTGCGGTGCTCGGCGCCGTGCTCGTCGGCGGTGAAAGCAAACGATTCGGCCGAGACAAAGCCGCAGCAATATTCCGCGGTCAGACCCTGCTCGATCACCAGCTCGCGACGTTGCACGCCGCGACGATCACCCAACTGGCCTATGTCGGGGGAAATCCGCGGGCTGTGGTGGCGCATGGTGCGGTGCATGTGCCCGATGCAGTCGGCGGGCGGGCGGCTCTCGGGCCCGAGCGTTCGGCATTGCTCGGGGTGCTCAGCGCATTGCTGTACGCCGAGTCGGCTGGTTGTGATCGTGCGGTAATCATCGCCTGTGATGTGCCGCTTCTGACCTCGGCCACCATCACCAGTTTGTGCAACGCACTCGAGAGCGCCGAGATCGCGGTTGCATCTGCAGAACGCAGCCACTGGACGATCATCGCGGCGCGCACGAGCACCAGACCATTGCTCGAGCATCAGTACGAAACAGGAGTGCGCGCACTACACGAGGCACTCACACATTGCGCGGTCCTATTCATGCCCGTCGCAGAACACGAGTTGGTCAATGCCAACGATCAGAAAACGCTGCAAGCCATCGCTGACTCACCATCGGCCCATGGGTAGGCTCAATCGCTATGTCGGTACGGGAAATTTCGGTAAACGAGCTCGACACCATCCTGGCTCGCGGTGGGGTCGTCATCGATGTGCGTGAACCGGACGAGTTTCAGGAAGGCCATGTCAAGGGCGCGATTTCGATTCCGCTCGGCACGGTGCCCGACACCGTCGAAGCGTTCCGTAGGCCAACGCCGGTGTACGTGATTTGTGCCAGCGGAGGGCGCAGCATGCGGGCCTGCGAATTTCTGCATAGTGCAGGAGTGACGAATGTGGTCAATGTTGCCGGTGGCACGCTCGGTTTTGCAGCCCTCGGCAGCGAACTTGAGACCGGTAACGAAGCGTGACGGCCAAGGTGGTTGCTTGAGCGTCACGGAACACTTCGTCAGCGATGATGCAGCTTTGGCCGAAGTGGTGCGCGAGGCCCTGTCTGCACCGCTGTATTCGCTGGATACCGAATTCCACCGTGAACGCACGTATTTTCCCCGGCTGGCACTCGTGCAACTGCAGTGGGGCACGACGAATGTATTGATCGACCCCCTTGCGGTTGACCCGCGCGGATTGGCCGATCTGTTGCGGGGTCCGGGTCTCGCAATTTTGCATGCCTCGCAACAGGACCTGGAAGTGATGCGATATGCGGTGGGCGAAGTTCCGAGCCGCATGTTCGACACCCAACTTGCTGCCGGGTTCATCGGCTACTCAACGCCGTCGTTGGCATCTTTGGTGCAGTCGCTGCTGAAGGTGATGCTGTCCAAGGGTGACCGTATGACCGACTGGATGCGCCGACCGCTCACGGCCAGTCAATGTTCGTACGCGCGCAGCGATGTGGCGTACCTCGAGCAACTGTTCGAACGTATCAGTGCGCGACTCACCGAACTTGGTCGCGGTGGATGGGTCGCCCAAGCATGCGAAGAGTTGCGCCAACGTCCGTGGGGAGAAAGCAACCCCGATGAAGCCTGGTTGCGAATCAAGGATGCACGGGCGTTGAAGGGCGAAGCGCGAGGTGTGGCTCAGGCGTTGGCCGCGTGGCGGGAGCGCCGAGCAATGTCGACCAATGTGCCGTTACGCCGCGTGATGAGCGACATGGCACTCATCGGGATAGCGCAGGCAGCGCCGAAGTCGACCGAGGATTTGTCGCACGCCCGTGGCGTTGACGAGCGGTATCTCAACGGGTCGATCGCCCGCGAAGTTTTGGCGGCGGTGAAAGAAGGTCGGGATCGGATCGTGGAGATCGAGTCGAATGGCCACGAGCCGCTCGAAAAACGGCTCCGACCAGCCGTCACGCTCGTGACCGCCTGGATCGGCGAACTGGCCCGCACCCACGACATCGACCCGACACTCGTCGCCACGAACCGCGACATCGTGGCGCTCTTGGCGGGTGCAGAATCGCGATTGGCGCACGGCTGGCGGCGTGATCTGGTCGGTCGCGACATTGAACGACTGCTCGCCGGTGAGACAGGTCTGTCTTTTGATGGTGACGGCAGGCTCAGGCTTATCCCTGCCAAAGACGCAAACAGCGAGTAAACTCTTATCTAATGTCCATCGCCTAGGCGGATGACCCTCGTGGCTCCGCTACTACAAACGGAGCCTTACAGTGAAAAAAGGTCGTCATCGTCGGTTCGAAGAGGCGCGCAAATTGAAGCAGTCCGGCCCCAGCGCCGCTGATCTTGGTATTGCTGCGGAAAAAATCGCCAAAGGTGAACAGGATGAATTCGCCGAAATTGCCGAGCGCTACGGCGTGGTGTTCAACGATGAGGGCGAAATTGCCGACGACGAAGGGTCGTCCAACTGAGCGATCTGTTTCGCAACGTCGCGATCGTCGCGCACGTTGACCATGGCAAGACCACGTTGGTCGATGAATTGCTGCGTCAGACCGGAACCTTTGCTGCGCACCAACAGCTCGTGGAGCGCGTCATGGACTCCAACGACCAAGAGCGTGAACGTGGTATCACGATCCTTGCCAAGGCTGCGTCGATCGAGTGGCGTGGCGTCAAGATCAATCTGGTCGACACACCAGGTCACGCCGACTTCGGTGGCGAAGTAGAGCGTGCATTGGCGCTCGTCGATGGTGTGTTGTTACTCGTCGATGCTGCTGAAGGCCCACTGCCACAAACTCGCTACGTGCTGTCCAAAGCGCTTGCTGCCGACCTGCCCGTCGTGCTCGTGATCAACAAGGTGGATCGCAGCGACGCTCGCCCCGAGGAAGTGCTGCTCGACGTCGAACATCTCTTCTTGGATCTTGCCCATGCCGACCACCATTTGAACTTTCCCGTCATTTCTGCCGTTGCCCGCGAAGGTCGCGCGATGAAGGGTGTTGGAATGCCAGGTGCCGATGCCGACCTCGTGCCGCTCCTTGATGCCATCCTCGACGCGATTCCCGCCCCGCAGGGCGACGCGGGAGCGCCGTTGCAAGCACTGGTCACCAACCTTGATGCCAGTGATTACCTCGGTCGCTTGGCGATTGGGCGTGTGCATGCCGGCACGCTGCGCAAGGGTGACACGATTGCATTGCTCGGCAAGCCCGACGGCGACGCCCCGCTGATGGTGAAGCGAAAGATCTCGCATCTGTCGCAATTCACCGGCATCAGTCGCACTGAAGTTTCCACGATCGTTGCCGGCGACTTGTTCATCGTCGCCGGAATCGAGGACGTGAACGTCGGTGACACGCTGGCCAACGTCGAGACCCCCGTCGCCCTGCCTCGTCTCGAAGTGGACGAGCCGGTTTTGCGGATGAGTTTCGCCGTCAACTCTTCGCCATTCTCTGGTCGCGAGGGTACATATGTAACGAGTCGACACCTGCGTGACCGTTTGTACCGCGAGATTCTTGGCAACGTCTCGATTCGACTGTTCGACACCGAGTCACCCGACATCATCGAGGTGGCGGGTCGTGGCGAGTTGCAACTTGCGGTGTTGATCGAAAATATGCGCCGCGAGGGCTACGAAATGCAGGTAAGCCGCCCGCAGGTCATCACCAAAGAGGTCAACGGCAAGACGCACGAGCCATATGAACGCGGCACGGTCGACGTGCCCGACGAGTTCGTCGGTGCGGTCACTCAGGCGATCGCCCCGCGTCGTGGTCGTATCGTCGACATGCGAACCGGTGATTCCGGTCGCACGATCATGCATTTTTCTGCACCATCACGCGGGCTTATCGGGTTCCGCTCGTTGTTGCTCACGGTTACCCGCGGCACTGCACTCATTCACCAGAGCTTCGCCGGTTTTGAACCCTGGGCGGGCGACGTGCCGCATCGTCTCGGTGGGGCGATGATTGCCGACCGCATCGGACCGGTTACCGCCTATGCGCTCGACAACCTGCAGATGCGTGGAACGTTGTTCGTCGAGCCAGGCAACGAGGTCTACGAGGGCATGGTGGTGGGCGAGTGTGCCCGCGGCGAAGAGATGGTCGTGAACGCGGTTCGAGCGAAGGAAAAGAACAACATCCGCACGCACAGCCATGACGACGGCGTGAAGTTGGCCGCCCCAGTCATCCACTCACTGGAGACGGCGATCGAGTGGATTGGTGACGACGAACTTGTGGAGGTGACACCCAAGTCCGTGCGCATCCGTAAGCGTTGGCTGAGCATCGAAGATCGCCGACGGTCGAACAAAAAAGGCGGTTGAACCGGCGCCATGTCGGACCTCGACGACATCATCAGCCGGCTGCGTTCGGTGTCAGAAGATTTGGCTGATCGGGCAATCAGTGCGCTCAGCGAAACCCTGCGTGCGGGTGGCACAAAGCGACCAGACAGTGAGCGTGCATTGACGCAAGCGCGGCGCGCCGTGGAAAAAGCGATTGGTTTGCTCGAACGACTGCCGTCGTCGTCCGACGATGCCTGAGCGGCTAGGAGTGCCCGCGTATCGCCGCTGATTTGGCGGTGAGTACACCGAGTAGTTCATCGAAACTCTTCTGGAATGATGCGACACCTTCGTGTTCGAGGCGGTCCGCCACGTCACGGTGGTCGACACCTGCCTCGGCAATGTCGAGCCACAACCGTCGTGCCTTGTCGATATCGGCATCGATCGTGCGCGCGACACGACCGTGGTCGTCGAATGCCTCGAGCGTGGCGTCGGGCAAGGTGTTTACGGTGTTCGGCCCGATGAGTTCATCGACATACAACGTGTCGCGATAGGCGGGATTCTTCGTCGATGTCGACGCCCACAGCGGGCGCTGCATTCGCGCCCCAGCGGCCGCCAAACGTGCCCAGCGTGCGCCGGCGAACTTTTCGCTGCACAGTGCGTAGGCCAATTGCGCCTGCGCAATCGCTGCCTGACCGCGCAATTCACCGGCGCGAGCGGTGCCGACGGCGTCAAGTCGACGGTCGACCTCGGTATCGACACGTGAGACGAAGAAACTTCCGACGCTCGCGATCGATGACAAGTCGTTGAAACCCGTCGCCAGATGATCTTCGAGACCTGCAACATAGGCCTCGAGCACATCGGCGTAACGCTCGAGGCTGAAGATGAGCGTTACGTTCACGCTGCGACCCTCGGCGATCATCGTGCGAATCGCCGGCAGGCCTTCGGTCGTGGCCGGAATCTTGATCATCACGTTGCGACGCGCGATGCGGGTATGCAGGGCACGTGCGGCGAGCAGCGTTGCTGCACCGTCGTGGGCCAACCCCGGGTCGACCTCGACGCTGACGAAGCCATCCACACCACCCGACTCGGCGTAGGTCGGTGCGAACACATCGAGTGCGGCGTCGATGTCGCGCAACACGAGTTCCCAGTACGCATCCAGCGGTGCAACATCGGCGCGCGACAGCGACTCGAATTGGGTGTCATAGTCAGCCGAGCCTTGAATGGCTTTTTGAAAGATCGTCGGGTTGCTGGTGAGCCCGCGTGCGCCACGATCGCGCAGTGCAGCGAGTTGCCCGCTTGTGATCCAACCGCGTCGCAGATTGTCGAGCCATGGGCTTTGCCCACATTCATCGTGCAGTCGACGCAACAAATTCATCGTTACGCCCCGAGTGCGTCGAGCAGGTCGCGGGCACGGGCCACGACGTTGTCGAGGGAAATTCCGAGCCGTTCCAACGCCACATTGCCCGGGGCGCTCGCGCCGAACCGGTCGATACCGATCGCGTCATCGGCGAACGTGCTCCAGCCGTAGGTGCTACCGGCCTCAACCGCCAACACCGGCACCCCGATCGGCAAAACATGCGAACGATAGGTCGGGTCTTGGCCGGCAAAAAGTTCTGGGCAGGGCATCGACACCACGCGCACCGCGATGCCTTGCTCACCGAGGGTGTTGGCTGCAGCAACCGCCAGCGCCACTTCGGTACCGGTGGCGACGATGGTCAGTCGTGGCGAACCGTCGGTGTCGCGCACGATTCCCGCACCGCGTTCCACTGCGTGCCCATCACTGATGATGGGGGTGTTCTGGCGCGACAGCACGAGTGCGGTCGGCCCCGTGCGATCGCAAGCCTGGCGCCACGCGTGTGCCGTTTCGTTGGCGTCGGCCGGTCGCACCACGTGCAGGCCCGGGATGACACGCAACGAGGCAAGTTGCTCCACCGGTTGATGTGTCGGCCCGTCCTCACCGACCCCCACCGAGTCGTGCGAGAAGATGAAGATCACCCGCGCCTGTGACAACGCCGCCAAACGCAGGGCCGGACGCATGTAATCAGCGAAGACAAAAAAAGTTCCGACCACTGGCGTGATACCCCCGTGCATCGCCAAGCCAACGGCGATCGCACCCATCGCATGTTCACGAATGCCGAAATAAATTTGACTGCCCTCGGGGTGTTCGGGTGACATGGCTGTCGCACCGGTCAACTTTGCACCGGTGTTGCCGGTGAGGTCGGCGCTGCCGATGAGCAGCCCCACCACATCGCTACGCGAGGCATCGATCGACTTTTGTACGGCGACCCGTGTGGCGACGCTGACGGCGGGGTCAAAGGTTGGAGGTGCTGAAGTCCAGTCGCTGCTCGGCACTCGGTGCCAGAGCGCAGCCCATTCGGCACCGGCCTGCGCCGTTGCAGCGCCATTGGCACCGCTCACCTCGGCACCACGGGTGCGCGCATGCATACGCAACGCATCAACGGCCTGGGCATCGACCCAGAACGGTTGATCGGGGATGCCTATCACTTTTTTCGTCGCCGTGACGTGCACGGCCCCGAACGGATTGCCGTGGGCTTCGTGCGCATCGGTGAAATCAGGGGAGGGCGTGCCGATGTGCGAACGCAAAATGAGCAACGTGGGCGCACCCGTGTGTGCTTTTGCAGCACTGAGGGCCTGCTCGAGAGCGTCGAGGTCGTCGGCGATCTCGCCGAGCACGACGACGTTCCAGCCGTACGAAGCGAAGCGTTGTTCGACGTCGTCGCTACACGTCAACGAGGTGGCACCGTCGATGGTCACTTTGTTGTCATCGAGGATGCAGATCAAGCGTTCGAGTTTTTGGTGCCCGGCGAACGATGCTGCTTCGTGGCTGATGCCTTCCATGAAGCAGCCATCGCCAGCGATGACGAATACATGATGATCGTGCACCGCTGCGCCGAAACGCGCCCGCAGGTGGCGCTCGGCGACCGCCATGCCGACGGCATTCGCAAAACCCTGACCAAGTGGACCAGTAGTCACCTCGACACCTGCGGTGTGCCCGACCTCCGGATGTCCGGGGGTTGGCGAACCCCACTGCCGAAACGCCCGCAGGTCGTCGAGCTCCAATCCATAGCCGTTGAGGTACAACATTGCGTACTGCAGGATCGAGGCGTGACCGTTGGACAAAATGAAACGATCACGACTCGACCACTGCGGATGTGCAGGATCGTGCTTCATGATGCGGCTGTACAACACATGGGCCAGTGGCGCGAGAGCCATCGCCGTGCCCTGATGTCCGCTCTTGGCTGCTAGCGGTGCATCCATCGCCAGACCGCGCACCATCGCCACCGCGAGCCGGTCATGCTCGCTGGACAAACGACTCGCCACGGGAGCGACGATAGTTCGCTGGCCGACCAAACGGTGAACTACGCGACCGGTGCCAAAATGGTGAGGGGCACCGTCAACCATGACCCTTGTCCGATGCGGCAGTGAGCGAGGATCTGCCCATACTCTTCGATCGGCAACTCGGCGCGCACGAGTCGATACGTGAACTTGCTTGGCTCAACGGAGAACGGGCTGACGTTCTGGGCGAGCGGTGGCGTGGTCTCGGGAGCAACGCCTGGTTTCTGAAATACCACCTGCAGCACGCCGTCACCTTGTTCGCCAGTCGGGCAATAGATGAGCACCACCAGATGTGGCGACAACGTACAGGGTGGTATCTGGGGCGCCACCTGCGAAAAGTAGACACCCGTCAGATCGAGACGTGTGGAGGGCCCCGCCACTTGGCGCATCGCGAAGTCATCAACGAAGAGTGCAGCAACGATGTGCATGAGCGTCGAACACTACCGTTGGAAGTCGTGGCCACCCAACCAACGCTGAGTGAACACGAATCCAAACAGGTGCTTTCGGCGTTCGGGGTAACGTTCGCGCCCGAGGCGATCGTGAGCGATGCGCGCGAGGCGCTCGTTGCCGCCGAGCAGATCGGGTATCCGGTCGTGTTGAAGCTCGTCGGTGAGCGCTTGGCCCACAAGAGCGAACGAGGTTTGGTGCGCATCGGCCTCAACAACGGTGTCGCTGTCGAACAGGCTGCCAACGATTTGCTCAGACAACGTCGCGACGACGACGGCAATGTTGCACTCCTCGTCGCAAAGCAGGTCACGGGTTCGCGTGAATTGTTGGTGGGTATGGTGCGCGACGCGCTGTTTGGTGCGGTGATCGTGATTGGCGTGGGTGGTGTCAACGCTGAAGCATTCGGCGACGTTCAGATGCGTGTTGCACCCCTGACGGCCGATGACCTCGACGACATGCTCGATTCACTCGCGACGCGCGAGTTGTTCGGTGCCTTCCGTGGCCAGCAGCCGCTCCAGCGTGGGGCGCTGTGGCGCATCGTCGACGCGGTTGCACAGGCTGCGTTGCAGCGCAGCGATATCGCCTCAATCGATATCAACCCGGTGATCGTCATGGCAACTGGGGAGCCGGTCGCCGTCGATGCCTTGATTGAACTGGGCACCGACACTCCGCCCGGCAACGGCAATAACTTCACGCCTGACGACGTTGCTGAATTCCCGCGTCACGACGATGCCGGATTCGAAGCATTGTTCAACCCACGTGGTGTCGTGGTGCTCGGTGCGTCGACACATCCGGGAAAGTTCGGGTTTGTCTCGCTGCACAACTTGTTGGCCAGCGGTTATCGCGGTCGGGTAGCGGCCACCAATCTTTCGGGCGAGGTCGTGCTCGGTGTGCAAACCATCGGTTCGCTGAGTGAGCTTGCCCATGGTGAATATGACATGGCGTTTTTCTGCACACCGGCGAGCGTGAACGAACGGTTGTTGCAAGAGTGCGCCGAGCGGGGCATTCGGGCAGCGTTCGTCACCTCGGCGGGCTATGGCGAGTCTGACGGGGCGGGTCAGGCCGCCGAAACACGGCTGGTTGCCGCTGCCCGCGACGCGAACGTGCTCCTTGCCGGCCCCAACGGCCAAGGTGTCGTGAGCACACCCAGCTCGCTGTGTGCCCAGATTGTCGCTCCATACCCGCCACCCGGATCGATATCGATTGCCAGCCAAAGCGGCAACTTCGTTTCGAGTTTCATGAATCTTGCCCGTGCCAGTGGGGTGGGTGTGGCCCGGGCGGTGTCGGCCGGCAACGCCGCGGCGGTCGATGTCGCCGACTACATCGAATGGCTGTCGCGTGATAGTGCAACGGCAACGGTACTGAGTTACATCGAAGGGGTCACCGATGGGCGCCGGTTGCGCACGGCGCTGGAGTTGGCGGTCGCCCGCAAGCCCGTGGTGCTGGTGAAAGGTGGTGCGTCTGCGGCCGGAGCGCGCGCAGCGTCGAGCCACACCGGCGCAATGGCGTCGGACGACAATGTGTTCGGCGGACTCTGTCGCCAACTCGGTATCGTGCGGGCGCTCGACGTGGACGAAGCTTTCGATTCTGCCGCATTTTTCGCCACATCGTCGTTGCCACGTGGCAATCGGGTAGCGATTCTCACCACGGCGGGGGGCTGGGGTGTCGTCACCGCTGACGCGCTCAGCCGCGATGCAACGTTGCAGCTGGCCGAACTGCCAGACGACGTCATGAATCAACTCGACGAGTTGCTGGTCGCCCGCTGGTCGCGCAACAATCCGGTCGACTGCGCAGGTGGTGAAACGCGCGACACGATTCCCGCCGTGCTCGCGGTGCTCGCCAACTCCGCTGGCGTTGACGCGGTCGTGTACCTCGGCATCGGCATCCAGGCGAATCAGGCACGACTGATGCGGGAGGGGGCTTTCCATCCCGACCACGGTCTCGCCCGCATCGTCGACTACCACGAGCGACAAGACGAGCGCTTCGCCACAGCCGCTCACGACTTGGCGCTGGCGACAGGCAAGCCAATTCTGGTGGCAACGGAACTGGCCGTCGCCGACCCGACCAATGCCGGGCCACGCACCGTGCGGGCGCTTGGTGGAATGTGTTACGCGAGTGGCCCGCGGGCGGTGCGCGCCCTTGGTCATGCATACCGATACGCCCACCATCGGGGTTTGGCGCAGTGACCACGCCCCTCGAGCGCTTGTTCGACCAACTGCGACGGTTCGACCGACACGTTGTCGCAGCCGACGGCCAACGAGCAGCGGCGAGCGTCATTGTTGTGGCGGCAATTGTGTTCGTGCCGATGTTCTCGGCCTGGCAAGTAACACGTGCGGCCGGTGGCGCAGCAGCACCGCTCGCGGTTGCAGCGACCGTCGGGCCATCACCGAGCGAGCCGGTATTTTCGGTGCGTCGCATCGCACGGACGACTGCCATCGAGGCCCAGGTGGCCACCGCGCGTACCCGTTTGTCGGTGTTGTCGGCGAAACTTCCGCCCGACGCCTGCCTGGTGGTGCGCACCGAATCCCGCGATGTTGTAAGAACTCGCGCACAGCGTCCGCTGATTCCCGCCAGCAACATGAAGTTGTTGGTGGCTGCCACCGCACTCGACGTCTTGGGTGCCGATTACCGCTTCGAAACCAGGTTACTCGGGAACCACACCGGGGCCACGATCATCGGCAACCTCTGGCTTGTCGGTGGTGGTGATCCGGTGCTCACGACGCGCGCGTACCCAGCCACCCAGATCAACCCTCCGGTGGCGCCGACCTACCTCGACGCGCTCGCCGACGGGCTACTTGCCAGCGGTATCACCACCATCACCGGTTCCGTCGTTGGTGACGAGTCGCGTTACGACGACGAGCGCTACGTGCCCACCTGGGGCGACGGGATACGGGCGATTGAGGCAGGCCCACTCGGTGCCCTGATGGTCGACGACGGCATCTTGGTGGGCGAGCCGTTGAAGCCTGCCAACCCGGCGATCAGCGCCGCCACCGCGTTCACCCGTTTGCTGCGCGCCCGGGGAATCAACGTCATTGGGTCGCCCCGCAGTGCAATCGCCCCGGTTGCCACCACCGAAATTGCCCGCTTGATCTCGGCACCACTCGCCGCAATTCTCTCCGACCTGCTCGGCAATAGCGACAACAACGTCGCCGAACTGTTGTTGAAAGAAATTGGTTTGGCGCGTCAACAAACTCCGACGCGCGTTGCTGGTCTGCGAGTGGTTGCCGACGTGCTCGAAGCACGCGGCATTCCAGTCGATGGGTTGGTGTTGGCTGACGGTTCGGGTCTGGACGATGCCAACCGCGTGACGTGCCAAACGTTGGTCAGCCTCCTCGACGCATACGGGGCCGACAGCCCGCTCGGTGCGGGGTTGGCGCTGGCTGGCGCCACGGGCACGTTGCGCGAGGCGTTCACGCCGGGGCCTGCGTCACGACGGGTGCGCGCGAAAACCGGCACGTTGCGTGTCGCAAAGGCATTGAGCGGCTTTTTCCCGGTCGCAGACATTCGTGGTGGGGGTGTGGTCACATTTTCTCTGGTGCTGAACGGGGCAGGAGTGTCCAATCAGTCGGAGTATCGACCGTTGTGGAACGAGTTGATGGAGGCGCTCTCGGCGTTCAGCGACCAACCAACCGAGCAAAGTTTGTTGCCCCGCTCTTAGCGCTGAGCGCCGATCACCCGTTCGGCGATAGCGACCTCGCCGATAGACATTAGGTATGCAATTCGACCCTGTCGAGACCCTCGAGTTGGTGCGCGACTACGCCAAACAGGAGACAGTCGGCCCCCTGAAAGGTGCCGGACGGTGGCTGGGTTTCGGACTGCTCGCGGCATTTTTTATGTCCGTGGGCATCATCATCGTGCTGGTGGGTGTACTGCGACTCTCACAGGACATCATCTTGCATACGTTGTGGCCCGAGCAAGCCGATGGTTTGTCGTTTATCCCGTATCTCGTGACCCTCGCCGTTGGTCTGGCACTCTCTGGTTTTTCCTGGTCACGGGTCAGTGTGTTCGAACTTAATCGCGGTTCCCGATGAACGACCGCAAAATAATTACCCGGGATGACCTGGAGCAGCGGTTCAAAACCCTGCAGGACGATGTCACCGAAATCACCGAAACCAAAAAGGCATCGATCACGGTGTTTGCGGTCGTCGGTATCGCCGCTGGTTTGTTGATTGCGTATCTCTTTGGCCGTCGAGGCGGTCGCCGCCGTCGAGGTGTCATCGAGATTCGTCGCTAGGCAATGCCGAGTCTGCGTCCTGCATCACGGCTCGCTGGTCGCGTGGTCAGCGTAACGGTGGTGGCACGCACCATCAAGCGCTACCCGGCGGTTGGTGTCGGGCTATTCGTGTGGCGTTGGTGGCGGCGTCGTCAACGCCAAGTTGAGCGCACCACGGTTCGACTGGCCGATGGCGAAACCGTTACGCTCCAAAAACTGACACTGCACAAGAAACGGCTGAAGTGATGCCTGCATCATTCGCCAGCGGTGATCGGGTGCTGTTGATCGACACGAAAGAACGTCGTTACCTGGTGACGCTCGAGGCGACGGGCGAATTCCACAGCCACGCCGGGTTCGTGGCGCACTCGCACATCATTGGTGCACCCGAGGGCTGCTCGGTGGAATCCACCAAGGGTGCGCGCTACGTGGTGTTGCGTCCGACCCTGGAAGATTTCGTCATCGAGATGCCGCGCGGTGCCCAGGTGATTTATCCGAAAGATCTCGCGCCGATTGCAATGTTGGCCGACATCGCACCCGGGCATCTCGTGTTCGAGTCGGGTGTGGGCTCCGGCGCTTTGTCGATGACCATGCTGCGAACGGGCGCACGGGTGATCGGGTACGAATTGCGCGAAGACTTTGCCCAGCGGGCCAAGAAGAACGTCGAATCATTTCTCGGTGATGAACCGTCGGCACGATTTCATGTCATGATTCGCGACTCGTATGCCGGGATTGACCTGCCCAACGGTGGTCGTTTCGATCGCGCTGTACTCGACCTGCCAGAGCCATGGCAAGTGCTGCCACATCTGCCAGCGGTGATGCATGCCGGCGGCGTCGTGGTGGCATACACACCGAGCATCACCCAGGCAGTCAAGGTTCAAGAAGTACTCAACCAACACCGTGGGCAGTGGGTGGCGATGCGCACGCTCGAAGTTCTGCACCGTACCTGGCACATCGAGGGCGAATCAGTGCGGCCCGACCATCGCATGGTGGCCCACACGGGTTTTCTAACAACGGCGCGTTTGCTCGTCGCCGACTCAGCGCGCTAAGAAGAACCGCGTTACGGTTCGATGAAGATGCATTCGCCGGGGCACTCCTCGGCGGATTCAATGACTGCATCGAGATGTTTGTCAAGGAAGTTCGCCACACCGGCTGAACCTTGGGCGTTGTTTTTGGCCGTGGCGAAAATCTTGTCGCCTTCTTTTACATAGGCCAGACCGTCGTCAAGCAGGGCGAACACGTCAGGGGCGATCTCTTCGCATAGGCCGTCACCGGTGCAGAGATCTTGGTCAATCCATACCTTCATGGCTATTCACGATACACGGATGCCCGCTAGGTTCAGGACATGGCTGACGACACAGGTGCGCGACTTCGTGCAATTGAAGAGCGGCTGCTCGACGCCAATGGTCAGTTGGCGACCGCCAAGGCCCAGAACGAGAAGTTGTCCTATGCACTTCGGGAGGCACGCGACCACGTCGCCTCGCTGCGTGAAGAAGTTGAAAAATTGACCCAACCCCCGTCGGCATACGGCATCGTGCTCGGCGCCAACGACGACGGCACGGTTGACGTGCTCACCAACTCGCGCAAGATGCGGGTCTCGCTGCACCCCGGCATCGATGTCGCGACCCTCGAACGGGGCAGTGAAGTTGTGTTGAATGAGTCACTCAACGTGGTGCTCACCCGTGGCGCTGAAACGACCGGTGAAGTGGTCTCATTGAAAGAAGTCCTCGAAGACGGCATCCGCGCCATCGTGACTGGTCGTGGTGACGACGACCGCGTGTGTGAACTAGTCGATGCGCTCCGTGGCACCCACCTACGCGCGGGGGATCTCCTGCGACTCGATGTGCGAAGTGGTCTGCTGTTGGAGCGACTCGCACAACCTGAGGTTGAACATCTGTTGCTCGAAGAGGTTCCCGATATCTCGTACGACGACATCGGTGGTCTTGATTCCCAAATTGAGGCGATCGCCGATGCGGTTGAACTGCCGTTCCTGCACGGCGACTTGTTCGCCGAACACCAGTTACCAGCCCCGAAAGGCATCCTGCTCTATGGTCCACCGGGTTGCGGCAAGACACTCATCGCCAAGGCGGTGGCCAACTCGTTGGCGAAAAAGGTCGCTGCCCGCACGGGCGCCGACAAAGGTCGAAGTTATTTCATCAACATCAAGGGCCCCGAGCTGTTGAACAAATATGTCGGTGAGACCGAGCGACAAATCCGGATGGTGTTCCAACGGGCGCGTGAAAAGAGCGAGGAGGGTTGGCCGGTCATCGTGTTCTTCGACGAAATGGACTCCATGTTCCGCACGCGTGGCACGGGCATTTCATCCGACATGGAGTCGACGATCGTGCCACAGTTGCTCGCCGAGATTGACGGCGTCGAGGGTCTGCGCAATGTCATCGTGATCGGGGCGACCAACCGCGAAGACCTCATCGACCCGGCGATCTTGCGACCAGGACGACTCGACGTGAAGATTCGTATCGAGCGTCCGGGAGCGGCGGCGGCGCAGCAAATCTTCAGTCGCTATCTCACGCTCGAAGTGCCGATTGCAGCAAGCGAGGTTGCCAGACACGGCGATCTCAAGCAAGCGATCAGCACAATGATCGACGCCACGGTGGCAGAGATGTATGCCAGCGATGAAAAGAACCGCTTTCTGGAGGTCACCTACCAAAACGGTGATCGTGAAACGCTATTCTTTCGTGATTTCGCCTCTGGTGCAATGATCGAAAACATCGTGCGGCGTGCCAAGAAACTCGCGATCAAGCGTCTTTTGGCTGGGGGAGAACGCGGCGTCGACTTGCAGGATCTCATCTCCTCGATTCGTCAAGAGTTCCGCGAACACGAAGACCTGCCGAATACGACCAATCCTGACGACTGGGCGAAGGTGTCGGGTCGTAAGGGTGAGCGAATCGTCTTCATTCGCACGCTCACCCACGATGATGACACCGTCGGTGGCAAAGCAATCGAACGCACGGCAACCGGCCAGTATCTCTAAACATGGCGATTCCGAAGGTTTGCGGCATCGAGACTGAGTACGGGATCGTCGTGCGCAATGCCGACCTCAATGCCGTCACCGCAAGTTCGATGCTGATCAACGCTTTCCTGGGTCGCACCGAAACGCGCACCCCGTGGGACTTCTTCGACGAACAACCAGGCAACGATGCCCGCGGGCTGCTGCTCGGCGAAATTCTGGCGCCCGATATTGAAACCCATCTCGTCAACACAGTGCTCACCAATGGTGCGCGGTATTACGTCGACCATGCACACCCTGAATGCTCGACACCCGAATGTCGCACGACGACCGAAACCGTGCTCTACGACCGCGCTGCCGAGGAAATCATGCGTCGAAGCATGCAGCGCGCCAAGGCGCTTCTGCCCAACGACGGTGAAATCGTCGTGTACAAGAACAACAGTGACGGCAAAGGCAACAGTTACGGCTGTCATGAAAACTTCCTCGTCGATCGAGCCGTGCCCTTCGGGCGACTCGTCTCGCAGATCACCCCGCATTTCGTGACCCGTCAGGTGTTCACGGGTGCCGGCAAGGTCGGCTGCGAAGCGCCGGGGTCGGTGCCTGGCGATGTGGCGTACCAGCTCAGTCAGCGAGCTGATTTCTTCGAAGAAGAGGTCGGTTTGGAAACCACGTTGAAGCGCCCGATCGTGAACACCCGCGATGAGCCACATTGCGACCCGACAAAGTATCGCCGCCTGCATGTGATCGTCGGTGACGCAAACATGAGCGAGGTTGCAACATTTCTGAAGGTTGGCACGACGGCGATCGTGTTGTCGATGATCGAGGACGATGCGTTGGGTAACGATCTCGTGTTGGCACACCCGGTTACGGCGATCCGCCAGGTCAGCAATGATCCGTCGTTGCGCACCATCATCGCCCTCGCCAACGGCAAGCGTCTCACCGCCCTTGAGTTGCAGTGGGAGTTGCTCGACCAGGCCCGCTCGTGGGCCGATCGACACGGGCTTGATTCGGTCACCGTCGATGATGGCAAACGCATTCTCGAAGAGTGGGAAAACGTGCTCATTGGTCTTGAGCGCGATCCCGTGTCGGTGGCGAACGTGGTGGATTGGGTCGCCAAAAAGCGCCTCGTCGACGGGTATGCCGAGCGCCACTCGCTACAGCCGACCGACGTGCGCTTGAAGGCAATCGATCTGCAGTACTCCGACTTGCGTGCTGACCGGTCGCTCGCAATGCGTTGCGGATTGCGCACCTTGGTCGACCACGATGCGGCGGTACAGGCCATCGAGCAACCACCCGAAACAACCCGGGCGTATTTCCGGGGCACCTGTCTGGCCCGCTTCTCTGCCGACATCGTTGCCGCCAACTGGGATTCGATCGTGTTTGATGTCGGTCGTGATCCACTTCGACGCGTGCCGATGATGGAACCCCTGCGTGGCACCAAGGCCCTGACCGGCGACCTTTTGACGTCGTGCACGAATGCCGCCGAGCTCATTGAGCGGCTCAGCGAAACCACACCAACCTGACCGATGAGGCACGGCGGGTTGCACAGCGCGAACGCCTTGCTATGGTGCTCCTATGGCTGAACGTACCAAGAAGCAACGCCCGGCAGGACCCCGGGAACAGTCGTCCGCGACCGAGACCGAAACCGCACCCGCTGCAGAGAGCGCCGACCGGTTGAAAGCCGAGCTCGATGGGTTGCTCGACGAGATCGACGAAGTACTCGAAACCAACGCGGAAGACTTCGTGAAGAGCTACGTGCAAAAGGGTGGGCAGTAAGCCCGACTGGTTGCACCATGACAATGCCACGTTTTACCGCCGGCGACGATCCGGGCGCCAGTTTTCCGGAGCTCTTGCGCAAAGTGGGTCTCGACGCTTTTCCACGTGGAGGTTTATCGTCGAGTGACGTCGCGGCGCTACCGCATGCCACCACGTGCCTTGCGCTCACATACGACGGGGGAGTCGTCATGGCGGGTGACCGTCGCGCCACCGCCGGAATGTCGATCAGCCATCGCACGATGGACAAGGTGGTGCAAGCCGACGAGTTGAGCGGTGTCGCCATCGCCGGTACGGCGGGCCCAGCCATGGAGATGATCAAACTCTTCCAACTGCAACTTGAGTACTACGAAAAAGTCGAAGGTCAGTCGCTGTCACTGGAGGGCAAAGCCAATCAACTGTCGATGATGGTGCGCTCCAACCTGCCTGCAGCAATGCAGGGCTTCGTCGTCGTGCCGATCTTTGCGGGCTTCGACCCGCTCATCGGTCGGGGACGTCTCTGGGATTACGACCCGACGGGTGGTCGGTACGAAGAACACGACTTCGTCGCGACTGGTTCGGGTTCGATGCTGGCAGGCACCGTGCTGCGCGTGGGTTGGCGACAAAATCTCAGTCGAGATGCAGCAATCGACCTCGCATCTCGCGCGCTATGGGAGGCCTCCGACGCCGATACCGCAACCGGTGGCCCGGATGTGTTGCGTGGCATCTATCCGATCGTTGCCTCGATCGACACGAGAGGCTGGAACCGCGTCGCCGACGATTCGCTGGCGAAGACCTACGAGACGATCATGTCCGAGGTGCGCAAACGATGAGCATGCCGTTCTACGTCTCACCCGAGCAGATGATGAAGGATCGTGCCGACTACGCGCGCAAAGGTATCGCCCGTGGTCGCGCGCTCGTCGCGATGCAAACGCCATCGTGCATCGTGATCGTCGCCGAGAATCCGTCAACTACGTTGCGCAAGGTGAGCGAAATTTACGACCGCATCGCGTTCGCGGGGGTCGGTAAGTACAACGAGTTCGATCAGCTGCGGGTGGCCGGTGTGCGCGCCGCAGAATTGCGTGGATACCAGTACTCACGCAACGACGTGGATGCGCGCAGCCTTTCCAATCAGTACGCACAGGTGCTCGGTGACGTGTTCTCCACGATGGGGCCCAAACCACTCGAGGTAGAGCTGCTCGTCGTTGAGGTTGGGGATACACCCGTCAACGACCGTCTCTTCCATGTTTTGTACGACGGCACGTTGCTTGACGAAAAAAATTACTGCGTGCTCGGGGGTGATGCCGAAGGTATCGGCAAGCGTCTCGCGGCGTCGTACCGCGATGACTTCGACCTCGCGTCTGCGATCAAAGTGGCAGTGGCGGCCCTCACCGGCACGGAACGCACGCTGGCAGCAGCCGACCTGGAGGTCGCGATTTTGACCCGCAACGGCAAGCGTCGCGCCTTCACGCGCGTACTCGACGATGCGGTCGCCGACGCCCTGCGCTAATGGCTACTTCCGAACTGCAACGGCGTATCTACGGCATCGAAACCGAGTACGGCGTCACCTGCACCCTGCGCGGGCAACGCCGACTGAGCCCGGACGAAGTAGCGCGGTATCTATTCCGCAAGGTGGTGTCATGGGGTCGATCGAGCAACGTGTTCCTGGAGAATGGCGCCCGGCTGTACCTCGACGTCGGTTCCCACCCCGAGTACGCGACCCCCGAATGCGATTCCATTTTGGAGTGCATCACGCACGACCGTGCCGGTGAACGAGTTCTGGAAGGGCTCGTAGCCGGCGCCGAACAACGGCTGCGTGACGAGGGTATTCGCGGCACGATTTATCTGTTCAAGAACAACACCGATTCGGCGGGCAACAGCTACGGCTGCCACGAGAACTACCTCACGAGACGCACCGACGATCTTTCGTACTACGCCGAAACGCTGATTCCATTCTTCGTATCACGGCAGATCTATGCCGGTGCAGGGCACATCCTGCAGACTGCACGCGGACCGGTGTTTTCCATCTCGCAACGAGCCGAGCACATCTGGGAGGGCGTCAGTAGCGCGACCACCCGCAGCCGACCGATCATCAATACGCGCGACGAGCCCCACGCCGACTCCGAGCGGTTCCGTCGATTGCATGTGATCGTCGGCGATTCCAACATGAGTGAGTACACCAACTTCCTGAAGGTTGGTGCGGCAGCATGTGTCCTGCGAATGATCGAGGATCCGGTCATCATGTTGCGCGATCTGACGCTGGAAAACCCGATTCGGGCGATTCGCGATATCAGTCATGATGTGACCTGTCGACGCAAGGTGCGTCTCGCCAGCGGCCGGGAGTTGTCGGCACTGGATATTCAGCGTGAACTGCTCGACCGGGCACTGCGTTATGCCGACCAACGGGGCTTCACCCCCGAAGAACAGCGTGCCCTCGACATGTGGGAGCACTGCATCGTCGCCATCGAGAACGACCCGCTGAAACTCGACCGCGAAATCGACTGGGTGATCAAGTACCGAATCATCGAGGAGTTTCGTAATCGCCATAAGGTCGCCCTCGATGACCCCCGCGTACAGATGCTCGACCTGCAGTACCACGACATCGATCGGCAGCGTGGTGTGTTTTTCAAAATGCAGTCACGGGGCATGGTGGAACGGCTCTGCGACGATGATGCAATCGAGCAGGCCAAGGATGTCGCACCACAGACGACTCGTGCCCGGCTGCGCGGCGAGTTCATCAAGCGTGCCAAGGAACGCAAACGTGACTTCACGGTCGATTGGGTGCACCTCAAATTGAACGACCAGGCGCAACGCACGGTCCTGTGCAAAGACCCGTTCAAGAGTCACGACGATCGCGTCGACAAACTCATCGGTTCGCTGTAAAACGCATCGCACCACAACTAGCGTGGCGGTGATGACCGATGAGCCGAAGAGCCTCGCGAAGCGACAGGCCGGCTGGCGGCAGATTCGTGAGTGGCTTGGCGTGCTCGTCTCCGCGGTGGTCATCGCTTTGGTGCTGCGCACGCTGGTGGTGCAGCAGTTCTATATCGCTGGGCCGTCGATGGAGACCACACTCTCTGGCGATGATCGCGTGTTGGTGAACAAGTTGTCCTACCGGTTCGGCACACCCTCACGCGGTGACGTCATCGTGTTCGATCGCATCACCAGCAATGGTGACACGGTGCAACATGACGATTTGATCAAGCGGGTAATCGGACTGCCGGGGGAAACCCTGGAAATCGTCGATTGTGTCGTGTTCATCGACGGAGTCAAAATCGATGAACCATGGCTGTCTGCTGATCTGCTGGACGAATCGGTGGACTCCGACGTTCGCTGTGGCACCAGCAATGTCGGGGCGACGGCGCTCGGTGACAACGAGGTGTTTTTGATTGGCGACAACCGAACGATGTCGTTCGATAGTCGCATGTTCGGAGCCGTCGATATTGACCTCATCGTGGGTCGCGCAGTTGTGGTGATCTGGCCGCCCAGCAATATCTCTATGCCCTAAAGAGGTGCCTCGTTGCGCGCGACGTCAACCATCCGATCGACCCAGTCGCTGTACAGACCGTCGATACCCATGCGCACCATCGTGGTGAGTTGATGTTCAAACTGCACATCCCAGGCAAAGGCGAGACGCTCGAAGCGGTGGGCGAGTGTGACGAGCCCGCCGTTCCAGTCACTGTGATGCATGTTGAGGGCAGTGACACCCAATTCTTTGAGTTGGGCCAGGCGCCGCTCGGGACCATCCTTCAGACTGGCGAACCGCGATGAGTCGACGAGCAGCATGTCACGAAATTGCGGTGCAACCTCGCACAACACTGCGAAGTTTTCGCAACAGACATACGAACGACGCAGCAACTCAGGCGACACCTCGACGATCGTGCGTTGCACCGTCTCGTAGGCACTCGGGTTCTTCACATCCAACGACAGCGCCATGTTGTGCGTCACCGCCAGCTCGGCAAGTTCGGCCAGCGTTGGGATGAAATCGGGTAATGCAGTGCTGACCACATCGGCGATCGACCGTTGCCGCCAGCGTCGGCCGACTACGCCATCGTGGTCCAGCACGGCAACGCCATCGTTGGTGAGCCAGACATCGGACTCCAGCCCAGTGGCTCCGAGTTTGATGGCGAGCCGAAACGCCGCCATGGTGTTCTCGCGCTCATGGGCACGTGCGCCACGATGTGCAAAGAGCCACGGTGGCTGCAGCATTGACGGAAGACGTTGTTGCACGGCGCAACACTACGACGCCCACAATCGTGTCTCGTAGGCTTGCCTCGTGTTTAACCTCTCGGGTACCGAATTGGTCTTCATCGCCGTCCTCAGCTTGATCGTGCTCGGACCAGAAAAACTGCCCGGCGCCATGCGTCGCTTCGGCAAGATCTACCGGGAGATCCGCAACATCTCGGGCAACATGCAACGTGAGGTGCAAAAAGTGATGGATGCACCGATACGCGAAGTTCGCAAGCTGGTGGAAGAGCCATCCCACGTCGAGCGCCCGGCGGCGGCCGCCGCATCGGCCTTCACAGCGGCGACCGCACCACCCGCACCACCCGCACCAGCCATACCGAACACCCCACCAAACACCGATACGACACCTGGAGTTTGAGGTGGTGGGTTCGCGTCGCAGTGCCGATGACATGTCCATCTTTGAGCACCTGGCCGAGTTGCGCAAGCGTCTGCTGATCAGCGTGCTCGCCATCGCAGTCGGGGCAATAGCGCTGCTGTTGGCCTACGAACCAGTCCTGCGCTTCTTGACCGCGCCATATCGAGATTTGTGTGCAGCCGACGCATCGCTCAACTGCGACGGTGCGTTGTATGCGTTGGGCCCGATCGATGGCTTTTCGGCACGCATGCGTATCGCTCTGTGGGGTGGGGTAGTCGTTGCGTTGCCGGTGTTGCTTTGGAACATCTGGCGCTTCGTCGTACCCGCACTCACGACGCGCGAAAAGCGCTATTCGTATTTCTTCATCGCTTCATCGGTCGTATTGTTTGCCGTCGGCGCATACCTTGCGTACTGGACCCTCGATCGCGCCCTTGAATTTTTGATTGGTTGGTCGGGTGCCGATGTCACGCAGAACTATCAGATCAACAAGTACGTCAACCTGGTGGTGCTCATGATGTTGTCTTTCGGGGTCGGGTTTTTGTCGCCCGTGCTCTTGGTGTTCCTGCAACTGGTCGAAGTGGTCACGCCGCGCACGCTGATTACCCAGTGGCGCTACGCAATCATCATCATTTTCATCGTTGCCGCCGTCATCACACCGAGCGGTGACCCGATCACATTGATGGCACTGGGTGTGCCACTCAGTGTGCTGTATCTCATCGCCGTGGGCATCGGTGCTTTGCTCTTGTGGCGGCGCCGCAAAACGGCCGTCGCGTGAGCGACCCAGCCCGTCAACAACGCCTGGCGCGCTACAACTTTGCACCAGACCCGTTTCAAATTCAGGCCTTTGACGCACTTGATGCCGGAGAATCGGTTCTCGTTGCAGCCCCGACGGGTTCGGGTAAGACCGTCATTGCCGAATACGGCCTCGCGATGGCGCTTGATGCCGGTCAACGTGGTTTTTACACCGCCCCGATCAAGGCACTCTCCAACCAGAAGTACCACGACCTGTGTGCGTTCTACGGCAATGATCGCGTCGGTCTCCTCACGGGTGACAACGCAATCAACGTTGATGCGCCACTTCTCGTGATGACCACGGAGGTGTTACGCAACATGATCTACGGTCGCGCCAAGGCACTCGACACGCTCGGGGTGGTGGTGCTGGACGAGGTGCACTTCTTGCAGGACGAATATCGCGGCCCGGTCTGGGAAGAAGTCATCATCCATCTCGAGCCCGAGGTGCGTCTCGTGGCGCTCTCGGCCACTGTCTCGAACGCCGAGGAGATCGCCGACTGGCTTTCGACCGTGCGCGGCCCGACGCGGGTGGTCATCGAGGGGCGTCGCCCGGTTGAGTTGCTCAACATGTACGCCTACGGTGACAAGGCCAACAACGAAATCGTGCTCGTTGACACGCTGGTCAACGGTGCCCCAAACCCGAAGGTGTTGCGCCTCGAGTCGGGCGAACCAACCGTGCAACGCCGTCGCCAGGGTGGCCGCGGCTCGCGCAGTCGTATTTTTCCACCGTCGCGCATCGACATGCTCGAAGTACTGCGCGACAACGACCTGCTGCCGGCAATCTATTTTATTTTCAGCCGTAACCAATGTGACGAGTCGGCAAGTGCGTGCTTCAAAGCCGGGGTACGACTCACGACCGACCTTGAACGTGACGAAATTCGTGAAATTGTCGACGCGCGTGTCACTGGTTTGAGTGACGACGACCTGGCTGCCCTTGGTTTCACCACATTCAGCGCCCAAGTCGAGTCGGGAATCGCCGCCCACCACGCCGGCATGGTGCCAACTTTCAAAGAGATCGTCGAGGCACTCTTCATGCGTGGGCTCGTCAAGGTGGTTTTTGCCACCGAAACCTTGGCGGTGGGTATCAACATGCCGGCGCGCGCCGTGGTGATCGACAAGATGTCGAAGTTCACCGGTGAGCACCACGAAATTCTCAAGGCCTCCACCTACACGCAACTCACGGGGCGTGCGGGGCGCCGCGGCATCGACACCCTCGGTCAGGCGATCGTGGTGTGGAACCAATTCGTCACCTTCGACCAGGTGGCTGCGGTGGCGATGAGCAAAACATTTCGCTTGAGCTCGGCGTTTCGCACCACCTACAACATGGCGGTCAACTTGGTGCGTACGCATTCGCCCGAAGAAACCCACCACCTCCTGAATCTGTCGCTGGCGCAGTATCAGGCGAACAAAGGAGTGGTCGAGGTGCAGGCGCGCATCGCCAAACGCCAGAGGGAACGCGACCGTCTGCGGGCCCAGGCGCACAGCGAATTCGGTGACATCGACGAATACCGCAAGATGTTCAGCCACGAACCAGGGGAGCGGGACCGCACCGAAATCGAGATGAGCCTCATGGCGCTGCACGCCGGTGACGTGGTGTGGTTTGACGACCACCTCGGGCTTGTGCTCAGCACTTCGGTGCGGGCCAAGGGCGTAAAAGTGAAGGCATTGTTCGCCAATCGGGCGCTGCGGGCACTGACTGCCGATGAACTGGTTCGTCCGGTGCGCACTGCAACACGACTACCGATCGACGGCACTGCCGCCACAGGCAACCAGGGCCAGAGTGTCGACCAGGACGACCCTCGCGTGCTGCGCGAATTGGCCCACCGTCTCACGCGGTTGAAGATCGATAAGCCGTCGGCCACAACGTCGGCCAATGCCCGCAAGGCACATCCGTGCGCCCAAGACCCCGACCTCAAATTCAAGGTGAATGCGGCGAAGTCAGCCGATCGCATCGAACGCGACCTGCAACAACTGGTGCTGCGCGCCGACAAGGCATCCGAGGTCGTTAGCCGGCGCTTCGACGATGTCGTGAACCTGCTCGAACGCTGGGAGTACGTGCACGAATGGAAACTCACCGAGCGTGGAAAGATGCTGTCGCGCGTCTTTCATGAATCTGATTTGCTCGTCGCCGAGACGATCGCCACCAAGTTGCTCGACGGTCTTGACCCCACGTCGTTGGCTGCACTCTGCTCGGCCTTCGTCTATGAATACCGCAGCCCCGACCCGGCCCCCGAGCCCACGTTTCCCTCGAACCAACTGCGATCGCGGTTCCGACAAATGGAGTCGCTGAGCAAACGATTGCAGCGTGACGAAACAGCCGCAGGGTTGACACCCCACCGTGCACCCGACGCCGGATACATCGACATCGTTGCCCGTTGGGCGGGCGGTGCCGAACTCGCCGAACTGCTCGGTGAAGATACGACACCTGGCGATTTCGTGCGCACGATGAAACAACTCATCGACTTGTTGCGCCAAGTGGCCCAGCATGCCCCCGACGAATCGACGCGCAGCGTCGCTGACAGTGCGATCGATCGTGTGCTGCGCGGCGTGGTGTTGAGTGCCAGCACGATGCCCATCGGCGGAGTGTCATGAGCAGTGTCATGTCATGACAATCGAAAAAGGTGTGCCGTGGGGCAGCACTGCGCGAATGCCCGCTGATGTCGTCGTTGTGCCTGACGAAGCGACAGCAGCACAGGCGGTGTTGCGCGGCGGGCAGTGCGTGGTGCTGCAGTCGGGTGATTTGATGCGTGCCCTGGGTGGCACAGCAACCACCATCACCCCGCAACATGGTTCAGCCTGTCGATTGTTGCCGTGTGACGTGCTGCGCATCACGCTCGACGACACCACGCAGACCACCGCCGTTTCCAGCGTCGTGGTGGGGTCGTGGCGACACCCGCGGTGGTGGGTGACAAGTGGTGGTTTTTTGGGTGCGCTTAATGTCGCACCGCGTGCCCACCCCAACGACGGCCTCGCCGACGCCCTCACGTTTGGTGATGGTCTTGACCTGCGCCAGCTGTTTGCGATTCGGCGACGAATGAAGTTGGGTGATCATCTGCCACATCCGCAGCTCACGATGCAGCGCGCCCGCGAGGTGCAATGGCAACATGCCCAGCCGGCGCCAGTCACCATTGACGGCCAATCAATGGGTCGTGTGCGTTCAGTTCACGTCGTCGTGCAACCAGACGCCTTTTCGCTCTGTGTGCCGGCGTAAACCCGTCTACACCTGCGTAGTTCGGTTGCATCGGTGCCCTGACTAGCCTGACGTTATGGCGCTAGACAGCAAACAGATCGCTGAATTGAAAGCTCAGGTTGTCGCCGATATCGATCGACGGGCTGGTGACCTCATCGCTGCCAGTCATGCAATCCATGCCAAACCTGAATTGAATTTTGAAGAACACTTCGCCCACGATCTACTCACCAGAATGATCGACAAGGCGGGTCTGGCGGTCACCCGCGGGGCGTACAACCTGCCCACTGCGTTCGAGACCAAGGTCGGCACGCAAGGCCTCAATATTGCGGTGTTGTGCGAATACGACGCGCTGCCTGGCATCGGTCACGCCTGCGGCCACAACGTCATTGCCGCAGCTGGTCTCGGGGCGGGCTTGGCGCTTGCCGCAGTGGCCAACGACGCCGGTGGACGACTCACCCTCATGGGCACACCCGCCGAAGAGGGTGGCGGTGGCAAGGTGGAGATGGCCCGTGCCGGTGCATTCAACGATGTCGCTGCAGCCATGATGGTGCACCCCGCCGACCGCGACCTGGCGCGAATGAATGCGATCGCTATCCAGCAGTTGATGGTGCGCTACTACGGCCAGGCTGCCCACGCCGCCGTGTCGCCACATCTCGGGCGCAACGCACTTGACGCAGCAGTCCTCGGGTACATGAACGTTGCAGCACTGCGCCAACATATTCGCCCGACCGAACGCGTGCATGGCATCTTCACCAAGGCGGGGGAGAAGCCCAACATCGTGCCGCGGGAATCAGAGATGTATTGGTATGTGCGTAGCGACACCATCGATACGTTGCAACCACTCAAAGAGCGGGTCGCCGCTTGTCTCACTTCTTCGGCGGTGGCCACCGATTGTCGTGCCGAGTTGCAGTGGGAGATGAACGCTTACGCCGACATCGTCGACAACGTGCCGTTGCTCGATGCCTATGCCGCCAATTCCACGTCACTCGGCCGCCCGTTGACCTCGGCTTTTCTGCCGGGCACCGGTGGGGGCTCCACCGACATGGGCAACGTGAGTTACCTCACGCCCACGATTCATCCGATGTTGCAGGTGTCGCCACGCGGGGTCTCGTTGCACTCCCCACAATTCGCCGAATACACCATGTCAAAAGAGGCTGACAAAGCGGTGCTGGACGGTGCAAAAATCATGGCGATGACTGCCATCGACCTGTGGACTAAGCCCGATTTGCAGGGCAATGTACGCGATGCATTTGGTGTCGGCCTGGTGCCAGCAGGGGTGCTCTAAAACCGCCAGCCACTTTCGTAGTATCTGCTCTCGTGTCTGTCTACGTTCCTGAACAATTCTCCGACGATGAGTCGTCGATTCTGTGTCGGTATTTCACCAACCTCGATCTGCCCGTGTTTGCACTCGTCAACCTGCCCGAGGTCGTGAAGGGAGCACTCTTTGCCCGGTACAGCCGCACCGCCAAAAGTTTGCGCCGCTTGTTCCTCGACGAGTTCGTGAGTGACCTTGATCTGACCGGTGACGAGTCGGTTGACGCAACGGTTGGCGTTTCCCGCGCCGAAGAGCTGTACGAGCGAATCTTCGTGGAGTACGGCGACGACTCGGTGGCCCAACTCGGTGGCGTTCACCTCGCTTGCGAACAGGCCTCCAATTTGTTGACGAAAATTCTGGAGTGGGGTCGTCTGATGGCCTACCTCGAGCAGAGCACTCGCTACGTTTCGTACGACGCCCGGCTCGGTGGTCGGTACCGCTACTACCGCGACCCCGAGATTTCAAGCGGCCCGTTCGGTACGCGATATGTCGGGGACATGGACCGCATGTTCGACACCTACAGCGGTCTCGTCGAAACGGTCACGGCGCACGTGCGGGCAACGGTACCGCGGGGTGCCAACGACTCGGACTTCATCTATCGACAAGCCACACGCGCCAAGGCTCTCGATGCAGTGCGTGGCATCTTGCCGGCGGCGGCTCTCTCCAACGTCGGCATCTACGGCACGGGGCAGGGTTACGAGGCGTTGTTGTTGCGCATGCGGGCCAACCCGTTGCCCGAAGCCCGCGCGTACGGTGACATGATGCTGACCGAACTACGCAAGGTGATTCCGACCTTTTTGCGTCGAGTCGACATGCCCGATCGCGGCGGAATCTGGAGTAAGTATCTGTCGGACAACTCGAACAACACCGCCGATCTGGTCGATGAATATTTCGGCATCGTAGAACCAGAGCCAACGGCCGAGGTGACCCTCGTGGATTTCGATCCCGACGGGGAAGACAAGTTGCTCGCCGCAATTTGCTACTCGTCATCGCATTTGCCTGAGACCCAACTCATTGAGCGTGTGCGGGCGCTCAGCCATGCACAACGAGTGGCGCTCATTGCGGCGTACGTCGGTGACCGCACGAATCGGCGCCACAAGCCCGGCCGGGCATTCGAACGTCTCTCGTACCGTTTCGACGTGCTGGGGGACTACGGGGCATTCCGCGATATGCAACGCCACCGCCTGCTCACGATCGAGTGGCAGCGTCTCACCCCACACTTCGGCTATGCCCGGCCTGAGCTGATCGACGAGGCGGGAGGCAAGGGCGTATTCGACACTGCCATGGAGCGCTCCCAAGCGCTCTACGAGCTGCTGCGCCCCGACTACCCCGAACAGGCCGCCTATGGCGTGGCGATGGCCCACCGCATGCGCTACATGATGCACTTCAATGCTCGCGAAGGCATGCACATGCTGGAACTTCGCTCTGCCCCCCAGGGCCATCCCGCCTATCGGCGTGTCGCACTCGAGATGCACCGCCTGATCGGCACCCAAGCCGGCCACACGGCCGTTGCACAAGCCATGACCCATATGACCACCGAGGCCCCGTTGCTCGAACGGCTCGAATCCGAGCGTCGCGGTGAGCAGCGACGTGGTTCACAGCAGGCATAAGCCGTGATTCGCCCGTTTGGCCCGAACATCGGCTAAGGTTCGCGCCCGATAATGAGTGACGACAATTTGACCCCTGACCCTGACATGGCAAGCGACGTCGGTGACGCCGACGACTTGGCGTCGCTCGTCGTAGACCCCGACGAACTTCCCGAGGGCGAAGAGATCGACCCAGAGGCAGTCATCGACGATGATGCCGAAGATGACCACGTTGGCGATCATGTTGGTGACCCTGAACCACTCGACCACGTCGCCGTCCCTAGCGCTGGCGCTGGCAGAGTCGAAGATGAAGTCAAGACGGATGAAGAACGGCTCAACCTTGACGACGGAGATGAAACCGAGGAGAAAAAGCGTCCGCCTCGCGAAGACCAGGACGAAAACGAGATGTCAAGTTCGGATGACGAAGAGGCCGACTTGGCCACGATTCTTGCCGAAAAATTGCGCAGCAGCGATGGCCTCTCGCCGGATGACGACCCTGTCGTTGTCGATGTTGACGATGCCACCGACGGTACACCGCTCTTGCAACCTCGCCGTCCCGACGAAGAGCACTGCCAGCAGTGCTTTTTGTTGGTTCGCAAATCGGCACCGAAATGTCCGGTTGATCATGATCTCTGTCCGTTGTTTCCCGGCGCCTAGTCTGCGGGCAGATGTCGTCACCATCACGCAACGAGCGGCTGGCGTCGGCAAAGGCGATTGCTGAAGCCCTCGTCGGGGTGCCCATCGTGTTGACGCAGCAGGTGCTGCAGAACCTCGGGGACATCAGCGTTGGTGAAAACACGACCCTGGCGCAACGTCTGAGCCAACTGCGCATGCTCGGGGAAATAACTGTGCGCTTCGGTTCGCGCGAGCTTGGCAAACGCATCGGCGGTCAGCGAAAATGACTCCAGTGGTTCGCTGTGCAACACCTGCCGATGCTGAACATTGCGAACGACTAGAAGCAGAAGTGCGCAACAACAATGCTGGTGCGCGTGGCGCAGAGGCGTTTTTTGCCGAGCAGCCGATTGGGTTCCTCGTCGGTGCAGACGCTGGCTTTTCGCTTGTCGCCGAAGTCGACAGCGTCATCGTTGGATACATCACAGTGCTCTTGACACAAGTATTGACCGACCGTATCGCAACGGTTGCTCGTGTTTATGTCACTGCACGAGCGCGGCGCGTGGGGGTGGGCGATGCCCTGATCACCTTCGCCAAGAACACTGCACGGGAGCAGAAGTGCAGTCGCATTGATGCACTCGCACTACCGGGCGACCGCGACACAAAGAACCTGTACGAGCGCAACGGCATTACGGCACGCTTGATCGTCGCCACAACGAAGCTGTGATTGTGCGGCGCGTTCCCGCGCCTTAAGTGTTTAGCGGCCCTGCCACTTGGGTGGACGCTTCTCGATGAACGCCGTCAAACCTTCCTTTACATCCTCACTTTGCAACACGCGGCCGAAACCCTCGTTGGTCATCTTGATCAATGTGTCGTCGTCACTTGTGTGTGCGGCAAGCACCACCTTGCGACTTTCCCAGACGGCAAGCGGTGCCGACGTGCAGATTTGTGCGGCGAGCGCCATGGCGGTCTCGTCGGCCTTGCCTGGTTCACAGAGACGATTGACAAGACCCAAGTCATAGGCCCGCTGGGCAGGAATCGGATCACCGGTCAAGATCACTTCCATCGCCACATTGCGCCCAAGAATGCGCGGTAGACGAAACAGCCCGCCGGCGCCGGCGATGAGGTTGCGTTTCACTTCTGCCAAACCGAATGCCGAACGGGTGCTGGCGACCACCATGTCGGCGCTGAGCACGATCTCACAGCCACCCGCAGTCGCCAGACCATCGACGGCAACGATCACCGGTTTCTTGCGTTCGCGATAGACGAAACCACCGAAGCCGCCCCGGCGAGTGTTCAGGTCGGCAGCCTGACCCGAGTTGATTGCCTTCAAGTCAGCGCCTGCGCAAAATGTCGGACGTTCCTGACCGGCAGTGTTGGCGGTGAGTATGCCGATCCACACACTGTCGTCAGCTTCCATCTTGTCAATGGCTGCTTCCATGGCTGCTGCTACCTCGCCATTGACGGCGTTACGAGCCTCCGGACGGTTGAGGGTAATGACGGCAACTTTGCCTGAAACTTCGTAGGTAACTTTTGGCGCATCGGACATGCGCCGAAGCCTAGTTGTCGCTGGGTGCGACGGCTTCAACGACGGTTGCCGCCACTGCGGGTCGTGCAGCCTTGGTGGGCGGGCCTTTTTTTGCAGCCTTGGCTTTTCGGTCGCGCCAGTCATTGCGCAACGGTCGCGGCATCTGTGCTTTGGCCGCCACCTCAATTCCGAACAATGCGGCGATGCGCGGGATTGCTGGCGCGAGGCGTGTCACGGTGGCGGTGAGCTCAGGCGAAATTACTGCCGGCACACCAGTTGGGACGACCTCGTTGTGGATCGGGGCAAAGGCGAGTGCTTCAAGCACGATGACCCAACGATCGCTCGTGGTGAGTGGCGAGAGTTGTTCGAGTGTGAGTGCGACCAGGCGCGGGCGCAGATCATCGGGGGGTCGCGAGCCGGCCTTTGGGGGCTGGGCCGCAGTCTTGAGCGCGGCAACGATACGACCGACGTCGACAGCAGCACGCAAGTCGTCAACCCAGATCTGCATCTCGGCTGCTTGACGACGCTCAAGTGCGGCGCGCAATCGTTCACGCTGAGCATTGAGTGAAGCATCTTTCATCAGTGTCGGGTCATTTGATCGCGCGACGATTGCCCGTAAGTCACGCAGGTCGACGGTGTCGATGATCTTTTCGACGGCCTCCACACTGTCGTGCCATTCCGCCACACGTAAGCGAGGCAGCATCTCCACCACGAGATTGACGAGGCCGTCAGAGTTCACCTTCGGTTTGCCGTCTTTCACCAACTGAGCATTTTGTTTGTTCACTGCCTGGCGCACTGCACTGATGCCGCCAGCCAACGCCTTTTCGGCCAACACTTGCTCTTCGGGTTTCAGCGAAACCAGCACGGCCAGGCGGTGAGCGTTTCCTGGATGCAATCGGGCGGCACGCGGACGCTTCGGCAATTCTGGTGGGGGAGGAGTGAACTGGCGACGGGGTGTGGCCGGAGCACCGCTTCGACCGTTGTCGCTCGGGCCGCGCTTGTCGGCTCGGTCAGCGCCGTCGCTACTGCGGCTGCGTCGATCATCACGCTTGTCGCTGCGTTTGTCGCTGCGTTTGTCCCCACGTTTATCGCCACGTTTGGCGTCACGGTCAGGCTTAGAACGACGATTGGTCGACACCTCGGTCACCGGCTTGAAGGCCGCACCCGAACCCGTGATGGCGAGCAAGGTGACATTACGTTCACGCTGTTTGGCAGGGGTCAACGAAAGAATGACGGGGCCGTCCATGTCGATATCAATTTCGGCGCGCAGCATATCGCCGATCTTGGCGCTAGCCGGCAACACGTCGCCACCAGCCGTGCCCTTCGGGGCTTTCGCCCCAGCCTGACGCCATGTGAATGTGCCGTCGGGGCGTGTGCTGGTGATCTCGATGTCCATCCGCCGTGTCATGAAGAGTCCACGCTAGTAGAACTATTCCATGCCGATCTATGCCCTTGGCTCGCAGGTCCCGTCCATCGACGCAACGGCCTACGTGCACCCCGATGCGGTCATCATCGGTTCGGTGTTCATCGGGCCGCAGTCCAGCGTGTGGCCGACCGCCGTACTGCGTGGCGACGACGGTGAGATCCACATCGGTGCGCGCACCAGCATTCAAGATGGCACGGTCGTGCACACCACGTTGGAGTGGCCGACCACCGTCGGCAACGACTGTCTGATTGGGCATCTGGTCCACCTCGAGGCCTGCATCGTCGAGGATGCAGCACAAGTCAGTTCGGGGGCGATCGTATTGCATCGCGCGCGCATCTGCACCGGTGCAATCGTCGGCGCAAACTCTGTGATTCTCAACGACACGATCGTGCCCGCCAATGCATTGGCCGTCGGGAGCCCCGCGGTCATCAAAACCGGGCGGGCGCGTGCCGCCGATATCACTTTCGGGGCGGCCAACTACGTGCAGCGCACCGCACGATTCAAACGCGACCTGCGGCGCCTCGACTAGTCGAATTACCGGCGGCGGGTTGCTCAGCCAGCCACGATGTCCAGCAAAGGCTGCAAGTTGAGGCGGGTGGATGCTTCGAGATATCCGTGTGCGGCGTCACGGCGAAATTGGGCACACAAATCGTCGCGGAAGAATCGGGCGCCCTCACGAATCACATAGTTCAAGATGAAAATGCGATAGGCGAACGGCAGAAATTCGATATCGCGGACGCTGAGTGGATTCACCTGGTGGTAGGCGCGCACGAAGTCAAGAAATCGTGGTTCGGTCAGTGTGTGCGGGGAGTAGGTGAACGACGTGCGGTCTCCGGTGCTCGATGACACGCGGGACAAGAAGTAGAAGTCGAGCAGTCGCGACTCGACGCGAAACCAGTCGTAATCCCACCGCGAGAACAACTGCACCTCACCACCATCACGCACCACGCTGAAGTTGCCGAGATTCCAGTCGACGAGAATCGGAATCTTCGTCCATTCGTCGTAATGCACATCCTCAAGACGCTCCAGCAGCCCGTGTGTAAAGCGGGCGAGCACACCGATGTCTTCGGGTGGCAGATCGAAGTTGCGTGGGGCAAAAGGATTGGTGAGTTGATCGAGCAAATGGATGGCGTCACCTTTCACCGAATTCGACACCGTTGGCAGGGCTGGGGCAATTTCTTCACAGGCGTGATGAAAGCGGGCGATCTCGCGGGCCAAGGCTGCGATGTCGGATGTTGAGAGCACGCGGGGCAAAGCCTCGGCGCGTTGCACCTCACCATAAAACGCGCACCAACAGCGACCGTCGTACCATGTGTACGGGCGCTTGTCGACCATCAACACATCAGCCAAAAACCCTGCCCAGCGACCATGGCGCAGCAACGAACTGCAACGTGCGAGGCGATCATGGTCTTCTGCAAAAAGAAAGTACGAGCCGTACGACGACACCTTGGCAACGAGGGTGCTTGCATCACTGAACCGAATCTGAAACACACGGTTCGTCGATACGTGCGCGCTCAACTCGTGCAGTGCCGTGATGGTGCGCGACGTGCCACTCGCTTCGCTGTAACCGCGCCAAGCCTGATGAACGATCTGCTCGGCGTCACCCAACAGCGGGTTCGTCGTTGTGATCATTGCGGCCACCGACGACCGACAACGGGGTTGCCTAGACGCGCACACCAATCGGGGCGATCAAGCGAAAACCGGCCTGATGCCGTTCGTCTTCGCTTTCGCCGCCCCAGAAGCCATATTCGCGATGCGCCCGCGCAAAGTCGCGACAGGTATCGAGCACAGGGCATGCCAAACACACAGTACGGGCCTTTTCTTCGCGGCGCAGACGAGTTTGCGGGCGCTCAGCCAGCGGGGCAAAAAAGATTTCTGACAAGCCACGGCATGAACCAAACGCCATCCAGTCGTCGTCGGTTTCTTGGCGGAACTTGAAGTCAAATGCAGACACTGTGTGCTCCTCGCCGGGGTATTCCCGATGTGGCAGAGCGTAGACCAGAACTAACTAATCAGTCAATTACCCGCCGAGGCGCCCAGAACCGCAGTGACACCGGCAGCAAACAGGGCCACATCGTCGCGGGTGACATCCCACGACGTCATCCAGCGCACGAGATGAGCCGACTGGTCCCAATCCCAGAAGAACGACCAGTCTTGCAACCGCGTTTTGGCCGGCTCGTGCAGGGTCGGAAACAGGCTGTTCACGACTGGGGGAGAGGTCAGGCCGAGCACGGTGTGATGGCGGGTGGCCTCATAGAGCGCGAGTGCCGCGGTGTTGGCCGATTGACCGAGCTGAATGAACAAGTCGTCAGCCAGCAGCGCCTCGTACTGCGCCGAGATGAAGCGCATCTTGGAGTGCAACTGCGTCACGTTCTTGCGCAAATATTCGGCGCGGGTCGCCCGGCGCGGATCGAACCACACGACGGCTTCACCAAACATGACACCAGCCTTCGTGCCACCGAATGACAGCACATCCACACCCGCATCCACGGTGAATGAACGCAGGGCAGCCCGTGTGCCACCGAGTGCTGCAGCCGCGGTGCCGATGCGGGCGCCATCCATGTGCACGAGCATCCCCAATTCATGCGCGGTGTCGCAGATCGCGCGCACCTCACTCGCGCTGTACAGCGTGCCGAGTTCGGTGGGCTGCGTGATCGACACCACGCCTGGCTGTGCATGATGCACGCTGCCGCGTACCCCGGCTGCTGCACGAATCACTTCTGGGGTCAACTTGGCATGCAGACAGGGGACATCGAGCATTTTTGCGCCGAGAATTTTCTCTGGGGCGCCAGTTTCATCGACATGGATATGCGCCGAGTCAGAACAAATCACCGATTCGGCCTGCTGCAGTACCGACGCCAGTGCCAGCACATTCGCCCCAGTGCCGCCGTACACGAATAATGTGCGCACATCACGCCCGAACAATTCGTTGAACGCCTTTTCTGCTCGACGGGTGTAGACATCAGTGCCGTACGCCAACACATGACCATCGTTGGCCGCCACCACGGCCGCCATCACGCTGGGGTGGGCGCCGGCAGCATTATCGGAGGTGAACAGCCGACGGGGCGCCGCGGGCATCGTTGATTGTGGCGACGAGGCTGCACTTGACATGTTCTTCATCCTAAGATTCGAGTTGGGGGTTTCGTCATGACGAAATCAGGCACAAAGGGGCGACCACGTTGCGAGTGGTGTCGCACGCCGCTGCCCAGCAGGGAAGGTGTCGGGCGTCCGCGCCGATTTTGCTCGCAAGCGTGTCGCCAGTGGGACTGGGTAGCCAAACAGCGCGCAACCGAGCTGCAGTTGAACGAAGACGAGCTCGTCATGACCCGGGGTGAACTCAACGCGATACGTGACGTCATCTTCGTGCTGAAATGCGCGATCGACGATGTCGAGCGCGACCTTGACCCCAGCATCGATCCAACGACACGCGACTACCGTGCAGCCTTGAAGTGGTTGCTAGAAGCAGCTAAGCCGGTGGTTGCCGAACCACTTCGTCCTAGCCACCGCCCATAATGTTAGTTATGTAAAGTTCAGAAGGAGCAACGAACATGGGTGCAACCGACCAGTCACGCCGGGTCGCTCTCCCGTCGTCGCCTGAGTTGCCCCCGCATGGGTGGTCGACGCATGAAACATTGGAACGCCTGGAGGCGCTGCGAGTCACCGACGTGCGCTGGAAGGAAGGTCGTGCGTTCTCACTCGCCTACCAGGCCAGCCCCGAAGCCCACGATCTGGCAACCGAGGCCTACCGGCGGTTCTCGGGTGAAAATGCGCTCAATGTCGAGGCGTTCCCGTCACTGCGGGCAATGCAAACCGATGTGTTGGCCATCGCTGGTCGCTGGCTCGGTGCCCCTGACACGGCACGGGGGTTTCTTACGAGTGGTGGCACCGAAAGCATCCTCATGGCTATGAAAGCCGCCCGCGACCAATTTCGTCGTGACAAAACCCATCCAAACGTCGTGCTGCCCACATCGGCTCATGCTGCATTCCATAAAGCGGGTGCATATTTCGACGTAGAGCTGCGTTGCGTGCCGGTGTGCAGCGAAACATGGCGCGTTGACGGCTCGGCCATGGCTCGCGCCAGTGACGCCAACACCATCATGTTCGTGGCCTCGGCACCGCAATATCCGCAAGGTGTCGTCGACCCCGTTGCTGACATTGCAGCGCTGGCCCTCGAGCGCGGCGTGAACTGTCACGTTGACGCCTGCATGGGTGGCGTCACGCTGCCCTATCTCGAGCGACTCGGCGTGGCTTTACCCAAATGGAATTTTGCCATCGAGGGTGTTACTTCCATGAGTGTTGATCTGCACAAGTTCGGCTACACCGCCAAGGGCGCATCGGTCATCATGTATCGAAATGCGGCGTTGCGCTCGCATCAGGGTTTCGTGACCGACAATTGGCTCGGTGGTGTTTACGGTTCGTCAGGCGTGCTCGGCACCAAGTCGGGTGGCCCGATTGCGGCTGCCTGGGCGGTGCTGCATCATCTTGGTGATGACGGGTATCTACGTCTGGTACGCAGCGCCCGCGAAACGGCGTTGAGCATCGCCGCTGCCATCAGGGCTGATTCCCGCTTGGTGTTGCGCGCCGAGCCCGACGCGACACTGTTGTCGTTCGGCTCAGCGACACCCGACCTCGATATTTACGCGGTGGCCGATGGGTTGGCTGTGCGTGGCTGGTACGTCGACCGCCAGGCTCCCCCGCCATCGATCCACCTCACGGTCAACGCGATTCACGCTGAAACTCATCAGCAATTTCTCACCGATTTGGCTGTCACGCTTGACGCAGTGGGTAACAGCAGCGGCACACTCGGCTCGTACGGCACACTGGAATAGCAATGACCCGTCGCCCGAAGGCCGAACCACTGGCAGTCAAGAAATTAACTCAAAATACTGTTCCAGCCAAAAAGCAGCGGACCGGTCACCACAAGCGTGCCAATTCCGCAACACAAAAAAAGAATGCGCAGAAACTTCTCAGTGCGATGTTCGACGAGGCGAATAAGTTCGGTCTTGACAATCTCCGCTCGGCACGGGTGGCGGCAGTTGCGGGACTCACCACTGGTGCCATCTACAGCCGCTACGAAAATGCCGATGAGATGCTCATTGCACTGGGCAGGAACGGGTCGCTGCACCCTTCCTGCCGCACATTCGCGACGTTGTGCAGTATGTGCAGGGTGTCCATCCAACCAAGCACCCAGTGCTGCTGATGCTCGAAAAGCCATCCGCTACGTTGCGGCTCGGTGCGGAATTCCTTGTCGTTGCAGCACGCAACGACGCCGTTGCCGAAGTGGTCACCCCAGCAGTGGTGGCCGCACTGGATGATCTCGGCCTCAACGAACACTCCGACGCCATGGCTGGTGCCATCGTGATGATTTCTGCATCGGCGGCGATTGGCACCGCGATCCGCCGCGACTCGCGCAGTGCCATTGCCACACGAGCCCTTTCCGTATGACATGCCCGGCGATCAGATCAATACAGGTAACCCGATTCGTGACTTGCTCCTGACGAGCGCCGAGCAGATAGTCGGGTGAGTCGGGTTTAGAAAT
The DNA here is from genome assembly GCA_945862045.1 of Bifidobacterium breve. Taxonomy (GTDB): domain Bacteria; phylum Actinomycetota; class Acidimicrobiia; order Acidimicrobiales; family Ilumatobacteraceae; genus F1-60-MAGs027. The sequence goes on from CAMAWR010000008.1 coordinate 42,431, forward strand.
GCCACTGTCACCCGCATCGCTCGTCGTGCCGGATTCTCAACCAGTGCGATCTATCAAATGTGGCCCGACAAAGACGCAATGCTCGATGAAGCGATCCATGAGACGTCGTTGCTCGACTTCGGTCAGAACGCACGCGCCAAAGTCGCAGCTTCTACGACTGCGCGTGGTGATTTCGGGTTCAGTGACAGCTGGTATTTCGGCCTGATGCCGTCACGACGCCTGCGTCACAATTTCCGACTTGAGTGTGTCATCGCATCCCGACACCGCCCGTCCACCCGCCGCGAACTGCAGGAGTACGTCCAGAGTGCCGATTCAATCCTGCATGTAACCTTTCCCAAGATTCCACACGCAACCATCGCACAAATCGCCTCGATGGAACAGGCGCTTGGCTACGGTTATCTCACGCTGAACCCGTTCGTATCACAGGCCTCTCAGCTTGACTATTTTTCGATCATGGTGGTACTCGCCTCATTCGCCCAACTCAGTTAAAGAGCGTCCACAACCCGGCGGGCATTTGGCAGCACTACTCCCCTGTTTGGCCGTCAACGAACTCGCGCAACACGTCGGCATGTCCGTTGTGGCGGGCGTACTCCTCGATCATGTGCACGAGAATCCAGCGCAACGAGGGCCGTTCACCACTCGGCCAACGACGCTTGGCCAATGTGCCGAGGCGGTCGTTGGGGTCTGCTGAGGTCAACGCCGTCTGCAAGGCGGCCCGCGAGTGCCCCACCGACGAAGCCCACAGTGCGCGCACCTCGTCGGGTGCATCCTGCACCGCAGTTTCCCACTCCCAATCGGGTGTGGCGGCCCAATCCACCTCCGACCAAGGTGGCGGTTTGGCAGCATCAAGCATCCAGCCCTCGAACCAATGATCTTCGACATACGCCATGTGCTTCAACAAACCGGCCAATGTCATTGCCGAGGCAGCCGTGGTGCGCGCCAGACCATCGGCGTCAAGGCCGCGTGTTTTCCATTCGAGTGTCGCTCGCTGAAACTCAAGGAACCCGATCAATGTTTCTTCTTCATTGGCCGCAATCGGGGGTTCGGGGCGGCCCTGTTCGTCGACACTCATGCCAAAAATCTACCCGTGTGCTGCCCTACGGTTGAGTTCATGAACCCGGGCATTACTCGCTTGCGCCGGCTCAATATCTATGCGGGCGTGTTGCATCTGGTGTCGTTCCTCACCATCCTGTTGTTGTCCAACGATGTGTCGCTGCCCGTGCGGGCCACGTATCTTTCCGAGGCACCGGGCACCGGCAATTTCGCTGCCCCAGTGGAGTTGTTCAGTCTGAACATCTCATGGACGGTGGCTGCGTTCATGGCGCTCTCGGCGTTCTTCCACTTTCTCGTCGCATCACCAATTGGTTTCGCAAAATATGCCACGGGGCTCACCAAGCACATCAACGTGTACCGCTGGGTGGAGTATTCGTTGTCGTCATCGATCATGATCGTGCTCATCTTGCAGCTCAACGGTGTTGCTGATTTCGTTGCCTTGCTGGCCGTGTTCGGGGTCAACGTGACGATGATTCTGTTCGGTTGGCTGCAAGAAAAATTCACCACACCAGGTGACGGCCAGCTCCTGGCCTTTTGGTTCGGCTGCCTCGCGGGCATCGTGCCGTGGACCGCCATGGTCATCAACTTGTTCTCACCGAAAGGTGGGGCCAACACCGCTGTGCCAGGGTTCGTCTATGGCATCGTGGTGTCGCTGTTCATCTTTTTCAACTGTTTTGCCATCGTGCAGTGGTTGCAATATCGCGCCAAAGGGCGTTTCGCCGACTATCTGGTTGGCGAGCGCGCCTACATCGTCTTGAGCTTCGTGGCCAAGTCAGCCCTTGCCTGGCAGGTGTTCACGGGCGCGCTCATCCCGCCCGCCTGATCCTCTAACTCAACTTTGGTGCTTCAGTAATTCCAGCTTGCTGAAGTTCGTCAGCGATACGTGATCGAAGCTCGTGTTTTCTCACCTTGGTTCCCGACATCGGGTATTCGTCAACAAAACGTACATACCGCGGAATCTTGAAGGTCGAAATTTTGCCTCGACAGTAGCCAATCAACTCTGTCTCGGTAAGTGACGACTCAAGTCGCTTTACAACATACGCACAAGGAACCTCTGAGTAACGCGCATCTGGTGCTGCCACAACCTGGGCGGTGAGCACATCCTGATGCGACTGAAGGAAGTCCTCAATTTCAGCTGCAGCAACGTTCTCACCACCAACTTTCATCATGTCTTTCAGACGAGCAACGAATTTCAAACGTCCGTGGTCATCAATCGTCCCGAGGTCCCCGGAGTGAAACCACCCATCGGAGTCAACTGCTGTGCGAGTTACCTCAGGGTTGTTGTAATAGCCCGAAAACAGGCTGTACCCACGGTATTGAATCTCTCCCGTCTCACCGACTGGCAGCTGTTGGCCCGTCTCGGGATTGACGATTTTCAGTTCTAGGCCGTCAAGCGGAACGCCAGTCCGCTCACAACGGACTTCGTCAGAGTCGTAGATATCACCGTAGGTGAAGAATCCACAGCATTCGGTGGCGCCGTAGCACGACACCAACTTTGCTTGTGGAACTTGATTCTGCATTTCCAGCATTCGCCCAGGTGCGCCTACTGCAATCATGACCATTCGAAGTTTTTTCCAGGTTCTCGGATCACAATCAGGCGCCCGCAAAATATCCATCCAGATGAGGTCAAAGGCAGGAAGTGCGACCGACACGCCTTCCGTATCCAGCTGTTGTATCGCCCGAGCAATGTTGAATTCTCCGATATGAACATGCTTTGCACCATATGTCAACGAGCACAACAAAAAATTTGTCCCTCCAATGTGGTACATCGGTAACGGAGACCAAACCACATCTTCTGTTTGCAGATGCTGTCGCGGGCCTCCCACCATGGAAGCCGCACGCGACAAAGCCTCGTGTGAAAGCATCGCCCCTTTCGGGTTGGATGTGGTCCCTGACGTGTACATGATGATCGCGATATCTCGAACAGCTACTTGACTGCTACGGGTATCAACTTCAAGTTGTGCAACGCCATCTGCGCCCCGCCAAAAGACATCTTCTGAGATACACGAATCGCCGGAATCCGCCCCAAAGACGACGATGTAGCGAAGTTTGGCAGCGGCTACCAATTTCAGATTTGGCTCTGTCGCTGTGTTCAGTTCAGGAAGCACATCGTGGATGAGTGCCAAGAAATCAGTAGATCCGCGTAGACCACCCGAAACGAGCAACACACTCATATCGCTTTCACTTATTACGTGCGATAGCTCCCGCCCCTTGAACCGCGCATTAATGGGCACAGCGACCGCACCAATTCGCGTAATTGCGATTTCAGCTGCAAAGTAATCGGCATCTTGCGTCAGCAGGATTCCTACTTTGTCGCGTGGCTCCACTTTTAGGGCCAGCAGAGCTCGCGACCATTCATTGACACGTACGTCAAATTGCCGAAATGACCAGCGATGTCCTGGGGTCACCAGTGCCTCGCCATCCCATCGATTGGCGGCCGATGCAAGCAAATCTCCCAAGGTGGTTGCACTAACAAAATCTGAGATTGTCACCAGAGCCCCTCCGAAATGAGATGGTCGCGCCAAACTGAAAAAGCCGCTAGATGATCATCGACGGTGACACAGCCAGATGATTCGACATTTTTTGTCGCCATGGTACGTATTGCGAGATCAGTGCCTCCGACTTGCTGCCATTTGACAACCCAAGTCGACCACAGCTCGCGCGATTTCGAGTAATCAAAGATCGCCTCGCTCTGTACCGCGCCAACTGCCCGAGCGTGCGCAGACGATAAATACTGGAGTTGCGCAGCAAGTGCAAGAATATCTTCATTGAGATGGCCGAATATATGCCCAGCGTCCAAATTAACACTTCGTTTGATTGCGGCCGCCGTATAACCACCGAACCAAATCGGAATCGCCGTATTCGGACGTGGTGAGATGCCGGCACGGTCAATGGTGTGGAATTCCCCGCGAAAAGCCACAAGCTCTTCGGACCAGAGCCGACGCATTACCTTTACTTGCTCTTCGATTATTTTTCCGCGATTTTGAAAATCAGCATTCAAGGCTTCGTACTCCACCCAGTTCCATCCAACACCAATACCCAGTCGCAGTCGCCCCTCGGACAAGTTCTGCAGTTCGCAGACCTGCTTGGCGAGCAACGCCGTTTGGCGTTGCGGCGCCACGATAACTGCTGGGAAGAGATGAATTCTTCTCGTCATCGCAGCCACCCAGGAGAAAAATACGAGTGGCTCGTGGAAGTCGTCGTACTGGTCATACGGGCCGGTAAGCAGTGGCGTCCGACCCTCATGTGTTGCCCCGAGAATGTGGTCGTAGGCAACGATGTGGTGGAAATTCAGCGCTTCAACACCTTGAATGAAGTCCCGCAATGCACCAACATCCGTGCCGATCGATGTCGTCGGGAATACGACGCCATGCCTCATCGAACCTCCTCATTGCTTTCGAGAGCGATGAGGTCACACCAGTAAGCAAGGAACATAGCAACGATGGAACCAAGAATCATGAGCCATCGCGCACCATAGACGTCGACCAGCGGGGCAAAAATGAGTGTTCCAACTGGAACCACTCCTCCGAAACTCATGAACCAAATTGCCAGAACTCGTCCCCGCTCCTCAACTTCCAGATAAGTCTGCAATACGGCCGTCATTGCAGTCGTTGCAAGAAAATACCCGAAGCCCACCACAAAAAAACCGCTAAACGCCATAGGAACACCTGATCCGAAGCCGAGGACCGAAAGACCAACAGCTGTGACGCCAAGACCAATTTGCAGAGCCCGCCGCATGTCACTTTTTCCCAAAAAAGACCCGATTGCTAAACCACCCAAACCCGCACCCGTTGCCCATACGGCGTACAGCCACTTGTAAATAGCCGTCGAGCCTTCAATCGCAAAAATTCGCGAGGTGACCGCCGGTAGTAAACCGATGTACGTGAGACAAATCGCAGAAAATACAACGATTGTTTGGAATAAGCGGGTTATCGGTCGTCGGCTGCGGATGATGGTAATGGCCGACACAAAGTTAAGCCAAGGTCGCACAATCGAAACCTGCATGACGGGCAACTCCACTACCAACACCGCCCAGATAACGAAACAATAGGTAACCGCATTTCCAAGGAAAAAATGCCAAGCCTCGGGGCCCAATGGTGTTGCAATGGCGACGATTAATGGCCCAACGATTCGGGATGCATTGATAACGACCCCATTCAGCGCCGATGCACCTGCGACATTATTTGCAGCGACAAGTGTCGGCAACATTGCAGTCCATGCTGGCCGATCCATTGCATTTCCGATACCGACCCCAAGTTGTGCAAAAAATATCAACCACAACGGCGCCTCAACGCCGGCCCCCCACGCGAGGAAGCATGAAAATACCAGCATCACAAGCTGGGTGGTTGCAATCCAGGTCTTGCGCGAGTATCTGTCGACAAACGCGGCTGCTGGAACCGAGAAAAACAAATACGGTCCGAGTTGTGCAAACGCAAAAATTGCAACCGCGGTCGCACTCTTTGTTCGATCATAAATATAAATCGGCAGGACAACATTTTGTATCCACGTTCCGAGCCCCGACCCGAAAGCAGCAAAAAACATCAGGCGAAAGCGGGGAACCCGCAGGGCATCGCGAATGCTCCCACCACGGTGTGGGTTCGAAGCAGACATAAAGTCAGGGCTTGGCTTTGAATCGAAAGCCTGCAGTGATGACGATAATCCCGAGAAGGACCAACAAAAAGCCACTTCGCATAGTGAAAGATACCCCAAAAATCAATTCGCCGCTTACGAACGTAATGTGCAGCCGAGTTTGACGCCCGCTGCGATGCACGCAGCACGTGTGGATGCCACTTCAGTTTCGGTGAGCGTGCGATCCGACGCCCGCAAGCGCACGGCAAAAGCCAGACTGCGCGAATCGTCACCCGTCGCTTTGCGAAACACGTCAAACAGGCTTACTTCTTCACCCAAAGCACCAATGGCTTGCCGTAGCGCGCGTTGGAGTGCGCCAGCAGTTACCCGGGTGGGTGCAGCAAAGGCCAAATCGAAGTCACTCGACGGAAACCGACTGACGGGTTTGGCAACCGGCACCTTGGGTGTTTCACCCAGCAACACCGACGCATTGACTTCGAGGCATGCCACGCGGTCTTCGATGCCGTGGGCCGCCAGCACCAGACGATCGAGTTCACCTACATATCCGACCACCTGTTTGCCGCGCGCCAAGGTGGCACTACGGGTGGCGTGGTAGCCAGCGGGCACTCGGGCTTGGTCAACTTGGGCACCAACACCGAAGACTGCGGTGATCTCTGACCACCAATTGATGGCCGTGGCGGCATCAGCACCCACCATCATGATGCACAGCTGCTCGTGTTCGTCGGGTAAGTCGCGCGGTGCGTTTGTGTCGACGCCGTCGCGCGCGGGGTATACATGGCCCAGTTCGAACAGCAAGATGTGGGCGGCGCGATGCGCCACATTGAACGACACGGCCCGCAACATGCCCGGTCGCAGCGAGTGGCGCAGCACGCTTTCTTCGGCCACGAGTGGGTTCTCCAAGGTCAAAACGCGGCCACCAACGCCGACACCTGCGCGTTCATGATCGCCTGGCGCCAAAAACGGGTTCGGCATCGCCTCACTTGCGCCAAACGACAGCACCACATCACGCAGTGCGCGGCGACGCTGTTGCAGCAGCGAAAGACCACCAGGTTGCGTCGACTGCGACACCTGCTTGCCGAGCAGGTCATAACCAACATGACGCGCCACTTCTTCGACCAGATCGATTTCGTCGGTGCAGTCGGGGCGCCATGACGGCACTTTCACGCTCAGCCCCGCACCATCCGCAACGAGCAAGCGTTTTTTTACGGCAATTTTCTTCGGCGCACACTCGAAACCGATACGGGTGAGCAACGCCGACACTTGGCGCACGTTGAGTGCCGTGCCCAACACACGGTTCACTTGTGCGACGCGCAACGAAATGGTCGCGGGCTTGGGCAGGTACTTGGTCTTGGGGTCACTGGCCCCGGCGTGCACCACCAGCTTGGGGCACGACTCGCGCAAAATGGCGGCGAATCGCGCCACCGAGTGCGCTACCCCGTGCGGGTCGACGCCGCGTTCGAAACGTGCCGAGGCCTCAGTGCGCAGCGCTAAGCGCTGACTGGTGAGGCGAATGCCGTCGGGGGCAAACCAAGCCGTCTCGAGTGCAATCTCGGTGCTGGCGCTGCTGATTTCGGTGTCTTGACCACCCATGACCCCGGCCATGCCGATGGCCCGATCGTTGCCGTCGCAAATCAGTAGATCGGCAGTGTCAAGGGCGCGATCCACACCATCGAGGGTGACGAGGCGCTCCCCCGCCTTGGCGAGGCGAATGCGAAAACCCGAGGCGACTTTGGTGGCGTCGTAGGCATGGTTCGGCTGGTTGGTTTCGAGCATCACCAAATTGGATGCATCCACCACGTTGTTGATCGGCCGCATGCCGGCAGCGATGATGCGCCGCGCCAAGTAATCGGGTGAGTCACCGACGACGATGCCGCTCATCACCGTGACGTTGAAGCGTGCGCACGCCCGCTCGTCGACGATCTTCACCGGCACCTTGCGCGCACCGCCTGGTTTGGCGCCGTCACCCTTGGGGGGTGCAAACTTGACCCCGAAATGTGCCGCCACATCGCGGGCCACACCCAAATGCCCCGTGCCGTCCGGGCGGTTGCGGGTGACATCCAGATCGAACACGATGTCTCGTTGCATACCGAGTGCCTCGAACACGTTGCGACCCAACTTGGCATTCGCTGGCAGAATCAAAATGCCCGAGGCATCAGAGGCCACACCCAATTCGGCCCCCGAGCACAACATGCCTTCCGAGTCGATACCCAGAATGCCGCGCTTCAGAATGTCGCGACCATCGGGCATCTTGGTGCCCAGTGTGGCGAGCGGCACCAAGTCGCCAGCGTGCATGTTGAACGCCCCGCACCACACATGGCGCTCGACACCGTCGCCGGCATCCACCCACACTCGATGCACCTTGGCGGCATCGGCATGCCGTTCGGTGCGCAACACCCTGGCCACCACCACACCGTCGACGGGTGTGCCCACCATCTCGGTTGCTTCCACCGACAACCCGAGCGACGTGATGGCCGCAGCCAGGTCGTCGTCACTAAAGCGGCGCAGGTCGGCGAATTCTTCCAGCCACGAGCGAACGATGCGCATTAGAACTGTCTCATAAAGCGCAGGTCATTGGCGTACATATCGCGAAGGTCGGCAACCTCATGACGCTCTTTGGCCATGCGATCGATGCCAAAACCAAAGGCAAAGCCCGTGTACACCTCGGGGTCGATACCGCCGGCTTGCAGCACGTTGGGGTGCACCATGCCGCAGCCCCCGAGTTCGACCCATTTGCCGTTGGCACTGCGCACGTCGAACTCGGCACTTGGTTCGGTGAACGGAAAATAACTTGGCCGCAGACGACTGGTGAAGTCGCTGCCAAAAAACGCCTTGGTGAATGCTTCGATCGTGCCAGCGAGATGCGCGAACGTGATGCCTTTGTCGACGACCAGGCCTTCGATTTGGTGAAACACCGGCATGTGTGTGGCGTCGGGCGTGTCGCGACGAAATACGCGGCCGGGCATCACCGCATAGATCGGCAGGTCCCACTCTTGCATCACACGAATCTGCACCGGCGAGGTGTGGGTGCGCAACAAGGTCGACCCGGGCACGCCAAATTTCACGAACAAGGTGTCGAAGTTGCTGCGCGCCGGATGATTCGGGGGCATGTTCAGTGCGGTGAAATTGTTGAAGTCAGTTTCCACTTCGGGGCCCTCCGCAACTTTGAACCCCATACCGACGAACACATCCTCGAGTCGCTCCCACGCTTGGGTCACGATGTGCGCATGCCCACGTGAGCGACGCACCAAGTGCTCGGTGAGATCCATCGCCTCGTTGGCTGCAGCCTGCCCTGCTGCTGCTCGCTCGAGTTCAACGAGGCGGCCGGCCACCAACGTGTCGAGGGCCTGCAGCGCCTCGTTGACCGCCCGCCCGGCCACCTTGCGGGCTTCGACATCGGTCATGGCGCCCAGTGACGCCTTGATGGCCACAAGGGAACTTTGCTTGCCCGAGTGCTCGTTGGCGATACGACGCAATGCATCAGCGTCACTCGCTTTTGCCAAGGCTGCAGTTGCGGCTGCGAGCGCCTGACCTATTTGGGGTTCCAACCCGCCGGTGATGGCCACATACTCAGGGTAGTTGTTGGCAGTTTTTAGCCAGTGCCGGAGTCACCTCTCCAACGGGTCACCGAGCGGAATTGTGTCATTCGACACAGTGTGCTACTTTAATTTGCAACATCCTTAAAGGGGGCAATCATGAAAATATCCAGAATGTTTGCAGGGGTTGCTGTTGCAGCCCTTGCAACGATGACCGCTTGTAGTAACGGCAGCGACTCGTCATCCGAGGAACCTGCAACGCAAGAAACCACGGCACCCGCCATTGAAGAAGGTCCCGAAGTTGCGGCTGCACAGGCTGCGCTTGCTCGCGTCGAGGCTCTTTCTCAACCAGTATCGGAGCTGGACCTCGGGCCAGCACCCGCATCCATTCCAGAAAATAAAACAGTTTTCTACATCACATGTTCGGTACCAGTTTGTGCTGAGATCGGCTCCGGCGTTGCCGAAGCAGTAAAGGCATTGGAGTCAAAAGGCTGGACCATCAAAACAACCTCACATCAAGACACGCCAGACACCGTCGCAGCAGCCTTCGATGCAGCAATTGCGGCAAAGCCTGACGTAGTGATGACGAGCGGAAACCCACGTGAGTGGTTCAAGCCGCAACTAGACACTCTGGTCGAAATGGGTATCCCCGTCATTTCGTGGTCGATTCCAGAACCATTCGAACCAGGCAACGGTATTGCAGTAAATATTTTGACTGGTGATGACTATTTCTATTACGGAGTGATTATGGCCGACTATGCCTACGCCAAAAGTGCGAATAAGAACATCTTGTTCGTCGGCCTGCCGATTTTCCCTGTACTCGCTCTCGTACAAGAAGGCTTCAAAACCGAAATTGAAACAATTTGCCCAGAATGCACCGTCCAATTTTCTGAAATTGGTCTTGCTGACCTTGGCACCAACCTTCCCGGTCAAATGGTGTCGGCTCTACAAGCAGATCCCACGCTTGACTTCATTGCCTACGCATTCGGCGGCATGATGTTTGGTGTCCCTGAAGCCTTGGATGCGGCAGGGTTGGTCGATCAAGCTCAGGCCGTGTCGCAAGCTGGCTCGCCGATGAACTTCCAGTTCATCGCCGACGGCAAGCACCAAACTGGCGAGTTCGCCCTCGCTTCAGGACTCCTCGGCTGGCGTGCAGTGGACATCGCAATTACCCTCTTCAATGACGGTTCGATTTCAAAGTCGCCCGCTCTGGAAGGAATCTTTGGCAAAACAGATATTGCAATCGGCGGTTTGCCACGCCAGATTCTGACGAAAGCCACAGTCAAGAACCCGACGTCACTTTGGTCGGGTGTTGATGGCTTCCAAGACATCTTCTTGAAGCGTTGGAAGCTCAAGTAATTGGCGTTATGCAATTGGAGGTTGCAGTTGCCGGGCTATTGGGCCTGGTAGCTGCAACCCTCTAGCAAGTTATTCTTATGACCTTGTCGAGCCGCTCAACCCCGGTGCTCGATATCCAAGAGATGTCCAAAACGTACCCAGGGCAAGTCGCTCTTGCTAACGCCTCATTCCAGGTGATGCGAGGCGAGGTGCATGCCCTCATTGGTCAGAACGGTTCTGGCAAATCGACCCTCATAAAAACGGTTGCGGGATACGTCAAGGCCGACCACGGATCACGGACGCTGATGAACGGAATACCGATTGACCTCTGGCACCCGACTCAGCTTCAAAGATCGCGGATACGAATCGTTCATCAGGACCTTGGCTTAGTCCCGACTCTTTCTGCAATCGAGAATCTGGCTCTCGGCCGGGGCTTTGACACCGATGCAACAGGTCGAATTCGCTGGCGCCGCGAAACACGCCGGTGTCAAGAACTATTGATGGCTTTCGGTCTCGCGCCCGATGTCCGTAGCCCCGTCGCATCTCTTTCTGCAGCCGAACGAACAGCCATCGCAATTGTTCGCGCGCTCCAAGATTGGGACGACTCAGAACCTGGACTGCTTGTTTTAGACGAACCAACGGCGTCGTTGAACACCGACGAAGTATCAGCACTCTTTCGCGAGGTTCACCAGCTTGCTAAGCGTGGTGCGGGGATTCTCTTCGTCAGCCATGTTCTGTCCGAAGTTCTAAATCTGGCTGACTCGGTGACGGTCTTGCGCGATGGCAAAACCGTTCTGCATGGTGAGCAAGTAACGAAGCACTCGCAGTCAAGCCTTGTTCGGGCGATGGTCGGGGAAAACCTCACCCCACAACGATTACAGTCGGAGCGACACATAGGTGAGTATTCGCTTGAAGTTACGCAGCTCTCCGGTGCTGTTCTGAGAAATGTCTCTTTCAAAGTTCGGGTCGGTGAAGTCCTCGGCTTTGCCGGCCTTGTTGGCTCAGGTAGAGAAGAACTTGGGAATTGTGTTTTTGGTGCGACTCCTCGATTCGCCGGCAAAGTTCTCGTCAAAAAGCGCAAGGTGTTCGCGCATCCCCACGACGCAATTCGCGCTGGAATGGCCTTGGTGCCCGCAGACAGAAAACGACTTGGTCTCATACTTTCGCAACGGCTCGAAGACCATATTCCACTCCCCCACCTGAGACCACTGCGGTCCGGATTGCGCGTTGATTTGCATCGACTGCGTGCCGACGCGTCCCGTTGGGCACACATCTTGCAGGTTCAACCCCCGTTACTACGCCGGCGTCTCGAAAAATTCTCTGGTGGCAATCAACAAAAGGCCGTACTCGCTCGTTGGCTACGCACTGCACCACAAGTCTTGATACTTGACGAACCGACTCAGGGGGTCGATATTGGTGCCAAGTCAGCGATTTATCACACCATTGATGAATTTGCCATGGCCGGGGGTGCCGTGATCGTGGCCTCACCCGACGCGGATGAGCTCGTCCGGCTGTGTGATCGCGTGTTGGTAATCCGCGGGGGCATGATTGGCTGCGAACTGAGTGGCCAGAACCTGACGAATAGTCGGATCGTCCAAGAATCGCTCGGCGCTACGTCGCTGCGAGCCGGAAGCCGAGTGGTAGAACGCATTGTGCCCTTTACGGTAAGCGCCAACGAATCCTCACCTAGCGAGTCGGCTACGTGAAAATCGACAACACAAATGGTGAGGTCGTTGCCCGTAAAGTGCTGAAGCGGAACAAACTGACGAGACGCTGGCGGCTTGTTTACGATCGAACGGAACGCCGTGACCCGATCGACAGCAAATTCGACGTCCGTCGGTCTCCTTTCAAACTCAAGAAGCTGCACCCTCGCAACATTGGTGTGCTGTATCTCTATGCATTCGCCTGGCTGCTGTACACCACGTGGATTCCTGAGACCTGGCTTACTTGGCTCACTCACCGCTCAGTAATTAATCAGCAAGCGATTCTTCTTGTCGTTGCCATTGGACTCATCGTGCCTCTTGCGACAGGTGTCTTCGATCTTTCCATCGCCGCCACGATGTCTGCTGCCGCAGTGACAGCGAGCTGGCTGTTGGTTGACCGTCAATGGAACGTTGTGGCAGCGATCGCACTCGCCCTAGGGTTCGGCGCAATGGTCGGTACGGTAAATGCTTTCTTCATCGTAAAAATCAAAATAGATTCATTCATCGCAACCCTTGGAATGTCTTCGATTTTAAGCGCATACGCGGTGTGGCGGTCAGGAAACCGTTCGATTTTGGGATTACCAGATAGTTTTCTTGCTCTGACGAAAGACTTTGCAGGTGGGCTGCGTGTCACGGTAGTCATCGCCCTCCTGCTTGCGTTGATCGCCTGGGCAGTACTCGAACACACCCCGGTCGGACGTTACTTTTTTGCCACTGGCGGCGGCCGTGAAGCAGCGCGCCTCGCTGGAATTCACACTGACCGATACATTTCGGCTGCAATGATCACATCTGGTGTCATTGCGGCCACTGCCGGGGTCCTTCTGGCGTCACAATACGGGTCTATCCAAGCGCAATCGGGAGCGCCGTACCTTCTTCCAGCGTTCGCTGCTGTCTTTCTTGGCTCAACCCAATTCAAACGGCGATTCAATGTTCTCGGCACCGTACTTGCTGTCCTGGTTTTACAGAGTGGCGTCAAAGGTCTGCAGCTTGCCGGAGTTGCGGTTTTGTGGGTGGAAAACCTTTTCTTTGGGCTCGCCCTAGTGGTTTCAGTCGGATTTTCCTCATACCAACGCAAGGTTCACGGCGGTGAACGGCGTTGGTGGCGACGAGAAGAAAGTGGCCCAGAATTTCTCGTGGGGCGCCTCATGGGTTGGGGGCGTAGCACCCGCAATCCCCCCACATCACCCGAAACAAGCGACTGGTGGTACGACCCAGCCGATAAACAGGCCCACCACCATCGCCCGAGCCGTGCCAAACGAAAAAAAATCACTAGATATATTCCAAAAAGGAAAGGTCATATTTCTTCGTGAGCCTCGTCGGAGCCAGAGTTCTACGCAAGGAAGATCCTCGCTTGCTGACCGGCCGAGCGACCTTCGTTGACGACCTGCTGCCGGCCAATTGCACCTTTGCACAATTCATCGTCTCAGAACATGCCCACGCTGATATTCGACACATAGATATCAGCCAGGCACTGCAAATTCCAGGGGTGTTAGGGGTGTGGACTGCCCTTGATTTTCGCGATTACCCGGACCTTCCTGGTGGGTTACCCGATCTTGAGCGACCACCCCTGGCCACGGGGAGAGTTCGTTGGGCTGGAGAACCGATTGCTGTGGTCGTTGCAGAAGACCGATATATCGCCGCTGACGCAGTGGCCGCGGTGAAAATTGATTACAACGTGCTTCCGGCCGTATCGACGATTCGTGCGGCTTTGGCCCCCGATGCCCAGTTGTTGTTTCCCCAACACGGTTCCAATTGCCTCGTCACCGTTCCCATGCTTGACGACCTTGACCGCGCAATGGAGGCGTGCGACGAACGAGCACAGCTTCGGGTTGTCAACCAGCGATGTGCCGTCGTACCCATTGAGACCATGGCTTGCCTAGCGGACTGGAACATTGACGGTCTCACGATGTGGGCTACCTTCCAGGCACCGCACCACCTTCGCAACAAAGTGTCGGCGTGGCTCAACATCCCGCAAAACCAATGCCGAATCATCACCCCAAACGTCGGTGGAGGATTCGGTGCCAAGATCGTTTTTGCCCCTGAATTTTTCATCATGCCCCTGCTTTCCAAGTGGGTGGGCCGTCCAGTCAAGTTTTCACAGAGTCGAACCGAGGCAATGTTGCAGATGACCCACGGGCGAGATCAGGAGCACGATCTCGAGGTCGGATTTGATCGCAACGGACGTATCAAAGCACTGCGGATGGTAGTCACACAAAATCTTGGTGCATACGCCGATCCCACTGGTCTTGGTTTACCGGTTCTCACGAATTGGATGGCGGGTGGTTGCTATAAAATTGCCAAGGTACAAACCGCATTCCGTTGCGTCGTCACCAACACCACTCCAGTCGCCGCATACCGGGGAGCTGGTCGGCCTGAGGCAACCTATGCAGTCGAACGGCTCGTAGATCTTGTCGCTCGTCGGACAGGTATTGACCCGGTCGAGGTTCGTCGACGAAATTTCATTGAACCGCAGGATTTCCCTTACGAAACCCATAATAAAGCTGTTATCTACGACTCGGGAAATTTTCCAGCGTTGATGGACGAGTGCGTACGTCTGCTCGACTACGAAACCGAACGTAAACGACAGGAAGCGTTCAGAAACGATTCGTCCAAGCCACTCATCGGTATCGGGTTCTCAACCTGGATCGAAATCGCGGGTTTCGGGCCGAACGGTTCACTGGAAGGTTTTGGCCACCTCGCCTCGTGGGAGTCGACGCAAATTCGGATTCATCCCGACGGCTCAGCCACGATTTTTATCGGGTCAGCGCCACACGGACAGGGAACCGAAACCATCGTGTCTCAAATTGCGTCCGATGAGCTTGGAATTTCATTCGACCGCATAAACATCGTCTATGGCGATACCGGCACTGTCATCCAAGGAATCGGCACCTTGGGAAGCCGCTCGACGCCAATGGTGGGATCTGCCACCAAGGTTGCCAGCCAACGCTTGCTTGAGCGCGCGAAGAAGATTGCCGGACACCTGCTGGAAGCTTCAGAAGACGACCTTGTCGTTGCCGATGATTCATTCAGTGTTCGAGGAACTCCAGGCAAAAAAGTTGGGTGGGCTGATGTCGCTTTGGCCAGCTTTCAGCCGTTGCGACTTCCGCCAGAACTTCAGGCTGGCACACTCGAAGAGCGTTTGTTCCATGAAAGTCCGAATTTTTCGTATCCCTCGGGCGCATATGGTTGTGTTGTCGAAATTGATCGGCGCTCGGGCAAAGTTCGTGTCGCGAAGATGGTCCTTATTGACGACTGCGGAACAGTCATCAATCCACTTTTGGCTGAGGGCCAGGTCCATGGCGGAGTCGCACAAGGTATTGCTCAGGCACTTTTTGAAGAGATGCAGTACGACCCATCCACTGGTCAGCCAATTACGTCCAACCTCATCGACTACCTTATTCCGTCCGCCCCAGACCTACCCAACTACATTGCCGGTCGCGTCAACACTCCGTGCCCAAATAATCCCCTTGGAGCGAAAGGTATCGGCGAGTCGGGAGCAATCGGGAGCCCTCCAGCAGTGGTGAACGCCATAGTAGATGCACTCTCGCATTTCGGTGTAGAGCATATTGATATGCCTGTTCTTCCCGAAAAGGTGTGGAAAGTTCTATCAACTGCAACGAAGGGTTCGACATGACGACGAGGGTCAACATTTCAATCAATGCACGACGATACGAGTACGAAGTCGAGGATCGCACACTGCTCGTGCACTTCATCCGTGAGCAGGCTCGGCTGACGGGCACTCACATCGGTTGTGACTCGTCCAATTGCGGTGCTTGCACCGTGCTACTCGATGGACAGGCCGTCAAGAGCTGCACCCTGCTTGCAGTGCAAGCCGACGGACAAAATGTCAGCACGGTAGAGGGACTGACTGGCTCTTTCAATGGTCTCAGTCCCATCCAAGAGGGATTCCGACAAGAACACGGTCTGCAATGCGGCTACTGCACGCCTGGGATGCTGATGGCTTGCACTGCTCTCCTTGCTGAAAACGCCCAGCCATCCGAGAGCGAAATTCGACATGCTCTGGAAGGCAACATCTGCCGTTGCACGGGATACGAAATGATCGTCCGATCTGTGCAATGGGCTGCTGCCAAACAGGTGCAACAGTGATTCCCGCACCATTCACTTACCTCCGAGTTGGCAGCGTGCAAGAGGCTCTCGATGCGTTGGCTGAATACGGCGACGACGCCAAATTGCTGGCTGGCGGACATTCCCTGATTCCGCTCATGAAATACCGTTTGGCAACCCCAAAAGTACTCATCGATATTAGTGGCATTGCTGAACTGTCGGGTGTCACTTTTGAAGGCGATTCGCTTGTTATCGGTGCTGCCACGCGCCATGCCATTGTGGAGCACTCACCTGTCGTCAAGGAACATTGTCGGCTTTTGGCATACACGGCATCGCTCGTCGGCGACCCTCAAGTACGAAATCGTGGCACAATCGGCGGATCAGTGGCGCACGGCGACTCGGCCTCTGATTTGCCGGTGAGCCTGCTTGCTATGGACGCCCAGTTCACAGCCCAGGGCCGCAATGGAACTCGAACGATCGCTGCAGCAGATTTTTTTGTTGGTTTTTGGCAGACTGCCCTCACGCCGAACGAAGTTTTAATCAACATAAAAGTTCCACTTGCAAAACAACGCTGGAGCTACCAAAAATTCACGATTAGATCCCAGGATTGGGCCACCGTTTCGTCTGCCGTGTACGGAAACGCAGTTGCCCTGGGTGCAATGGCCGACATTCCCATACGAGCCCGTGATGTCGAATCTGCACTACTGCAAGGTGCAGACATCTCGCAGGCAGCGCTTTTGGCGGACCACAACACCAGCCCATCATCTGACACCCGCGCCAGCAGTGACTATCGTCGCCATCTTGCTCGAGTCCTGACAGAGGATGGTCTGCGTGAGGCACTTGCCCGCAACTGATTGAGCAGCTGTCGACTTCAGCCCTGCGCGATGGAATAAAATAGCCATAGACGGCCGAGGCAACCAGCACTACGGTGTTGGCGTCAGACGACAGGACGAACTACGACGTGGGCCCGATCGGGCAGGTCACACCCGTGCCGCCCATGCCGCAATAGCCGTTGGGGTTCTTGCCGAGATACTGCTGGTGATACTCCTCGGCGTAGAAATATTCGTCCAACGGTGCAATTTCGGTGGTGATAGTGCCATGTCGAGCAGCCATGAGTGCACGTTGAAACAGCTCGCGTGAGGTCTCTGCGGCCACTCGCTGAGCATCATTCGAAAAATAAATGGCACTGCGATATTGCGTACCGATGTCGTTGCCTTGGCGATTACCCTGCGTTGGATTGTGGTTTTCCCAAAACACCCGCAGCATCGCATCGAGCGATGTTGCAGCAGTGTCGAACACCACGAGCACCACCTCGGTGTGCCCCGTGCGGCCACTGCACACTTGTTCGTACGACGGGTGCGGTGTCGAGCCACCGGCGTAACCCACTGATGTGGAGTGCACACCGGGTGCCTGCCAAAACTTGCGCTCGGCACCCCAAAAACAACCCATGCCGACGACGAGTGTTTCATGTTTGGCCGGCCATGGGCCAACAAGCGGTGACCCGTTCACGAAGTGGGTGGCAGGTACAGGCATCATGTGCGGCGTCTTGCGAGTTCGTAACTCAAGATAGTGGATGCCATGGCCACGTTCAGACTTTCGGCACGCCCGGCGTGATCGATACGAATCCATCCGTCAACCAACTCGGTGTTGGCTTGGCTCACACCGTGGGCCTCACCGCCCAGCACCACGCACAACGCGCCAGCCAGGTCGGCATCGGCCAACGACACCGAGTTCGTCTGTTCGTGCGACGACGTTGCCAACACCCGATAACCGAGCGCTTTTACTTCGCTGAGTTGCACGGCTTCGACCACCGGCACATGAAACACGGCCCCGGCCGACGCCCGCACCACTTTCGGGTTGAACGCATCGACACAGCCCGACCCCAGCACCACCCCAGAAGCCCCCATGGCCTCGGCGCTGCGCACGATGGTGCCCAAGTTGCCCGGGTCGTTGACGGCATCCAAAAACATCACCCACGGTGCAGCAACGCCAGTGGCTGCGACTTCGAGCTTGGCCAGCGACGCCATACGCCGCGACACCAAGGCCATGTTCGGCTGCGGAGATTCCGTTGAAGCCACGCGCTCGAGCACACCCTCACCGAAAGTAAAAACAGGCGCATCACAACCATCAACGGGTGATGCGTCACTTGTAACGAACTGCGCCAACACGTCCCAACCGCCACGAATCGCTTCGGCGATGAGCACGGCACCCTCAACGACGAACAAACCTTCGTCGAGGCGGGCCGAGCGGCGCGACAGCAAGCGCCGCAATTGTTGAACGCGCTGGTGAGAGAACCCCAGCGTTTCGATCAGGCGAGTGCCGCTTTGGCGGTGTCAACCAGTTTCTTGAAGGTGGCATCGTCGGTGATGGCAAGGTCAGCGAGCACCTTGCGGTCGACTTCGACGCCAGCTTTGTGCAGACCATCGATGAACCGGCTGTACGACATGTCGTGCACTCGGCAACCGGCGTTGATGCGCTGAATCCACAGCCTGCGGAACTCGCCTTTCTTGGCGCGACGGTCACGAAAGGCATATTGCCCGGCGTGCAGAACCGCTTCGTTGGCACTGCGGAAGGTCCGGCTGCGATCGCCGAAATACCCCTTCGCTTTCTTCAGGATTGCCTTGTGCTTCTTTTTGGCGTGAACGCCGCGTTTTACGCGTGCCATGGTGTGTGCTCCTTAGCTGTGACTGGGGTGGTGATGTGGATGAATCGAGTGAGTATGGGTCGGTCGGTTGGTCTAGCGCTCGCAGAGCAGACGCTTGATTTTTCGGGCATCGCCCTTGTGCACGTCAACCGTGCCATCGAGTCGACGGGTGCGCGATGACGGCTTGGCTTCGAACAAGTGCTGACGCATCGCTTGCTGACGGCGCAACTTGCCGCTTCCGGTTTTCTTGAAGCGCTTCTTGGCGGTCTTGGATGTCTTCATCTTCGGCATTGCTGTCTCCTGTCGTTGTGGAATTATGCGGTTTTCGAAATGTCGTTGGTGATGGTCGGCTTCTTGGTACTGGCGGCAGCCTTTTTGTCGGGCGAGAGCACCATGGTCATGCTGCGTCCGTCGAGCCGAGGTGAGGTATCCACCTTGGCGATCGGGCCAAGTTGTTCCAGCACCTCGTCGAGAACTTTCTTACCCAGTTCTGGGTGAGCCATTTCTCTTCCTCGGAATTGCAACGACACCTTTACCTTGTGCCCCTCTTCGAGGAACTCAAGCATGTGCCGAACCTTCGTGTCGAAGTCACCCTTGCCGATTTTGGGTCGGAACTTCACTTCTTTCGTCGTGATTTGGATGGTCTTCTTGCGCGATTCTTTCAAACGTTGGGCTTCTTCGTATCTGAATTTGCCGTAGTCCATAATTCGGCACACCGGCGGATCGGCTTGTGCGGCAACCTCGACTAAGTCGAGTTCTGCTGCACGCGCTCTGGCGAGCGCATCTTCGATTGGCACGATCCCCACCTGTGAACCATCGGCGTCAACGAGACGCACTTTCGCGACGCGAATACGTTCGTTGTACCTGGGTTCATTTGATGGCGGTGCTATGACTGGTCACTGCTGTTCAAGCGGCTGTGCCTCCTATGTAGTTGGAATGGGTAGTTGGAATAGCTAGAGGCCCGCTGCAAGCAGTGCCGGTGCGCGAGAGGGCGAGAGGCGGCGACATGCACCGCTGGCACTCGACCCACACTCACTCACCAACCCTTGCCCGTAAACGAACATCCGTTGGAATCTTGTGGCGAGGTGGAAAGACAACTTTCGTTGCCGATCACTTAGCCGTGGCATTGGCCGCCGAAGCGGTGGCAACGCCTCCAATAGCGTAGCGGCAATGACGACGAACGATGCCAACGACGCCAACGACGACGCAGGCGACTCCGACGACTCCGACGACTCCACTGCCCTGTCTGACGCGCAGGAAGCGCTCGAAGACGCCCGCCGGCGCATCGCCGATGCACCCGCCCAAGTGGTGGTGGTCAATCATTTGATGGGGCTCTACGAGTTGGCGGCGATTCACTTGTCGGCGGTGCCACCCAAATTGGATGACGCCTCACTGGCCATTGATGCGTTGGCGGCCCTGGTGGACAAACTGGGTGATCGCCTCGGCGACGACATCAACACGATGCGTGATGCCCTGGCCAACATCCAGATGGTGTTCGTACAGATGCAAGCCAAGGCCTAGTCGTTCACCACGGATTACTCGTCGTCTTCGTCGGCCTCGGTTGCATCGGCCTCGGCAAGTGCGGCATCGAGCTCTCGCATCGCCGAGTTGTCAGATGAAATGCCACGGCTCTTGGCCAGCTCTTCGATGTCGCGCAGAGGCTTGTTGACCGAACTGAACACTTTGCCCGTGGTGACGGCTTTCAACTTTTTCTGCATTGCTTCAAAGTGCCGCGAGATATCTTTGAGATTTTTCACATAACTGGTCCATGACTTACCGAAGTTGGTGAGCAGACGCAGCACCTCGTTGGCATTTTGTTCCATGGCGAAACTGGCAGTCGCTTGGCGCACCACGCCCAGGAACGCATACAACGTGAGCGGCGAACACAGCACGACCCGTTTGGCGACGGCTTCGTCGATGAGACTCGGTTTGTGCTGCTGGATGAAGCCGAGCACACCCTCGTTGGGGATGAACAACAGCACGTAGTCGAGCGCATTGGCATTTGACTGTTGCACGTAGTCGCGATCCTGTAGTTCTTTCACACGGTCCTCGACGTTTTTGATGAAAGCGTCTTTCATGATCTTGCGGGTGTTGTCGTCTTGTGCTTCGAAGTACTTGAGGTAGTTCTCCATCGGAAACTTCGAGTCGAGATACAGCACGCGGTCGGGTGGCAAGTGGAACGTAAAGTCGGGTTTGCCCCCAGCTTCGAGCTTTTCTTGCATTTCATAGTTGATGCCACGTTCAAAGCCGGCCTGCATGAGGATGTCGACGAGCATTTTTTCGCCCCAGTTGCCGCGACCCTGCGAGCTGGAGAGCACCTTGTTGAGTGCCTGGGTCTGTTGCGCCAAGCCGGCGACGGCCGTGTCGACGCTGCCGAACTTCTCTGAGTTGATTTCTCGTAGTTGACGAATCTCCGTCTCGAGTCGACCCATTTTTTCGTCAATCTGCTTCTTGGTGGTGTCGATTACCTCGCCCACTTGGCGCGCTGCTGTGCTAATGGCATCCTGGCGGTCGTCTTTGGCCTGATCGGCGAGGTCGCGGAGTGTTTCGCCATGAATCTCGCGGATGACATCACGAATGTCGGCAGCCGACAGCGTGGGTTGGGCGCCGGCCACGGGGGCTGGTGCAGCCACACCTGGCTTTCGTTGGAGCACTACCAACACCGCAACGACTGCAACAGCGAGGCCTCCGCCGAGACCGATAAATATTTCCATGATGTGATGCTCCTTAATTGATGAGGGGGTAAAGAGACCTACGCAAGTTTGTCACTGGGGTGTGATGTGATGACGTATTGCTATGGGAGTTACAGCCGCTTGGTGCGCCAGTAGCGCCAGATCATGACCATGGCGGCGGTGTCCAAACCGCAATAGCGATATAGCGCCTCGGCTAATTGGGTGCGGTGGGCGTCGTCACCCCGGCGTGCGCCATAGATCATCGTTTGATAGGCGCGCATCGCCCCCACGCCGTCAGTGACGGATTCGCCAGAGCCGTCGGCATCGAGGGATTCGTCGAGTTCAAGCGACGCCGAGGTCAACTTGAGGGTCTGATACGGGTCAAGTGGGCGGCCGTCAGCGTCAATTTTGTAATACTGCGCAAACCACGGATCAGTCCAAAGGAACTCCCCCGTGGCCCAGATGCTGTCGAGCACCCGTTTGATGGAGTGGCTGCCATTCATCGCTGGATGGCTGAAGTAGCGCTGCGACAACTTGAGCAAATCGACGATTCTGGTCTGTTCAACGGGTGTCTCGTCCTCGCCGTCTGCCACTTCGCGGCCAACGAGTGCATCAAACCACCCGGCTAACGATGCATCGAGCACACCGCGCTCGCGCAATTGACGCCGCACACCCTTTAACGTGGTTTTTTCGTAGTGACTCCACACCAGAACGGTGCCGGTCTCACCGATTGACTTGCGCAATTCGCGAACGAACTCGTCGTTCGGGTACACATCGCGCAGATTCAGCCACTGCGAATGTTGCAGGTTGGTGGCGTCTGGCGAGGCAAGCGTGTGGCAACTGAATTGAAACGCCACCTGTTCATATGGCTTCATCCCCACCAAATACGGCACGGGGATGCGCGATGCCTCGAAGTCGATGAAGTGAATGGGATACGTGACGGCATTCAACTCGTTGATCAGTTCGGCATCCTGGAACTCTTTGCCCGTGCGCGCCACCCCTACTTGGTTGCGGCGTGGTGGGCCCCAAGAACCCCCCGCATCGACGATGCTGTCGGGCAGTTCAACCAGCCGATAGTTGCCGGCGTCACGCATGGCTTCATAGGCGGCTTTTTGGTCTTTCGAGCGATAGCCCTGATGAATGTCGAGGATGTGGGGCGAATCGGTGGGTGACGGCCCCCAACACTCGGTGAAACCGTTCGGCGCGAGGGTCGCCCCGCGAAACTCGCACCTGCGACACAACGTGGCGGGGCGCTCTGGCTTGTACCCAGGCTGGTTACCGTCGAGAAACGCCAGCAGGTCTTTGGCCGAGGTCTCCACTTCGCCCATGAGTTGATCGACGGCGTGCGAGACGTCGATGTATTCCAGAAAGTGGTCGGCAGCCAACGCCGAACGATCGCCGGTGAATACCGCCCGCGGCTTATCACGGTCAGCATCTTTGTCGTCGACGATGTCGATATTTTTGTAGATGCCTTCCAAGCTGGTGCGCTTGGTCTTGTTCACCACGCACAACCGTGGCTCGATGCGCAGCCCAGGGTGCGCGAGGCGCGCCACCATGACCTGGAACGTGATGTCCAGCAGATACGGGCGCCAATGGCCGTTCACGTCACCTTGTTTGGTGAAGAACTGCGCCGGGTCGTCTGACTCGACGCTGGTGGCCTTTATTTCGGTGAGCACCGCATGCGTGGCGAACTGCTCCCACCCGTCGACGCGCGCCTGAAACCGATCGTGCCGGAGGGTAACTTCGAACTCAGCAGCGGGGTTCGCGTGCAGCATCACACCGTGGGCGATGGCTTCGACCATGAAGCCACCCTCAGCGAAAAATTCGAGCATGTCGTTGTCTTGCAATGCGCTCGGGTACTTGGCCTTGTAGTACTTCAACTTCTGCTTGCATTCCATGCCGAGCTTGAAATTCGACTTCGTGAGGTGGTGCTTGGTCACTGATTCATTCTCCTTCAGGGGTGTGGGGTGCTACTGCCATACGCACAGAAAGGCCGCACCTGTGCGGTGATCAGCACATCACACCCCGCCCAGATTGTGCGTAACACCCCCATGGCACCATTGCCATGTGCCCATAACGGGTACGAACTTCATCCAGACGACCCGAGGGCCCCGGCCCGTTGAAGGTCACCAACCGATCTCAAGTCGGTGGTACAGCCGGGATCGATGAGGAGACATCAATGACCACCCATTCACCGCAATCCCCCGAACCTCGTGGCGAGGTCGACCCGAGCCAGTACCTCTGGCAGCTCACCCGGGCGCATGTCGACCACGTGTTGCACTACACCCACTGGATACCCGTCGGGCGTGGCTTCACCCAACAGATGCTCGCTGAGTACTACCCCAGCTGGACACTCGGTGGTCTGATTCGGCTGTTCGACACGGCGGGTATTCGCATTACCCCTGACGAATTAAATGGTGCGGCTGGAGCGCCACATGGTGGGCGCTGCCACTGGCAGGTAGCGGCGTTCTACTTCAGCGACGACACCAAGTATCACGTGGTGTGGGATCGCGCGATTGCCTACGACACCGTCTTTACCCATTCAGGACTGAAACGCAATTTTGTGATGCCAGGTGGCGAAGGCCCGAAAGCCAGCACGATCATTGCAGCAGTCCAATCGATACGTCCAGTTGACCTCGAAGGCAAGGTCTTTTTTGATTGATCACCCGAGTTTGACTAAGCACCCCGCAGCCCCAGATATGCGCAACACCCCTGTGACACACTTGGGTCAGATGGCAAAGGCTGCTCCTCGCTGGCGATCTGGTCTGCTCACCACTGCTGCACTCGGCTTGGCTGCCGAAAAGTTCGCCGATAAAGCCCGCAAAGGTGGCGACACGCCGTATCTCTCGCATTTGCTCGCGGTGTCGGCGCTCGTCATGGAACATGATGGCAGCGAGGAACAAGCTGCAGCCGGGCTGTTGCACGACATCATCGAAGACATCGGGGTGTCGACTGGCGAATTAGTCGACTTGCTCGTTGCGCGCGGTGCCGACCGCACTGCCGCCGAACGCGTGGCGACGATTGTTGATGCCACCACCGACGGCCAAGCCAACGACAAGCGCAATTCAACAGATTGGGCGAAGCGCAAACGCGCCTACATCGAACGGCTCACTACGAAACCAGTGACCGACCCTGCACTCTTGGTGTCGCTGGCCGACAAAGTGCACAACGCCGAGGCCACCCTCGCCCAAGTGCGCAGCGGGCAGTCGGCGAACGACATCTACGCAAGCGCCGAGTTCAACGCCAAGGCATCCGAGCAGAAGTGGTACTACACCACGTTGGCTGGGGTGTTCAGTACCCAACTCGCTGGTGACGTCGGCGCGCAACCACTCGTGCACCGACTCGTTGCAGCGGTGGATGAAATTTTCATTGATGTAACCGAGATTGGAGCCCCACGATGACCACCGACCACTTCAGCGAACTCGTGGCAGTCGTGACGCAGGAACTCGGCCCACAAACGCCGCTCGAATCGCGCAGCGAATGGCCGACTGGGGATGACTATCCCAAAACCCCCGAGAACACTGCCGAGTGGCGCTGGCGAGATCACGATGTGTTCGTTCATGTGCACGACCCACTGGCGCACGACGACTTTGCCTACATCGGGCTTCGAATAGAGATGCTCGTGGTCATCACTGCGGTCGATCCGCAGATTGACTTCACCGACTTGGCGGCTGCATTGAACGACGAAATTCCCACTCATTTCGAAGTCGACATCTCCGACGACGAACCCGGGTCGCCAGTCATGGTGGCGGCAACTTACGAAGAGTTTTCAGATTTCACACCTGTGGCGCTCGCTACTGATGTGGAGATGTTGTTGACTCTTGCCCGCAAGCTCGCCGACAAAGCTGCTGGCCAGCCATGACCACCTTCGACTTCACCGAAACCAACAAAGCGCGTGCTCGGCGCGGTCGTCTACATGCGCGATTCGCCAAGTACGTTCGCGAGGGTCGCGACTACGTGACTCTGGTGGCTCACGAATCATTCTCCGGCAACCGTGCACCCAGCGACAATCCGCCGTTCGTGCAATTTGCGTGGCGCGACGACCTGCGGCTCCAGGTTGAAGTGCAGGGCGATCACTATCGCGACGAGCCCTACAGCGCCCCGCAACAACGAATGCTGACTCGCCTCGGATATGCACCGCCGTTCGAACACGGGGATGACTTTGGCAATTGGACACTCTTCCGAGAGGCTGAGGGCTGTCATCCTGAATCGGTAGCCACGCTGCTTCTCGAGTCGATGTGGCTGGTACACGGGGTGCACTGGCACGATTTTCGAACAGCAGAACGCAACAAACTGGCGCATTGGCAGTTCGAGTGGTCGGTGTCGCCGGGCAAACGGGATATCGAAGCCGAGACGCGGGCCCGCTTCAACTCGAACTAAGCGACGTTTGTTAGCGTCGCACACGTGCCGGGGCTCGCCAATGCTCTCACCACGATGCACGAGCAACTGTGGGACGACGATCGCGGCATGGTGCGCCTGTATGGGTTGCATTTGGTGCGCGAAACGGCCCTTGGTGCATTCCTTGATCTGGAACATGGCGAGGTAGCACGCGCGCAACGGGCCTTACGCGCAGTGTTGCAATGCCAATATCCAGCCGATGCCGACCCGCGCTGGGCTGGCACGTTTAAAACCCATGCCAACCAAGCCGACGCTGGCACCCCCGACGCTGACGGCCGGTTGCGCGATCGCGAGTGGCGTGACTACGACCCCAATTGGCGACAATTTTTGGCGATGATTCTGTGGGTCACCGAACGGCTGTATGGCCACGTGCTCGCCGACGACCTGCGCAGCGACATGCAGCGTGCCGTCAGCGTTGCAGCTCGTACTGAACCCACCGATCGAGTGGCTGCGGCGTACACCAACATCGCACTCATGCACACATGGCTATGTGATGTAACCGACCAAACTTGCGCGCTTGGCGGCGCAGTCGCAGCACAACTGCACCGCGACGGCGACATCGCCGAATACAACTCCCCTACGTATGACGCCATTGCACTGTTGGCGGGGTGTTTGCTCGCCGACTTTGCCCAGTCATCTGCTGCCCGCAAACTTGGTACGCAGGTGATTGATTGCATCAGTGCCCGCTTACGCGAGGTGTGGCACCCTGGTTTTGCACTGCAGGCCGGGCCGCACGTGCGGTCATACGGGCTTGACCCCCACGCCTATGTGTCGCTCATGTCGGTGCTGATGGCAGCAATCGATGTGCCAGCAGCCGGGCCGACACGGCTCGACAACGACACCACCCATGTACATGATTTGTATTTCTTGCCACTGTTCACCAGGTTGTGTGCGCGCTTGCGCAAGGCGTTCAGCCCTCAGCCGGTGGTTGAGGCTCGGCGTCATGTGCAGCGATTCAATACGGTCGTTGCGACATCGCTCATCGAAGCCAACATCGTGATTGGTTTTGAGCATGGCCGGCGCAGCAGATTCGCCCTCGATCAATACGCGCCATTCACGATGTATTCAACCGATGGTTATCTTGGCGTGCGCACTCGCCCGGACACCGACTGGGTTGATGTGCACGAGGTGGCGCCACGGGTCTATGAATTGCGCAGTGCCCGGCGTAACGGGCCCACCGTGAAACATGATGTTGCTGCACTCACCGTTGTGGCATCACACGCACCCATCATTCATGAACACGAAATGATCTTCGGCGGGATCACGTTGCAGTTCCCCGACTTGGTCGTGGAAGTACGGTTACCGGCTCAACGACGGATTAGTGAATGATCTTGGAGATTGGTATTTCAAGAATGTCGGTCGCACCCGCA
>CAMAWR010000009.1 GCA_945862045.1 Bifidobacterium breve
CTCGGTTGGTTGCACCGCTACCCCATCGGACCCGCGTGGCCCACGACTGGTGAGCAACTGCACCACGGTGGCAAGCACCAACAACAGCCCGACGGCAGCCCACGTGCGCCACGACAACAACTGACGCATCACCCGTCAGGCTACGACGAACGAGGGATTAGACCGAAATGCGGTTTGGCTGCGATGACGCCTGGCCACGGAGCTGTTCGTGGTAACCAAGAATCTGCAACTCGACACCGAGATCCACATTGCGCACTGTCACGCCTTTGGTGGTGGTCAATACGACTGGCGCAAAGTTGAGCAGCGAACCAACACCTGCCGCAATGAGATCATCGGCGACCGACTGTGCCGCGGTCGAGGGCACTGCCAACACGCCGATATGCACTCCGTTGACTCGCACGAAGTCGCACATTTCATCCAAATTGCGCACGGTGAGTTCACCAACGTGAGTTCCTACTTTGCGTGGGTCAACGTCAAAGATTGCGACAACTGGAAAGCCACGTGAGGCAAAGCCTCCGTTGACGGTGATCGCCGAACCGAGATTGCCTGCGCCGACGACGATCGTCTTCCACTCGGTCAGCAAACCAAGTTCGCGCTTGATTTGGTAGATCAGGAACGCAACTTCGTAACCGACACCGCGGGTGCCATAGGTGCCGAGATAGGAGAGGTCTTTGCGCACCTTTGCGGCATTCACATTGGCGAGTGCTGCAAGCTGGTCGCTTGAGACCTGCGAAGTTTCTGTGAGCTGCAAATCGGTGAGAATCTGAAGGTAGACGGGCAGACGATTGACCGCCGCACTTGGAATTCGACGACGGCGAGGTGATGTCGCGTTGTTTGAGGCAGTCATGGATAGAAGGGTACGGTCCATGCGCACAGTTTCACAAGCCATTGATGCGTGCGTGCCGCATGCCACCACCGAGGAACTGCCGCAATTCGACGGTGCCGTCACCCTGTTGCTGCGTAGCCTTCACTGACCGTGAACGAACTCACCGTATCGCTGGCTGCTTTTACCAGCCTGGTGGCATTGGTCTTTGCCTTGGTGACCACCGATCGCTGGCACCGGCGCCGTCTCACTCATCACTCTGCCTGGGCAACGGCGATGTCACTGTTTGCGATCGGCTCGTTTGCGCTGTGGTGGGCCACCTCGACGGGCTGGTCGAACGGGATCTTTCGCGTGTTCTTCACCGCTGGGGCGATCTTGAATGTGTCATGGTTGGCCCTCGGTTCGATTGCGCTTCTTGCCGGCGACCGCGTGGCGCTTCCACTGCGACGCATGTTGGCGCTGTTCAGCGCGTTCGCCATCGGTGTCATGGCAGTCGCACCGACAACGGCACCATTCGTCACCAACGAATTTCCCCGCGCACGTGATCACTTTGGCGCGTTGCCCCGAACTCTTGCCGCCGTCGGTTCGGGTCTGCCTGCGCTCATCATCATGCTTGGTGCACTGTGGTCGATTGCCCGACTCATTGCGCGACGCACGCCAGCCTTAGCTGGGGCAAGACGACAAGGTGCAGTGTCGGCAAATCGTCTGGTTGCCAGCAACGTACTGATTGCCGTGGGCACGTTGGTGCTGTCAGCCAGTGGATCGCTCGCCGGTCGATTCGGTGAAGAGCGTGCGTTTACGATCACGCTTTCGGTTGGTGTCGTAATTCTTTTCGTTGGCTTTCTCGTGCCGAGCGCCGGCTCTTTGCAACAGCCGGCACAGCACCGCTAGCGCAATTCGCGGCGCAACACCTTGCCCGTGGCACCAGTAGGAAGTTGCGACACGAACAACACCTTCGTCGGGCACTTGTAGCGCGCCAGACGAGTGTGACAGTGATCGATGACTGCATCTTCGTCCAAATGTGCGTCTGAGCGCAGCACCACATACGCCCGAATTGCTTCACCAGTGTGCGGATGCTCGACACCGACCACCGCAGCCTGGGCAACTGCGGCGTGCTCACGAATCGCTTCCTCTACTTCGGCTGGGTACACGTTGAAACCCGACACGATGATCAAGTCTTTGGCACGATCCACCAGGTAGAAAAAGCCGTCATCATCGATCACGGCGATATCACCCGTGCGTAGCCAACCATCGGTGGTGAGTACTTGTGTCGTGGCCTGCGCATCTTCGAAATAACCGAGGAATACATTCGGGCCACGCACCCAAATCTCCCCGGCATCACCCCGCAGGGCGTTGTCCCCACTTTCGTCCACCAGGCGCACTTCGACACCCGGCAAGACACGACCAATCGAACCAACCTTGGTGAGCGCCGTGTGTTTGTCGACATCCGTCGTTGTGGTGACCACCGGTGAACACTCGGTAAGGCCGTAACCCTCGGTGACGAGCAAGCCGTATCGCTCGAACAATGCACGCGTCGTGTGTTCCGGCATCTTTGCAGCACCAGTCAATGCGGTGCGTACGAGTGCGAAGGTGTCCTTCGGAAGGTTGGGCATCTGCTCGAAGGCCATCCATAACGGTGGCGCCCCGGGAATCAACGTGACTTTACGATCACGAATCGTCTCAACTGCCGTCATCGGGTCGAAACGCTCAACGAGCACGAGCGATGATCCGCGCATGAGCGAGTACCCCAACACCACGTTGAGACCGAAAATATGAAAGAGCGGTAGCACCCCGTACACCACGTCGGTGCCGTCCAATTTGCGCACCAGCGCCAACTGATCCAAATTTGACTGCAGGTTGCCGTGCGACAGCATCGCTGCCTTGGGCGAGCCTGCCGTGCCACTCGTGAACAACATGAGGGCGAGCGCGTCGGGCTGCACATCCACCATTGGTGCTGCATCTCGCGTCAGCAAGTCACGAAATCGCAGGGCGTCACCCAAGTCGCCCGTTGTGGCAATGACATGAACAAGATGTGCAAGTGCTGCACGATCGACGCCCAACCAACCCGCAACGGCCGATGGCGCCACGACCACGGCATGCGCACCGACCACGCTCAACTCACGCTGCAATTCGGGCGCCGGTGCAGTTGGGTTCATCGGTACGCAGACGATGCCACGCCCGAGACAAGCAAAATAGGTAATGACGAACTCGATGGTGTTGCCACACAGCAACGCCACGCGATCACCCTTGCCGATGCCGAGGCCATCGAGTGCGCCACGCATTGCCGCGACCTGCCCGCCCAGTTCGCCGTAGGTGGTTGTTACACCACGACTGACAATTGCCGGTGATGTGGCTGGGTGGCCATCGAGGATTGCGGCAACATTCACGACGTTGCCCTCCTCACAACACACGACTGCATCATCGACTCATCAAGATAGAAGCCAGGCCAGCAGCGAAAATTACTGCGAGCAACAGCCCGAGCGCCAAAGTGGTGGCGGGACGCATGCGGACAACCTTACCGAGAGTGCTCAGGTGCTCTTGGGGCTGCGCCGCAACTGAACGTTCGTCGTGACACTCGGCGGCTCATCCAAGGTTGACAGGGTCACAGCATCACCGACCGCGATATTTAATTCGTCGGCAGCAGAACCACGATCGACACAGATCGCCAGCATGCCGAACGAGTCGATCACCAAACCGATACCGCCACCGATTTCTGCAAAATTCTTTACGACTGATGCCGCTCGCGTCGTTCGTTCACCAGTCGCAGTGGTGATCACCACGCTCATCGTCAGCCCGAGTGACACCACTTCGTCCGGGCCGACGTTCAGTTGACAGTTGCCGTAGCGATCGACCCACGTAATTTCAGTGACGATGCCGTCGGCCTCGATTCGCGGCAGTGGCACGATGCCCGGCAACAACAGGTAGGGGTCAATTGCCT
This sequence comes from Bifidobacterium breve, assembly GCA_945862045.1. GTDB lineage: Bacteria > Actinomycetota > Acidimicrobiia > Acidimicrobiales > Ilumatobacteraceae > F1-60-MAGs027. The sequence continues at coordinate 3,762 of CAMAWR010000009.1, forward strand.
CGCCGAGGTCGGCGAATGGCACACCATTGCATAAATGTGCCGCCGCCGGTGCAAAGATGTCCCGGCCAGCAAACGTGTCGCCTGGTGCACCCAACTGATACTCGGGATTGTTGAGCACCACTGCAGCATCGGCGCCGCCAGCCAGTGCCGTGCCCATCGAAAGCAGCCCGTTGTCAGGGCCGATCAACACGCCGCGACCGCCCCCAACCGACACTGCGACGCCACGACGTGCAGTGCCGACGCCAGGGTCGACAACGGCGAGCACGATGCCCGAGGGCACATACGAGATACACCGCGCAATAGCGAGTGATCCGGCGCGCACATCAAATGGTGGAATTTCATGCGTGAGATCAATGACTTTTGCTTGTGGTGCAATGTCGGAGATGACGCACTTCACGATGCCGACGAATTCGTCACGCGTCCCATAGTCGGACAAAAAAGAAATAGTGTCGTAGCGATGCGTGTTCACCGTTTGGTCACGCTACGAGCAGGCAAGAGACCCACACCAGCCCGAGAAAAGCGTAAGGGTCGGTGCCAACCCCCCGACGGCACCGACCCATACGGCGCAACCCTTGCGGGTGCGACTCCCGAGCGGCAAGCCGCTCGGTGATCTCTTGTTGTCCTACCTTACGCATCGTTTCACAGATTGCAACCCGAAGTTTGGGGAATCTTCCAAATCCGACGACGAGGGTGTGGAATGCAACTCGGTTGCTATATTGAGTAAGTAACGCTAAGCGTCGCCGAGTTCCCTGCTGCGTCGCGTAGCGGCACGAACCGCAGCAATAAATGCATCGTGTGCATGATGCTCATTCAATGCGGCAACACCGGCTGCCGTCGTTCCGTTCGGTGACGTTACCCGCTCACGTAATTCGCGAGCATGTTGCGGTTCACGTTCAAGCAATGCAGCAGTGCCAACCATGAGTTGGGCGACGAGCGCAGCACTCGTAGCCTCATCAAAACCCTCGGCAACTGCGGCTGCCTGCAACGACTCGGCCACATAAAAAAGATACGCCGGCCCCGAGCCGATCAGCCCGGTGAAGGCATCCAGCATTGACTCATCGATTTCAATCACGATTCCGATGGTCTCCAACAGTGATCGCGCCCAGCTGCGGTCTGCTGCGGTACACGTTGCTGATGCCGCCATCGCCGTGGCCGCCAAGCCGACGATGGCTGGTGTATTCGGCATCGCCCGCACGACACGCACGTCGGCACCGCAGGCTGCCTGCAACGCCGCGATGCGCACCCCGGCCGCAATCGACACCACCCGCTTGGCGCCCGCGGCGACTGCTGCGTGGCAGACGCCGGCAACCTCACTCGGTTTCACCGCAATGATCGCCTCGTCACATGACGGCACGACACCCGCAATGTTCACCAGTGGAAATACATCCACCAATTCGGCACGACGACCCGCGTTCACCTCGACGATGGTGATGTCACTAGCGGTATGACCGGCGCGCAACATGCCCTGCACCAGCGCTGAACCCATATTGCCACCACCGATTACGACAAGCGTCGTGTGCTTTGCCACGAGGCGAAGGCTACTGAGATGACGAGAAACGGGTGGCGAACCCGCGACGCACCAACTCGTCGAAGTGGGCCTCGACCGTGGCGAACAGTGTTCCGATGATGCGGTCGAGTTCCGACTCGACCACCGCTCCGAGGACGAGTTCACCGGTGAGAAAAATTGCTTGTTCGGCACCGATTGCGTAATGTGCACCAACCAGTCGCTCGTTGCGTCGCAGTAACAATTCGAAGACTTCGCCAGCGTTCTCTTCGGGATATGGCATGACATACGTTTCGTACCGCAAGGTGCGTTGCCCGATACTCAACCAGATCGTGCTGAACTCCTTGGCTTCTCCGCGAAGTCGCACCATCCAACGGTCTGGGTCGTCGCTTGCCCGAGTAGCGGCAACCGTGTTGGGATGTTGCTTGTGCACCGTGGCAAGCCACTCGTCGATGCGACGCTCGAGCGTGGCACGCTGCCCTTCGTTAAAAAGGTCGCTCATTCGCTGACTACTCGCAGAGCACGAGATCACGTACGGCAAACTCGGCAACGACACGACGCATTCGCATCGCAGCCTGGCGCCACGAGTAACTTGTGCTTCGCTCAAACGCCTGTACACCCAGCCGTTTGGCAAGCTGCGGATCATTGAGCACCTGCGAAACACGGTGCGCAAACAAGTCGGCGTCGCGTTCGGGCACGAGATACCCGTTCACATCATCTTCGATGAGTGAGAGCAAACCGCCAACGGCCGTGGCAACTACTGGTGTGCCGCAGGCCGATGCTTCAAGTGCGACGAGGCCAAAACTTTCACTGCGCGACGGAACCAGCACCACATCGGCAGCGCGATAGAAGGTCGACAACAAGTGGTGTGGCTGGGGTGCGATGAAGCGCACTCGATCAGCAACCCCAAGCTGTTGGGCGAGTGCCATGACGCGTGCCAACTCCATATCGCCCTCAGTTCCACTTGCCCCACCAACGATGAGCAATACCGCATCTTGATGTGTGAGCGCAGCCAGAGTTGCAATCGCAACATCGACACCCTTGAGCGGCTGAATACGACCGACAAAAAGCAGAACTGGATGTGTGCCGAGACCGAGTGCGCTGCGTGCACCCGTGCGCCTTCCAGGTGAAAAAAAGGCACGATCGACACCTGGTGTGATGACTTCGAGGGTGCCGGGTGCCGCACCATACACCGCACGGAACTGTTCGCGCTCCTCTTCGCATGAGACGAAGATTGCGTCACTGCACCCGATGATTGCCGACTCGATGGCTTCACGTTCGGTTGATTCGACGTCACCATGCAATGTCTTCACCCGCGCCAAGGTGTGGAATGTGGTGATGAGTGGCAGATTCAGATCATGCTTTAGTAGGTGGCCCGACATACCCGACAACCAATAGTTGGCGTGAATCACCTGGGCGGGTGAATGGGTGCGCATATGGTGGCTCACCGTGTCGGTGAATTCAGGAACGATGTCGACGAGTTGCTCTTTGGGAAGATCGAAGTCGCCGGCGCGAATGTGCACGAGTTGATGGTTGGGTTCGATATCTACGACGTCCGGCAAACCACGCTGCCACGCACGTGTGTAGGTGGTGCACAGCACCCCGAGACGGGCCAACGACGACGTGAGTTCACGCACGTACACGTTCATGCCACCGCCGTCACCGACGCCTGGTTGGGCAAGTGGTGAGGTGTGCAAAGACAGCACGGCAACGCGCTGCACGGAGGATGCGGCCATGGGCTTTTGAACCTATCTGCCTACGGCGCATCTCCTACAACGAAGCTGCGATAGATCGCCAGCATTGCCTGTTTTTGTTCGTCATTCAGCCGCGTGTCGTTGGCCACCGCGTCGATCACGGCGTTACCTTGTGATTCTTTCGGGTCGAGCATGCCGGCACGCTCATACAGGGTCTCGGCAGAAATTTCGAGTGCCCGGGCAATTTGCTGCAAGATGTCAGCCGACGGTTTGCGCAAGCCCCGCTCAATTTGCGATAGGTAAGGGTTAGATACACCCGCACGTTTGGCAAGATCACGAATCGATTGTTGGGCGATTTCTCGCTGCTGACGAATGAACGAACCGAGATCGGGTCGCTTACGACTCGGCACCCTCAGCGACCTTCGTCGAGCAATGCATCAACATTCGATGACGAGCGATACCTCTGCACCAGTTCGTTCGACAACGCATCGATGCGCACGAACAAATCCTTGCGTTGGGTTGACATACGCGATTCGAAGTCGGCAAGACGAGCACAGCACGTCGCCAGATCTGCATCATCAAGATCACGCAAACCACCGAAACTCACCTCGACACAAAGCAACTCCAGTTCACTAATCAGCGGATGATCGGTGATGACTGCAGTATCACGTGGTGGACGATTCGAACCCGTGCCACGCTCGGTGGAAAATACTCGGGCGATGCCATCGGTGACATCAACTTGGGCTGGCTCGCCACTCTTGCGACGGCGCTCTTCGTCCCGCGCGATGTCGAGACGACCTTGGGCGAGGCGACGCACGAACGACACCGTGTCTTCTGCAGTCTGCAGTTCGGTACGCCGCGTGCGCACCTCGGCGAGGCTGAGGCCACCAAATTCTTCGGCCCCACCCGAAACAGGTGGCAACACCGCCACTTCGTCAGAATCCACGACTTGGGTATCGGGCGTGCACTCTTCACCGTTCAACCACACCGTGCACGACGGCAGAACCGCGGCGAATGTCGGGCCAAACTGATGCTTGGCACTGTCGAGCACATCGGCAACCGTGGCACCAGCAATGGTGTCACGTGAACGACCTGCTGCTTCGCGAGCCGAAGCAAAAAGCAGAATGCGCGCCACGACGACAGCGTACCCAAGCGACTACCCTGCGACGAGAACACGTGGCCACGATGACACCAACACCATGAACCAATCCACTCCCCACTCAGAGTTGAACGATGTGCAGCGTTCGGGCGACAGCACTCAAGGGGCGCCACTCATCGTCGTTCGGCACGGTGAAAGCGAATGGAATGTGCTCGGCAAATGGCAGGGACGTGCCGATACGCAACTCACCGATGCAGGTCGCGCCCAGGCCACCGAAGCTGCCGAACGGCTCATTTCAGATCGGGTTACCATCGACCGCGTGGTGGCGAGTTCGCTATCACGGGCTCGTGAGACGGCCGAAATTATCGCCCGTCACCTTGGCCTTGATGCCCCACTCCTTGATGATCGTCTCGTGGAAACCGACGTAGGCCCGTGGGAAGGTCTCAGTGAGCGTGAGATTGAGGACAGGTATCCGCGGTATCTGCGTGACCGCCGAACTCCCCCAGGCTTTGAGCCCCCCGAGGTGGTGTTTGCCCGCACGACACAGGCACTGCAGGAATTGAGCTCACGACAAGGCCGCGTACTCGTTGTGAGCCACAGTGGTGTGATTCGAACGATTCGTCGACTGATGAAGGTGCCCGACCGACGACTCCACAACCTTGAGGGCTGCCATTTCACCAGCAATGCTGCCGGGCAACTCTTGGTTGGTGACTTCATCTCGCTGGTCTCCAATGCGCGTGCCACCACGAACGATTCGGTTTAGTGTCGTTCGCTGTGCGCCGCCTGCTCGATGATTCGTACGACAACGACGTACGCAACCTCCTGCTTCCGCTCACCGTCACACGAATCGCCGCGAATACCTGTTACCGATTTTCACCACCGTTCATCGCAATCATCGCCGGTGAGGCACAAGGCTTTGATGTTTCCATCACTCGAGTTGGCTTGGTGATCAGCATCTCAGAACTCGCCGGTTTTCTTGCACCATTTCTCGGTACGTTCGTCGACCGTATGTCACGACGAATTTCGATTTCGGTCGGATTGTTCGGTTCGTTCGTTGGAATCATGTTGATGGCAGCGGCACCGAACCTGATCGTGTTGTGCTTTGGTCTCACCCTGCTCAACTTGCTGAAATCATGCTTTGACCTAGGCATGGCGGCATGGCTCAGTGATCGGGTGCCCTATGCACGGCGCGGGCGTGTCGTTGGCATCACCGAAACATCATGGGCGCTCAGCTTGTTGCTTGGTGTGTCGGCACTCGGGTTGATCACCGCGGCGACGTCGTGGCGCGTCGCGAGCGTGGTCGGTGGGTTGGCAATCGCGGTGTGTGCGATCTGGCTCGACATTCGTATGCGTGCCTGTGGCCCCGTCATATTCACCGCCACGCCAGATGCATCGGCCGTCGGTCGTGCAGCGAAGCGCGCCTGGCTCGTACCGCTTTCCATGTTCGGTTTGATGGGTGGAAGTCAATGTCTATTCGTCACCTTCGGCGCCTGGCTTGCCGACGACTACAACTTCGGTGCCACGGGTATTGCTGCAGCCGGATTCGCATTGGGGGCCGGTGAACTTCTTTCATCAATCGGCAGTGCAAAACTCACCGATCGCATCGGCAAAGAACGCAGTGTCGCGCTCGGGGCGGGTCTCATGATCCCGAGTGCGGCAACATTGGCGGGCTTTGATTCGACCTTGAGCATCGGACTCATAGCCCTGGCCATCTTCATCATCGGCTTTGAATATTCCGTGGTGAGCATGCTGCCGATTGCCACGAACCTGTTCGAGTCGGCCCCCGGTAAAGGATTTGGATTGGTCATCGGCGCCGGCACCTTTGGTCGTGGGGTGCTGACGTTCGTTGCGACACTGCTTTACGAGCAATTCGGCATTTCTGGTGCGGCGCTGGCCGGAATCGGTTGTGCGGTGCTCAGCGCCGCCGCCATTTTGTTGTTTAACCGCGGTACAAGTTCGTAATCGGCAGGCGGCGGTCTTTGCCGAATGCCTTGCTCGTCACGCGCACGCCAGGCGCCAACTGTCGACGCTTGTATTCGTTGATGTCAACCAGTCGCACGATGCGTCGCACCAGTGCCTCATCGTGGCCGAGTGCAATGATTTCTGCAGCAGTGTGGTCTTGCTCGACATAAAGCGCCAACACCGCGTCGAGCACGTCGTATGCCGGCAGGCTTTGATCGTCGCGTTGGTCTGGTCGCAGCTCGGCTGACGGCGGTTTGGTGAGTGTGGCGGCGGGGATGATTTCACGCTTCGCCCGCTCGTTCACCCGATGGCTCAGCGCGAACACGTCGGTCTTGAAGATGTCTTTGATCACGGCAAAGCCACCGACAGAGTCGCCATACAGCGTGAAATAGCCGACGGCGAGTTCGCTCTTGTTGCCGGTGGTGAGCACCATCCACCCGAACTTGTTGGACAGTGCCATCACCGTGGTGCCGCGCACACGACTCTGCAGGTTTTCTTCGGTGAGATCGGCATCCCGACCGCTGAATGCCTCGTTGGTCATCTGCAGATATGCGGCGAATGCCGGCTCGATGGGGATCGTCAGCATGTCAATACCCAGGTTGCGTGCCAAGGCTGCGGCATCCGTCTTTGAACCTTCGCTCGAGTAGCGCGACGGCATCGACACGCCGTGCACATGCGCTGCCCCCAACGCCTCAACGGCGATGGCCGCTACGAGTGCCGAATCGATACCCCCCGACAAACCGAGCACCACATCGGTGAACCCGTTCTTTTGCACATAATCACGGGTACCGAGCGCCAAGGCCGCCAAGATGCGGTCGTAATCGTCGGCCACAACGGCAACCCGCGCCGCTATCGGGGTTGGCTTCGTCGTCGGTGCGGTGGCCACAACGCATTGTGTCTTGGTTGTGCGCGATGCAACCGGCACATCCACGACGAGCAGTTCTTCCACGAAGTGGGCGGCGCGTGCCACAACACCGCCCCCCGCATCTACGACGACAGACCCACCGTCGAATACCAATTCGTCCTGGCCACACACTTGGTTTACATAAACGATCGGTATCGACGTTTCGCGTGCACGCTCGATGACTGTGCGCTCACGCACGCCGCTCTTGGCACGATCGAACGGCGATCCGTTGATGTTCAGGCACAGTTGCGCACCAGCAGCACGTGCACGGCTGACTGGGCCATCGGTAATCCAAATATCTTCACAAATGGTGAGTGCAACCGCCACACCAGCCACGTCGTACAACGTGGCGTCATCATGGCCCGCGGCAAAATACCGCGCTTCGTCAAACACCGAGTAATTCGGCAGAAGTTGCTTGTGGTAGACACCCACCACCGCACCGTTTGCACACAATGCAGCAGCGTTGAACAATCGTGGCGGTCGTGCACTCAGCTGCTCGATTGGTTCGTCTTCGGCAACGGCCACGAACCCGACGACTACCGCGCAACGTCCACTCCGGGCTGCAACTTTTTCCAGGGCGGCACGATTGTCGGTGACAAAGCCAGCCTTCAAGACGAGATCTTCGGGTGGATATCCCGAAAGGGTGAGTTCCGGAAATACGACCACGTCACAGCCGGCTTGTTCGGCGCGGGAAAGGAAGTCTTCGACTTTGGCCAAATTGTGCGCCAGATCGCCCACTCGTGGATTGATCTGGGCAAGACCAACCCGCAGCGTCGCACTTGCCGCTGATTCAGCCACAAAATCAGGCTACTGAGCCAGATTCTGGCTGGACCGCAAAGTTTTTACACGCCGTTTACAAACGGATGATGCCGCTGACACGCAGATGTACGAAACTAAGAGCACACGTTTCACGAAGGGAAACTTCCACCATGCCCTACCAAGCCGAATACATCTGGATCGACGGCGTCAAGCCGACCCCAATGCTTCGTTCCAAGACGAAGATCATCGAGAACTCGGTGAAGACCCCACCAATTTGGGGATTCGACGGCTCATCCACCGAACAAGCAACGGGCGAGTCATCGGACTGCGTGTTGAAGCCGGTGTACTGGTGCAAAGACCCGCTGCGTGGCGGTCGCAATATTCTCGTGATGTGCGAGGTTTATGTCGCCGGCACCGACGAACCACATCCGACCAACACCCGTGCCGCGTGCGCCGAGGCTGCCGCGATGTACAAAGCGCACGGCATGATCTACGGCATCGAGCAGGAATACACGCTGATGCGTTTGAACGGTCGTCCCTACGGCTTCCCGGAACTCGAAGGTGAACCCGGTCCGCAGGGCCCGTACTACTGCGGCGTCGGCGCCGGTCGTGTGATGGGTCGTGATTTGATCGAGATTCACACGATCGCCTGTCTCGAAGCAGGCCTCATGATTTCTGGCACGAACGCCGAAGTTATGCCCGGTCAGTGGGAATATCAGGTTGGACCACTCGATGCACTCGCGGTGAGCGACCAGATGTACGTCTCTCGCTGGCTCTTGCACCGCATCGCCGAAGACTTTGACATCGTCGTGTCGTACGATGCCAAGCCACAAAAAGGCGACTGGAACGGCGCTGGTGCACACACCAACTTCTCGACCAAGGCAATGCGTTCGTCGTATGCAGCAATCGAAGCGGCGTGCGAAGCAATCGGTGGTCGCGTGATGGAACACGTGAAGTACTACGGCCACGACATCGAAAGTCGCCTCACCGGTAAGCATGAAACTGCGCCATGGAACAAGTTCAGTTACGGCGTGTCGAATCGTGGCGCATCGATCCGCATTCCATGGCAGGTCGCCAAAGAGCGCAAAGGTTACGCCGAAGATCGCCGACCGAACGCCAACATGGACCCGTACACCGTCACTCGTCTCATTCTCGAAACGGTGTGCTCACAGGCCAAACTGCCCGCTGCCAGGAAGCCGAAGCCAAAAAAGAAGACTCGCAAATAACCCGCTGGGGTACGCGCTGACGTTCACCCGTTGGCGCGCACCCCGCAGGAATTCTGCGCAGTGACGGTTGACTAAAGGGGTGCCCCGCATGCTTGACGCCCAACGCGACTATGTGTTGCGCACCGTTGAGGAACGCGGTATTCGCCTGGTGCGGTTGTGGTTCACCGATGTCATCGGCAACCTGAAAAGTTTCGCCATCAGTCCGGCAGAGATGGAAAATGCGCTCAACGATGGAATGAGCTTCGATGGTTCGTCGATCGATGGCTACGGCCGGGTACAGGAAGCCGATGTGCTGGCCCTGCCCGACCCCAACACGTTCGAAGTATTGCCGTGGGTCGATTCGAGGTCTGCCGAAGCGCGCGTGTTCTGTGACATCGCTCAACTAGATGGCACGCCCTTCGAGGGTGATCCACGCCAGGTGTTGCGTCGCAATCTGGAGGCTGCCCGCAAACTCGGTCTCGTGTTCTATGTTGCACCCGATGTGGAGTACTTCTACTTCGCGCCGCTCAAAGATGGTGGAAGGCCAGTCCCGCTCGACGAAGGTGGCTTCTTTGACCTGACCACCACCGATATCACCAGTTCGTTGCGCAAAGAAACCATACGCACCCTCGAGACGATGAGCATCCCCGTCGAATACAGCTTTCACGAAGACTCACCGAGCCAACACGAAATCGACCTACGCCACACCGACGCACTCACCATGGCCGACAGCATCATGACATTCCGCTTCGTGGTGAAAGAAATCGCGGCGATGCACAATGTGCATGCCACCTTCATGCCCAAACCTTCGGAAGGCGTGCAGGGCTCCGGTATGCACCTGCACTTGTCGCTCTTCAAGGGTGACACGAATGCATTCCACTCCGAGAGCGACCCGTACAACCTGAGCGATACCGCAAAGTCGTTCATGGCTGGTTTGTTGCGTCACGCAGCAGAAATCACCGCCGTCACCAACCAAACAGTGAACAGCTACAAGCGTCTCGTACCTGGTTTTGAAGCCCCGATCCATGTGTCGTGGGCACGCAACAACCGCAGTGGCCTCATTCGTGTGCCCGTGCCAAAGCGTGGCAGCGAGCTCGCAACCCGAATCGAGTTGCGCTCACCAGACCCTGCATGCAACCCGTATCTTGCCTTTTCGGTCATTCTTGCCGCCGGCTTGCGTGGCGTTGAGGAAGGTTACGAACTTCCGGGCGAAGCCGATGCGAACTTGTTCGAGATGGGCGACACTGCACTCACCAAACTCGGCATCGAGCAACTTCCACAATCGCTGAACGATGCCCTCAAAGTAATGGAGTCTTCACAACTCGTGGCCGAAGCACTCGGTGACCATATCTTTGAATGGTTCTTGCGCAAGAAACGGGCCGAATGGCGCAAATACAAAACACACGTCTCGCAATTCGAGATCGACACCTACCTTCGTTCGCTATGACCAGCACCGGTCTGCTCGCCGTTTATCCCGACAATCCGAGCGTGGATCTGGCCCGCACGCTGGATCTGGCTGGCTACTCCTGGAAGGGTGTGTCGAGCCCCGACACGATGGCGCGGCTGCAGCCCACCGACGGCTGGCTGGGTGCGGTCGTGGGTTGTGATGAAGACCCAGAAAGTGGCTGGGCGATGTGTCGGGCGCTGCGCAAGCTTGATCGCCCGGTGCGTCGTATTTTGGTGCTCGTCACAGGTGCGCAAATTGCCGACCTGGAAGTGCGCGACAATCTGTTCGACGACTTTCTGCTCACGCCATTTCATCCGCGTGAACTCGAGGCGCGTCTTCGTCACCTGTTGTACAACGAACTCACCGCGCCATCCTCGGCAGTCATCGAGCACGCCGGCCTGCGGTTGAATCTCGAGACATACCAGGCCACGTTTCGTGGTCAACCACTTGATCTCACATTCATGGAGTACGAGTTGCTCAAGTACTTTGCCCATCACCCCGGACGCGTGTATTCGCGTGAGGTACTGCTGTCAGAAGTTTGGGGTTATGAGTACTTTGGTGGTGCGCGTACCGTCGACGTGCACGTGCGTCGCCTGCGTGCCAAACTCGGCGAAGAACACGCTCATCTCATTGAAACCGTGCGCAGCGTTGGCTACCGCTTCGGTGCATCAAAGTGGCAGGGCTGACCGCTGCATCGCTCGCGCCAGACGCTCATGCGCGCCGAGCATGTCGTTGAGTTTCCCGCTGACGAGCTGATGATTACGCACGAGCACGCGACCATGCACGATCGTGTGTTTGGCGCTGGTCGGCCCACAACGTAACCAGCCCTCGATCGGGTCGTCGGTGACGCCGGCAAATTGTGGACCGTCAAGCGACCACACCGCAACGTCGCCGACACTGCCCACGCTCAGTTCGCCAATTTCACCCGTGCGACCAAGACACCCGGCACCACCACGTGTCGCACACTCCAACGCCATCCGGGCAGTCCCAGCGGCAGCCCCACTCGACAATTTGGCGAGCAGCATCGCCTGGCGCGCCTCCAGCCATAGTGACGCAGAATCTGCCGAGGACGAACCGTCGACACCGAGCCCCACGTGCACGCCGGCACTCCGCAACTTTACGACCGGTGCGATGCCCGACGAAAGAATCATGTTGCTACTCGGGCAATGGGCCACACCGACACCGCCAGCCCCGAGGCGGGCGATTTCATCGTCGTTGGGTTTCACACAGTGGGCCAGCCACACACGATCATGCACCCAACCGACATCCTCCAGATATTCCGTCGGTCGACAGCCGAACGTGGCGAGCGAAAATGCGTCATCCTCGTCGTTCTCAGCAAAGTGCGTGTGCAGCCGCACATCGAGGCGCGCCGCCAAGTGTGCCGAATCGACCATCAGTTGTTTCGTGACGCTGAAAGGCGAGCACGGTGCCAGCGCCACACGCACCATCGCCCCATGACTCCGATCGTGGTGCTGGCTGATGACGCGTTCGCTGGCCGAGAGAATCTCGTCGTGTTCCTGCACGACGTCATCAGGTGGCAGCCCTCCATCTTTTTCCGAGAGTGACATCGACCCATAGGTCGGATGAAAACGCATACCGATATCGCGGGCTGCGGCGATTTCTGCAGACAGTAGGTCGCCACCACCCCGTGGATGAATATAGAGATGGTCAGATGATGTCGTGCAGCCAGAGAGAGCCAGTTCGGCGAGCCCCACCCATGCCGAGACATGTGCCGACTCTTCATTCAGCGAACGCCACAACGGATACAGGGTGCGCAACCAACCGAATAGTGCGGAGTTGGTCATCGGGCCGTACGCCCGTGTCAAATTTTGAAACAGATGATGGTGCACGTTCACCAACCCCGGCGTCACCAGGCACCCGCCGGCATCAATCAACTCGCGTGCTGCCGGAGCCGCACCCGTACCAATTGCCGACACGACACCGTCACTGATTGCAACCCAACCGTTGCGCAACTCACGCCGATCATCATCCAGCGTGGCGAGCAACCGCGCCGAGTGAACGACGAGATCAGCGGTTGACGACGAAGATGCGCTCAGATGTTGAGCTCGAGCAACTCGCTCGCTTCGTTACGAACCCGGGCGTCACGGTGGAGCGACTCACCGAGAATTGCCGCGAGCACGACGGTTCCCAGCCCGATGACGAGCGGAAATGACAATAGGAAGATCACCAGCAGCACACCACCGAGCATCGTTCTACCGCTTACGCCGTGGCGCCGAGCGCTTCGTCGTCGTTTGTTTGGCTGGCTTTGACGCCTTCACCGCCGGTAGGTACACCCATGCCTCAATTTCCACCGCACCGTTGGCCGGTAATGACGCGACACCGATTGTGCTGCGCGCCGGACGATGCGAGCCGAACCCTGCGACATATGCCTCGTTGAATGTGGCGAACGTATCCATGTCGGTGAGGAAGCACAACGTCTTTACGACGTCACTGAGCTTTGCGCCAACAGTCATCAGATGATTTTGCAGATTGGTCATCGCCTGTGTGGTCTGGGCTTTGACGCCACCTTCGACGATGCTGCCATCACGTAGGCCGAGTTGTCCCGAAACGATCACCCAGTCACCGGCGCGAACGACGGGCGTGTACGGACCGATTGGTGCAGCCATACCCGCAAGGCTAGACGCAGCGAGTGTTACTACCCTTACCGCGTGGCTCGCACGACACGACGCATATTCATTCAGGCCGGCGGGCGGTTCGTCGTCGCCGGTGCAACGTCGCTTGGTGTCGGGTCACTTCTCAGCGCTTGTGCCGGCACCGATGACGGTGGTGCCCTGCCCGATGATGTGCAGATCGTGCAGCGGTTTCCCCAAAATCTCGTCGTTGGTCAACAACGTATCCCTATTTCTTTGGCCAGTGGCGGGGGTCTGCTCACTTCCGATGGATCCGCCATGACACCAGCCCAACTGTCGGCGCGCATCATGCGTATCGACGGTGAACGTGACGAACTTGTTATGGAGGATCTCATCGCACCACGACACGACGCTGATCTTGCCGCTCCGTATTGGCCGTTTCGTACCACAATCAACGAACCAGGTTTTTATCGATTGATCCTGGCTGGTGGGCCAAGTGACGGTGCAGCATTTCAGGTTTTCGTGCGTGGCGACATTGCTGTACCCAATATCGGTGATGTCCTGCCACCGTTTGACACCCCCACCATTGACGATGCGCGCGGCATCAACCCTGTCTGCACTCGTCAACCCGCGCCATGTCCGCTGCACGACATAAGCCTGCGCGACGCACTCACACTCGGTCGACCAATCGCCTACTTGGTGGGCACACCCGCGCATTGTTCCACGGGCACATGTGCGCCTGCACTGGCAGCACTTGTGGCTGCCCGTGAACGTGTCGGTGACTCGTTCACGTTTATCCATGCCGAGGTGTACGCCGACGTCAATGCGACGCAGGTTGCACCAGCCGTTGAAGCGGTATCAATGAACTACGAGCCAGCGCTCTTCGTTGCTGACGCTCGGGGAACGATTACGGCGCGACTGGATGCGGTATTCGATGCAGTGGAACTGCAGTCGGTGATTGGTTAGTAAGTACGAATCAGCTGAAGCTTTGACCACAACCACAGGTGCGGTTGGCATTGGGGTTGACAATTTTGAAGCCCGACTCGTTCAAGCCATCGGCATAGTCGAGGCTCGCACCAGACAGCAGTTGTGCCGACGCTGGATCGACGACAACCCGCACGTCGCCGAATGACTCGACCTTGTCTTCACTGGTGAAGTCACCGTCGAAATACATCTCGTACGAGTAGCCCGAACAGCCACCAGGCCGGACGGCAACACGCAACGCGAGTTCGCTCGCATTCTCGGTTTCCAGCAGTTGTTTTACCTTGATGGCAGCGGCAGGTGTGAGAGTAATCATCACCTCCTAATCTACCGCCTGCCGGGGGTGTGATGGCAACCACGCGGGCCAGATATCGGCGATACCCGATACATCGGTAGGTTGAGGGCGTGCCAACCCGCACTGTTTCTCCCCCTTCGGTCGACGAGGTCCGCAACCTGTTGCGGGCAGTCATCGACCCTGAACTGGGCGCCAACATCGTGGATTTGGGTATGGCTACCGATGTCACCGTCAGTGCCGACGGACTGATCACCATCGGCGTGAAGCTCACGATCAAAGGTTGCCCTTTGCGCGCCCAAATAAAAAACGACATTGAATCCCGACTCGAGACTCATCCAGGGGTCACAAAAGTAAAAATTGAGTGGGGCGAGATGAACGCAGAGGAGCGTTCTGAGGTCATGACCAAAGCACGCTGGAATGCACGCGAGAACGCCACCGACACGGCCGTGCCGACTGCGGCGCGGGTACTTGCCATCGCCAGCGGCAAAGGTGGCGTCGGTAAAAGTTCGGTCACCGCCAACCTCGCCGTGGCGCTCGCCGCACAGGGCCATGTGGTCGGGGTGCTCGATGCCGACATCTGGGGCTTTTCGATTCCCCGCATGCTCGGTATGGCCGATCGGCTCGCAGCCCAACGCATCGAGGGTTTCGAAAAACCCAAGATCATTCCGAATGAACGAGTGGTCGGGACAGGGCTGCTCAAGGTGGTGAGCACCGGCATGCTCGTCGACGATGAAAGCACCGCGCTCATGTGGCGCGGCTTGATGCTCACCAAGGCTGTCGAACAATTCTTGAACGACGTGCACTGGGGCGACCTCGATTATCTGCTCATCGACATGCCACCCGGAACCGGTGACGTTCAGATGGGCTTGGCGCGCATGCTGCCGCGCACCGATTTGATCATCGTCACGACACCGGCCGTCTCGGCGCAAAAAGTTGCGATCCGCGCCGCCGATATGGCCCGACGCAGTTTCTTGCGCATCACCGGTGTGATCGAGAACATGAGCCACTTCACCTGTGAGCACGGCAGCGTGTACCCACTCTTTGGCGAAGGTGGCGGTGCCACCCTCGCGCACGAAATTGGTGCCGAGCTGCTCGGCCAAGTACCGATTGAACAAGCGGTCGCCCATGGCAGCGACCATGGTGAGCCGGTGGCCCTGATTGGCTCCTCGCCAGCCGCCGAAGTGTTCCGCGACATCGCGAAAAAGATCATTGCGTCGACCATTCCGGTCGCGGAAATGGCCGGCTGCTCGGCAAGATTGCTTGAGTCGGTTGATATTGCGCTCAGCAAAAAGCAACACTAAACAGTTACGTCATTTTTATATAGTCAGGTTCGTCGGGCAGCACGATGCCCACGACTCGACCATCACCGTCATACCGTAATTTCGGCAAGATTGGTGTTGGCACACCAATCGACCGCGCAGCCATGATTGCGTCGCGAGTCGTGTGGTGAGGGGACAAAAATTTCAGGTTGGCAACCGTCGGTGGAATCATGGCCAACTCACCACGCTGTGCGCGGCCTAGTGCATCGTCGGGTGTCACCCACAGACTGGCAATGGTCTCTTTGTCGTCGTGCAGGGGTTCTTGCCCCGAGGGTGCAAGTGCGACGAAGAACCGTGTGTCAAAGCGTCGCTTCTCACCGATTGGTGTGATCCAGTGGCTCACGTACCGCATCGTGTCGACTGCCAGACGCAATCCTTCTTCACGACAAAACTTGGCCAGCGACAACGAACCCTCGTGCACGGCATGGCGGGCATGAGCGAATCGCGCTTGTGCATCGGGGTCGTTGAGTTTGACAAAGTCCCCATGCTCGTCACGGGCTAGGAGCACGCCAGCTTCTTCGAAGGATTCACGAATTGCCGCAACCCAATAGGCCAGCCCGCCTTTCGGCACCCGCAATAGGTCGCTCGCTTCTGCGTCGGTGAGCCCATCACAAAGATCATCTAGTTCGCTGGCGCCGTCGATGTCATCGACGCGACCACCAGGGAATACGTACATGCCGCTGGCAAACGCCGCCGTGGTCGTGCGCTGCATCATGAACACCTCGATATCGACTGTCGTGTCACGCAGGAGCATCACCGTCGACGCCGGCCGTAGCGGCACAGACACAAGGTCGATGGAATCGTGCGAATCACCAGCCATGGTTGCTCACAACACGGTTACTGACAACACGGTTACTCCTGCCGCGGTTTGCGCATCTCGCGATAATCGCGGGCCGCACCTTCGAGTGGTTCAACATCGAGTGTGACACCGTCAATGCCAGCCACCCGCAGAGGTTGGCCACTTTGGATGGGCGTTGCACGATTCGTTCGCGCCCGCCAACGCGCGCCGCGCACCGTGGCTTCGCCCTCGGGTGTGATGTCGGTCGCTGCAACGCCCTCCAAACCGATCAACCACTCACGACCAATCGTCGGGGTCGCAAAGCGTGTGCGCACCATCGACGGCATACCTACGACGAATGCCAGTGCCATCGACGCAACGCCCGCGACCAGTGTCAGCCACGAGATGCGAAGTGCCTCGTCTTGTACCGAGCCAAACAACGTGAACGACGAAATCACGAACAGCACCATGCCGATGGCAGTCCACACCCGCGGAATACCCACCTGGACATCGACGGCGAGTGCGATGACGGCAACCACGAGCAGCGCAAGACCGATTGGTCGCACCGGTAATTCGGCCAGACCGAAACTACCAAGCAGGGTTGAAACTGCCCCAACGAATCCGGCGATGCCGATTCCGGCGGTGTAGAACTCAAATACCAAGAGAACCAAACCGAATGCAAAAAGCAGGTAGGCAAGTGCCGCACTTGCCGACGTATGCATGAGTTGCTCCAACGTGCCCAACTTGAAGAATCGGGTCGTTGCGGCTTCCCGCACCACGGCGCCCCCATCACCCACCAGCTCCACCACGGTGTCGAGCACCTTGCCTTTCACGCTCAGCCCATCGAGGGCGAAGAGCATGTTGCGTAGAACGGGAACACCCTCGTCGGAAATCTCGAGGCGCAACACACCTTGCTTGCGAGCTTCATCGGTGTCAAGCGTTCCACTCTGCAACAACGGTGTTGCCTCGCCGAGTGACAATGGTGCATCGTCGACAAGAAACGGCACGCTCGTGCGACCAACCGTGGCATTTGGCGCCATCGCCGACACGTCGGCAACCGCTAGCAACCATGCCGACCAGCCGTGTGCTTTTGCACCGCTGGGGCCAACCCACACACCGATTGGTATCGACGAGTCACGAATTGCGATCAACACCTCACGCATGCGTGCTTCGTCAATTACTGCCCCACCAGAATTGACTTGTAAGACCAACGCTTGTGCGCCGTTGGTTGACGAGCGTGCTACCGCGCGTTCAATGCCGTGGGCAACCACATTGTCGATGAGCCCGCTGACCTCGAACACGTCGACGTTGGCCAATGCGTTGGCTTCCGTGGATTCTTGCGGAGCGATGGAGGCTGAGTTGAGCGATGATGCACCTGCTCCAAAGAGCATTGCCAGACCGAGTGCGAGTGCAGCGAACATGACACGACAACGGTAGCCACACCAAGAGATAACCTTGCGTCGTGCACGTTCTGGTCGCCACCGATGCCCAATATGTTCTCGACGACATCATCGCTGCACTCGGTACTCCGGACACATCATTCACCGTGTGTCGTGATGGCCGCGATGTAACCACCGCCGTGACACAACGCACCCCTGATGTTGCGGTGCTCGACTTGCAGGTCGGTTCGATGGGCGCAATGGCAGTCACGATGAACTTGCGACTCGACGAAAGTGGTGGTCGACTGCCGCACATTGCGGTCGTAATGTTGCTTGACCGAATTGCCGATGTGCACCTCGCCCGCCGCAGTGGCGCCGAGGGCTGGCTGGTAAAGCCGATCGATTCATTGCGTTTGCGTCGCGCCGTGAAAGAGGTATGTGCGGGTGGTGTCTGGCACGAATCGGTGCCGCCCGTAATGCAGCACCTCTAACCGATCGTCGTCACCGTTAGGCTTCCAACTGCAATGCGGGGATTAGCGCAGCTTGGCTAGCGCGCCACGTTCGGGACGTGGAGGTCGGGAGTTCAAATCTCCCATCCCCGACGGGGTCAATGGCGCACTTACAGCGAGGCGACGACGAGTTCGGCAATCTGCAGCGCATTGAGGGCCGCACCCTTGCGCAAGTTGTCGTTGGACACGAAAAGCACGAGCCCCCGGTTGCCGTCAACTGACTGGTCTTGCCGAATACGACCGACATAGGCAGGGTCTTTGCCTGCTGCCAGTAACGGTGTCGGAATGTCGACCACCGCAACGCCAGGTGCGCAAGCAAGGATCTTGCTGGCCTCCTGCGGTGTGATTGCGCGTGCAAATTCAGCGTGCAACGACAACGAGTGGCCGGTGAAGACTGGAACGCGCACGCACGTGCCAGCCACTTTGAGATCAGGGATGTGCAGAATCTTGCGCGTTTCGTTGCGCAGTTTTTTTTCTTCGTCGGTCTCGAATTGCCCGTCGTCCACCATTTTGCCAGCGAATGGCAGCACGTTGAATGCAATCGTGCGCACAAACAAGCCCGGTGTCGGGAAGGTAACCGCGTCACCGTCATAGGTCAAGCGGTCGACACCGTCGGCTGCGGCAATTTGATTGGCCAGCTCGGCGACCCCGGAAACCCCACCACCGCTCACGGCTTGATACGTACTCGCAATCAATCGCACGAGTACCGCAGCGTCATGCAGTGGCTTCAACACCGGCATCGCAGCCATCGTCGTGCAATTGGGGTTGGCAATGATGCCTTTTTGGGCGAGTGCGATGTCCTGTGGGTTCACCTCTGCCACCACCAACGGCACTTCGGGGTCCATCCGCCAACACGACGAATTATCCACCACTATCGCTCCAGCCGCGGCAAATTTCGGGGCGAGTGCCCGGGATGTGGTTGCACCAGCCGAGAAAATGACGACATCAAGCCCCGACGGGTCGGCAGTTGCGGCATCTTCCACTTCAATCTGGCGGCCGACAAAGTCGATTTTGGTGCCGGCTGAACGCGCCGATGCAAAGAAACGTAGTTCGTTGAACGGAACGTTGCGCTCAACGAGCAACGTGCGCAAGACGCTGCCCACCATGCCAGTGGCACCAACGACGCCAATATTGGGTTTTTTGCGATTCGACATTCAGTTCAGGCTAACCGCGCAAGCAACCACCAGTGACTCGGGTGGATACGTCGCACGGCGCGTCGTTGCACATTGTCTGCGGAAACCGATACGCGACGGCGCGGCGAGTGAATGATGGTGACGTCACGTAATCGTGAACCAACCAAGTCAAGACCCAAGGTGGCGAGCACATCATCAGGACTCAAACGATTGGCCTGCCAACCCAATCGGGTGAGCACACGCACACGGGCCATGTACTTGGCAATCTTCGGGGTGCGCCACAACACCCGCACCAGGCCACCCAATGGCACGAGTGCAGCATCAAGCGGTGTCCACGTGCGGAAGTTGAGCGCTATCAGCCCACCTACTTTCGTCACGCGTACTGCTTCAGTGACGAGCGAATGTGCATCGTTGGAATTGCAGTGTTGCAGCGTGATGTACGAAAAAGCAAGGTCGACCGAACCTGATTCGATATCAAGTGTTCGACCATCGGGCATGTGCACCGTGCGCAGTGCCTTGGGTTCGCCATGGTGAAACACCGTCTCCCGACAACGCTCAAGAAACGCCGCATCAATGTCGGCTGCGTACACGGTACGAAACCGTTTACTGAACCCGGCGGTCATCCGTCCGATACCACTGCCAATTTCCACCATGACGAGCTCACTGGTTGAGTGCTCGGGAAAGCCGAACACGTTCAGATACCGCCGTACCTCGTCTTCGCCACTGTTGGTGAACGATGCCAGCGACACGTCACCGATTTTGTTGTCGAACACCCAACCGGTGCTGCGTACCGCTTCGTCGGCAGTGAGCGATTCAGTGAGCAACCCAGCGCTACGCCATGGCACGCCCTGTGGGCGACGCAAACGCTGGGCGATGCGACGCAACAAAGTCATCGATTACTTTCGCTCGGGCAGAGGAGCAGAATAATCGTCACCGCTATCCAAACCGAACGCCGTGTGCAGCGCTTGTGAGGCCTTTTGCATCATCGCTGCCCGCACGACGACCGATACACGAATCGTCGACGTTGAAATCATCTCGATGTTGACGGCATTGTCTGCCAGCACCCGAAACATCTTGGCTGCCACACCAGGGCTCGTCTTCATGCCGGCGCCCACCAGCGACACCTTTGCGATGTCATCGTCGTGGGTGACTCCACCAGCTTGCAATTCTTTGGCGACACGGGCGACGATTGGTTTGGCTGTCGCAACGTCGGCTTTCGGCACGGTAAAAGAAATGTCCGTGGTGCCAGCCGTCGAGGTGTTCTGCACGATCATGTCGACGTTCACGTTGGCAGTGGCTAGTGCTTCAAAGATTGCCGCTGACACGCCTGGTCGATCGGGCACACCAAGAATCGTGATTTTTGACTCGCTGGCATCCTGAACGACCCCTGAGATGACTGGCTCTTCCATGTTCTTCATCCTTTCGTGATTGCGACCTACTATCCACGTTCCTTCTTCCCATGTGAAACTCGATCGCACGTGCAGTGGCACATCATGATTGCGGGCAAACTCCACTGAACGTAGAGCCAGTACCTTGCTGCCTGCTCCGGCCATTTCCAGCATTTCATCGAACTGCAGCACCGGTACCTTGCGGGCCTGCGGCACAACCCGCGGATCGGCCGTGAATACACCCGTGACGTCGGTATAAATCTCGCACGAGTCGGCCCCCAAGGCAGCGGCAAGTGCCACGGCCGTGGTGTCGCTACCGCCACGACCCAATGTCGTGATTTCTTTTGCGGTGCTGATGCCCTGAAAACCTGCGACGACCGCAACCTTGTTGTCGGCGACTGCGGCCCGCACGCGATCACCCTTTACCTCGAGGATCTTGGCCTTGGTGTGCACCGTGTCGGTGATGATGCCAACCTGCGAACCTGTAAAACTCACCGCGTCAACCCCCGCATCGTGGAGTGCCATACACAGCAGGGCCATGCTGATGCGCTCGCCGGTCGTGAGCAACATGTCCATTTCGCGGCTTGGTGGGTTGGCCGACACCTGATGGGCAAGTTGCAGCAGATTGTCGGTGGCTTTGCCCATGGCCGAGACCACGACAACAAGGTCGTGGCCAGCGGCACGGGTGGCAGCGATATGTCGCGCTACATCACGCATACGTTCAGGGTCTGCCACCGATGTGCCCCCGTACTTTTGCACGATGAGCGACATGACAACACAACGCTACCCGCGAACGACAAGGCAGTCGGTAGCATTTCGTGCGCATGGGCACAGACAAGCGCGAGCGCCAGAAACGAAACCGTGATGTGCGTCGTGATGAGGTGACTCGTAGCGAACAGCAATCGAAGGTTCGCAGGCGTGGCCTGCAAATCGGCATCGTCGTGCTGATTGTGGTGGTCATTGTCGCCATCGTGTCTTTCACCAGTGACGACAGCAACGATGTTGCAGTTGATAACGGTGCCGTCACCGAAACCCCCGTCACAGTCGCAACACCTGCAGTCGCTGTTCCATTCGTCTATGGCACGAGTGAGTGCCCACCAGCAGACGGCAGCACCGAACAACGCCGCGAGTTCACCGATGCACATCAACTGTGCATCGACCCCGCCAAGACGTACACGGCAGAGTTTGATACGACACAGGGTTCGTTCTCGGTGCGACTGTTGTCCGATCGTGCGCCCGGAACGGTCAATAACTTCGTGGCACTCACCCGTTGGAAATATTTTGATGGCACCAAATGTCACCGAGTTATTGAAGACTTCGTCGTGCAGTGCGGCGACCCCACCGCCACGGGTACGGGTGGCCCTGGCTATTCGTTTGCCGATGAGTTGCCGGTCGCCGGCGAATACAAAATCGGCTCACTGGCAATGGCCAACTCAGGCGCCAACACCAACGGCAGCCAGTTCTTCGTCATCACCGGCGAAAATGGCGCCACCTTGCCGCCGAACTACACATTATTCGGTGAGGTCACCGTAGGCCTCGACACCGCCGTCAAAGCGATGGCTGCACTGTTCAATCCTGATTCAGCCGCCAACGGTGTGCCACCCGCAGGCGAAATCATTCTGAAGAAAGTAACGATCAACGAGTCGTAAGTACGGTGCGTGCGAGCGCAGCGATGGACTCATCAGTGACACCGATTGCGCGCACGAAGTCGTACACCGACGAATGCTCTGCCGTGATATCGGCCAAAATCACCTGCATCGCGCGGGGATCGGCGGCAACGAAGCGCGCCGGCATGTTCGCATAGAGGTCCGCCAACTCAGGATTGTGGTCTCGCGCCCATACGAGGAGCCGCTGCGTCGCCTGCCTCGTGAGACCGTAGTCGGCGGCAATGATGCTCGAGTCGACACCGAGTGCACCAAGAATCAGTGCGGCCAGGATGCCCGTGCGGTCTTTGCCGGCTGCACAGTGAAACACCGCAGGCAGCACCAACTCTTGTGCCAACAGGGTGATGGCGTCAGCGAAACGCGGTGAGGCTTCCGCCAGCATTTCGCGGTACGCCCACACCAGGAAATCGGCATCGTCGTCGAATTCTGGCGTCTCGGTTTCACCCCATGTCACGTCAATGATTGGCAGATGGTGGAATGCCACATCATGTTTGTCGATTGGAAATGTTCCGCGTGCGCGCAGTTCGTTGTCAGAACGCAAGTCGATGACGGTACGTACCCCAAGGTCGATGACGGTTTGCGCATCTTCGCTCGTGAGGCGGTACAAACCGTCGGCCCGAAACAACGTACGCCAGCGGGTCTCGCGACCGTCCGCCGTGGGATATCCACCGAGATCTCGAAAGTTGTGCACCGCAAACAGCGGTGCCACACGACGATCATCGTCCATGAGGGCGGTCACATTTATGGAAGACATCCGGCTACACCGTAACGACAACCACGGCTCGGTCGCAGTTTCGCACGTGACAGGCGCATGAATGGCTGTTGAATTCTGTGTGGAAGTCGCCAAACACTACGCTCGGGTTTGTGACGGTTCTTGCAACAAACTCAATTGGTGTGGTCGGATCTGGGATTATGGCGGCAGGAATTGCCGAAGTGGCCGCCCGCGGCGGCATTCGCGCCGTGTTGCGCGCGCGCAGCGAAGCATCTGCTGCGTCGGCAATCGAGCAGATCACTGGTGGTCTGAGCCATCTAGTCGACAAGGCGAAACTCGACGCAACTGAGCGTGACCGCATTCTTGCCAACATCAGCACCACGGTAGATCTCGGGGGTCTCGCCGACTGTGACATCGTCATCGAATCGGTTGTTGAAGACCTCGCCACCAAGCAACAGCTCTTCCGCGAACTTGACTCAATCGTAAAAGCCTCGGCAATTTTGGCCACCAACACCAGCACGTTGTCGGTGGTGGAAATGGCGAAGGTGACGAAGCGGCCTGCGCAGGTGTGCGGCATCCACTTTTTCAATCCGGCAGCAGTCTTGCCGCTCGTCGAGATCGTCCGGCCCATCACTGCCAGCGACGAAACCGTAAGCCGTGCCGCCGCCTTCGTGACCGCCATCGGTAAGGAAGGTGTGCATGTACTTGACCGTGCCGGGTTCATCGTGAACGCGCTGCTCTTCCCCTACTTGAACAATGCCATTCGGATGCTCGAGGCAGGCACTGCCTCGATGGAAGACATCGACATTGCGATGAAGGGTGGCTGTAATTTCCCGATGGGGCCATTTGCCCTGCTTGATCTTGTTGGTCTTGATACTTCGCTTTCAATCTTGGAGACATTGCACGCGTCATTCGGTGACGACAATTTCGTTGCGCGCCCAATGTTGCGAGATTTGGTCGCCCAAGGCCGGCTGGGTCGTAAGACAAAAGCCGGCTTCTACGTCTACTAGGACAGGCTCGCGCGACTCACGCTGGGGTGACCTTGCGTTACTGCGCGCCACATCCGGCTGGGATCGCACCCCGCGACCGGTTGCCGACTGTGATTTTGCATGGCCAAGCGTGGCGGAGTGGCCCGTTCATGACGACCTCGTCGGGCAAGGTGCAAATTTGGCGCCGGCAACGATCATCGACGGCTACCGACATGGGCTTTTCGCCATGGAGCGCACAACCGCCGACCCCGTGCTGTTTTGGTGGTCGCCAGCCGAGCGTTGCGTCATTCCACTCGACGGCTTGCGAATTACCCGGTCGATGCGCACGAGTGCGCGGCGTTACCACATCCGTGTCAACACCTGTTTCGAACGGGTCATTCTCGGGTGTGCCGCGCGTGAAAGCGAGGAGAACGTGTGGATTACCCCACGATTCATCGAACAGTATTGCGAACTGCACGCACTGGGCTGGGCCCACAGTGTGGAGACTTTCAATGACGACGGTGTGCTGGTCGGCGGTTTGTATGGTGTGCGGATCAACAAGTTTTTTGCCGGCGAGTCGATGTTCCACCTCGCGAGTGACGCCTCCAAGGTTGCACTGATGGCACTCGTTGACATCATGCGCTCAGCGCGGATGACATTGCTCGATGCGCAATGGTCGACCTCGCACCTCGTGAGCCTCGGTGGCGTAGCCGTGCCCCGTGCGGACTACCTTGCACGGCTAGCCACAGCAATCGCGCCTTAGCCTTACCTTTGTGACCGAACAGAGTTCACCTCGCCATCGCGATGAACCTTGGCTCATGCGCACATATTCGGGTCACTCGTCGGCCGAGGCATCCAACGAGTTGTATCGGACCAACCTTGCCAAGGGTCAAACCGGTCTCTCGATCGCCTTCGACTTGCCAACCCAGACCGGATACGACCCCGACCATGTGTTGGCACGTGGCGAAGTTGGCAAAGTCGGCGTACCAGTGGTGCACCTCGGCCATCTCCGCAGGTTGATGCGTGGTATTCCACCTGGCTCGATGAATACGTCGATGACCATCAACTCAACTGCCGCATGGTTGCTCGCGCTCTACGTTGCCAACGCGGCCGAGCAGGGTGTTACCAGCAGCGAATTGCGCGGCACCACCCAGAACGATGTCTTGAAGGAATACCTGTCGCGTGGAACGTTCATTTTTCCACCACTGGCATCACGCCGAATCATTGTCGACATGATTGCGTGGGCAAATGTGCATGCGCCGAAGTGGAACCCGATGAACGTGTGCTCGTATCACTTGCAAGAAGTTGGTGCCACTCCCGTTCAGGAAATTGCAATCGCCTTGGCAAATGCAGTCGACATACTCGATGCCGTGCGTGAAAGCGGCCAGGTTGAGGCTGAAATCTTCCCCAGCGTGTTCGCATCGATGTCCTTCTTCGTCAATTCGGGTATTCGATTCGTGGAAGAAACCTGTAAGTTGCGCGCGATGAGCCAACTTTGGGAACAGATCGGTCGGGATCGCTACGGCATCACCGATGAACGTGCGCTGCGCTTTCGCTACGGCGTGCAGGTCAATTCACTCGGTCTCACCGAGGCACAACCGGAGAACAACGTACAGCGAATCGTGTTGGAGATGCTCGGCGTCACGCTTTCCAAGCGGGCCCGCGCTCGCAGTGTGCAGTTACCAGCCTGGAACGAAGCACTCGGTTTACCCCGACCTTGGGATCAACAATGGTCGCTGCGCATGCAACAAGTGCTCGCCTTTGAAACCGACCTCTTGGAATACGAGGACATCCTCGACGGATCCCATGTCATCGAGCGCCTCACGAGTGAGATTCGTGAGGCAGCCAAGGTCGAACTCGACGATATTTTGTCGCTCGGTGGTGCCTATGCATCGGTCGAAGAACTGAAGCGCCGTGTGGTTGCCTCGATGGCCCAACGAACACGTCGAATTGAAAGCGGTGAGCAGACGGTCATCGGCGTCAACTCACATACCGAAACGGCCGAATCACCCCTCGGTGAAAACAATAATATTCTGCGTGTCGATCCGCGAGTTGAGTCGGAGCACATCGACGACGTGCAGCGCTGGCGCGCTACGCGCGATTCACAGGCAGTCGCTGGGGCGTTGCACGACTTGCGCGCCGCCGCGGAAAGTGATCGAAACATCATGGAACACTCCATCGCCTTGGCTCGAGCCGGTGGAACAACCGGCGAATGGGCATCTACCCTGCGTGAGGTGTTCGGCGAATATCGCGCACCGACCGGCATCGGGGGTGTCGCCGCACCGCGCGGCGACCAACTTACGGCGGTCGCACGCCGCTCAAGCGCACTCACGGGGGGCCCACCACGGCTGCTGGTCGCCAAGCCTGGTCTTGACGGCCACTCAAGCGGTGCCGAACAAATTGCCATCGCCGCCCGAGATGCCGGCATGGAAGTGATTTATGGCGGCATTCGCCTCACCCCGAAGCAAATTGCCGAGTCAGCGCGTGACGAAGATATCGACGTCATCGGGCTGTCGATTCTTTCTGGATCACATCGGGCACTCGTGCCGGATGTGATCCACGAACTGGCTGCCGTCGGTGTCGACGTGCCTGTGGTCGTCGGTGGCATCATCCCCGACGATGACCGTGCCGCGTTGCTATCGGCAGGGGTTGCGGCGGTGTACACACCAAAGGACTACGCAGTTGCACAAATCATGTCCGACATTGTCGATATCGTCGAGCGCCATCGCGCCGCACACAATTAGCGAACTACGGCAACATCGTCGTTGACGGTGCGACCGCCACGAACCCGGTAGCCGGTGGCATCACCAGTTCGTCCCCAGCCTCAACACGATCGGGGTTGCTGATGTCATTCAGCGTCATGAGTGCCTGCATGTCGACCTGGAAACTCTGGGCGATCGCAAACAGCGTGTCACCGCGTTGTACGACATAGGTGATTGGTGGCTGGTAGACGGTAGTGGTGGTCGTGCTGGTGGTGGCGACGATGGTGACCGGGCTCGCCTCAACACCTGAGTCGTTGCGCTGCGCAAAGACGAAAGCGAGTGCCCCACTCACGACGGTGATGGCCAGCAGCGTCCACTGCAGCCGGCCACGAAGGAACATTGTGCTCATGCTAGGAGTGCAAGTCGCACACGGTTGTATCGCGCCACAATGATGCACGGCACGTTCACCAAAACTCCGAAGGTGATGTTGGCGACGATCCACCAACCACGGCTCCAGGTCATCATGAGTGGTACAACGAGCAACAACGTGTAGTGCACTCGCTCGGCCCGCAAAGACTCGATACCGAATCGCGCACGTCCGCCATCCTCCACCGACGGCAGTCGTCGCTTGCTGAGCCCGCCGAACCAGGTGCCGGCCTCGGGCAACCTGTCTTTCCAAATACGAACGAGAAATACTCGCTCGTACATCTGGCGTGTGTCCCAGCGCCGCAAGCGACTGATGAACCCGGGCTGGGGAAAAGTTTGCCAATCGCGCCGCGCAAACCACCAGCCAGCGACTACACCGGCACAACCCCACGTTGCGAGATTGAGGACGAGCGTGCCAACCACGTCAGTATGTGACTGTTGCGTTCAGCGACGCGCATCCATGAACATGCCGCGTAAAGCCTGATAATTCTCGATGCAATGACCAGCGCCGAGTACCACGGCTTCGAGCGGTTGTGTTGACAGCTGTACCGGCACCTTGGTTTCGTATTGCAGGCGCTCTGGCAGGCCGCGCAACAATGCACCTCCACCAACGAGAAAAATACCGCGCGTCAACAGGTCCTGCGCCAGCTCGGGTGGCGTATCACTGAGGCACTCCTTGACCGAATCGATCATTCGGTTGACAACTTCATCGAGCGCCTCGCGGATTTCGGCGGCAGTGAGCACCACGGTCTTGGGCAGACCAGTCACGAGATCGCGGCCCTTCACCTCGGCGTCACGATCAGATGGCAGTGGCTGCGCGCTGCCAATCTGCATCTTGATTTCCTCAGCGGTGCGTTCCCCAATTGCCAGGCCATGTTCTTTGCGTACCCAACCTTGAATCGCCTCATCCATTGTGAAACCACCGACACGTTCGGCACGCAAGGTAACGATGCCACCCAAACTGATGACGGCGGTTTCCGTCGTGCCACCACCGATATCCACCACCATGTTGCCAACCGCATCTTCAATCGGTAGGTCGGCACCGATGGCCGCAGCCATCGGTTGTTCGAGCAGTTGGGCATCGGCAGCACCCGCACGGCGGGTGGCTTCGGTGACGGCGCGACGCTCGACTTCGGTAATTGCCGATGGCACACAGATCAACACCTTCGGTCTCGCAAAACGTGACACACCCGCGCGCTTGAGCAACAGGCGGATCATCTGCTCGGTGGTTTCAAAGTCAGTGATGGCACCGCCGCGCAGTGGCCGAACCGCGACGATGAAACTTGGGGTGCGCCCGATCATGTCCCATGCCTCGTGACCGGTGGCGAGCACCTCGTTGGTCCGGCGGTTCTTAGCAATCACCGT
This sequence comes from Bifidobacterium breve, assembly GCA_945862045.1. GTDB lineage: Bacteria > Actinomycetota > Acidimicrobiia > Acidimicrobiales > Ilumatobacteraceae > F1-60-MAGs027. The sequence goes on from CAMAWR010000009.1 coordinate 32,546, forward strand.
GGGCTCATTCATGATGATGCCCTCACCCTGTTTGTAGACGAGCGTGTTTGCCGTGCCAAGGTCGATTGCTAGGTCGCGGGCCATGGCTATCGACTCGGCCGTTGTTCGCGGGCGATTTTGATTTGCTTACGCAGGTGCTCACGTGAATCATCCGAGAGTGCTGCAAGGTGTCGACGGAATTGTGCGGCACCATCAACGGGCTTGGCACGACGACCATCAGTGGCAACCAGATATGCGAGCGTGGCCGCAGAGGCGATCGAAATTGCCGCAAACACCAGGCTCGCTACCGATGTCGCTGCAATCATGACGACACCGTCGTTGATTGATCAATGACGGTTGATGCATGCACGGGCGTGACTGCACCAGTCGACCAGTCGCTTCCCGTCGACCATTCCTCTTTCTTCCAAATTGGCACACTCTGCTTCAGCGCATCGATGCAGTAGCGCGCAGCCTCGAACGCCTCTGGGCGATGTGGCGCAGACACGACGACGACAACCGACGACTCGGTCAGCGCCAATTTGCCGACACGGTGGACGAGAGCGACGCGTCCGAGGCTCGGAAACCGCCGACGGGCTTCATCCGCAACTTCCTGCAGCTTGTGAATTGCGGCATCCTGATAGGCCTCGTAGGTCAGTGACGTTACACCGTCACGGCCATCGGCATGATCGCGCACAGTTCCAGAAAACAGCACCACTGCCCCACATTCGGGAGCCAACGCCCACTCATATAGTTCGTTGATTGCGAGCGGCGAATCGCCTACTTCGATGCGATCAGGCTTCATCGGTATTGAGCGTACTTGCGCACACATAGGCTCTAGCGCGTGGCCGACGATGAGGTGCCGAACCCGTTCAACAATCCTTTCTTCGCACAATTCCAGCGAGCGATGTCGGCACAAGGCCCACTGCAGTGGGATGTAGCGCGACAAACTGCGCTCATGTCTGCCACCCAAGGGGTTGTCGAACACAACGTCGATCCGCAGCGTCGCATCGCGGTGGAAGGTTTGGCGAATGTGGCGCGTATGCATGCCGCCGATGTCACTGGTCTTGAGCCAAACACCGCTGGCCGCATCGAAGTGATTGGTCGCGCAACCTGGGTCAACCTCACCCTCGATACTTGGAAGCCCTACTTTGATGCGCTCGCGCAGGCCATTAGCGGTACGGTCGCCAACGATACCGACGACACGAGTGCAGCGTCGGGTGATGACACCACCGACCCGATGCTGGCAATGTTGGCCAATGTCAGCAAACTCATCGCACCATCCATGTTGGGAATGTCGGTCGGCACACTTGTCGGTCGTCTCGCTACCAACACTTTCGGTCAATTCGATTTACCGCTCCCCCGCGAACCACACGGACGGTTGGTCATCGTTGTTGGCAATGTCGACAACTTCGCCGATGAGTGGTCAATTCCCCGCGACGACATGACGGTGTGGGCTCTCACACACGAATTGGTGAGTCACTCCGTGTTCGGTGTGGAACATGTTCGTCAAACACTCCGGCAACTTGTAACCGACTTTGCGAGTGGTTTCCGCCCGAACCCGGGTGCACTCTCAGAGAGCATCACGGCGCTCGACATTTCATCGGGTGATCCAATGAAGATGCTCGATTCGTTGCTGTCTGACCCAACGGTTCTGCTTGGCGCGCAACGCTCCAAGGCCCAAGACCGCATCGCGCCCGTTCTTGATGCAGCCGTCACCGCCGTGGTCGGCTACATCGACTACTGCGTCGACCGGGCGACTGCCAAACTGCTCGGCGATGATTCGCGAATTGCCGAGGCGGTACGTCGACGGCGGGTTGCCCAATCGGGTGATCGGGTGTTCGTCGAGCGGCTACTGGGCATCGACCTCACCACTGAACGGGTTGCCCTCGCGCAGCAATTCATTGCCGGCGTGCTCGAACGTGCTGGCGATGCGGGTGTGGCACAACTCGTCGCCAAGCAGGGCAATCTGCCCACCCCTGCTGAACTTGTTGCGCCAGGTTTGTGGCTGGCCCGCCTGGAGACCAGCGCTTAGTTCAATTTTTCGAATTTGTAACCCAACCCGCGAATCGTGAGTATCGAAGTCGGGGTACTCGGCACAACTTCTACCTTCGTGCGCAGACGCTTGATGTGTACATCGAGCGTCTTGGTATCACCGTAGTAATCGCTGCCCCAGACACGGTCGATCAGGGTGTCGCGGGTCATCACCCGACCAGCATTGGCCATCAACACGTACAGGAGCTCGAATTCCTTCAGCGGCAGTTTCGTGAGTTGCCCGCGTACCGTCACCACATGCTGCTCGGGGTTGATTGTCACGTCACCGACGCTCACCGAAGTGCCCGAGTCGAGCGACTCACCTTCCGGGGTGGCGCTACGGCGCAGGGCCGCGCGAACCCGCGCCACCAATTCCCGAATCCGATACGGCTTCACGATGTAGTCGTCAGCGCCAACTTCGAGCCCGACCACCGTGTCGATCTCCGTACCTTTAGCTGACACCATAATGATTGGCACTTGGCTTTTCTTACGAATTTCCCGGCATACATCCGTGCCCGATACTTTGGGCAGCATCACATCAAGCAACACGATGTCTGGGTTGATTTTGTCGAAATTGCTCAGCGCCTCTGCGCCGTCCCGTGCCACTTCAACACCAAAACCCTCACGTTGCAATCCGACCACCAATGCATCAATGAAGGCCTCTTCGTCTTCTACGACCATCACCGTTTGTTTTGACTTCGTATTCATATGGCGACACTCCTTGTATCGGGAAGATTTGACAGGTTGGACGGCACCGGTACTTCATCGAGCTGTCCAAGTTCCGTCGAGACCGTGAGGTCACGTGGCAACACGATCGTAAATGTCGAACCACGACCCTCCTCTGAAACCACGGTCACGTTGCCACCATGGTTAGACGCGACATGCCGCACGATAGAAAGGCCGAGACCCGAACCCCCGGTGCTGCGCGAGCGGGCGCGGTCGACCCGATAGAACCGCTCAAAAATACGCTGGTGATCCTTGGATCCGATGCCGATGCCTTGGTCAATGACGGCGATGCTCACCAGTTCCGATGTGGGTTGCACCTCGATGAGCACAAGCTTGCCGTCACCGCTGTATTTCACGGCGTTGGATACCAGATTTTCGAGTGCGGAAACGAGTTGCATACGATCACCGAGCACCCGCACCCCGGATACGTTCTTTGCCACGACAGACACGCCCGCTCGAATTGCCTCATGTTGCGTACGTGCGACTACCTCGTTGACGACATCAGTGATCGCGACCGGATCCCAGTCATCCGCCCCACCAAACTCGATCCGGGACAGGTCAAGGAGGTCATCGACGATGCGGGACAAGCGGTATGACTCGTCCACGATTCGCGCGGAGAGGCGCTCGATAATTTGCGGGTCGGTCTCGCCGATCATCGTGTCGGCGAGCGCAGCAATCCCCCCAATCGGGGTTTTTAATTCATGACTGAGATTCGCCACGAAATCGGTGCGCACCGTGTCAATTCGTGATTGCTCGGTCACGTCCTCCACCGTGGCAACGATTCGGTGGTCTGACAAACGTTTCGTACGAATATCGAATGAGCGGGCTGGTGAACCTGCCGTATCGAAACGACGATGTTGTGTTTCGACATCCACGCCACTTTGTACCAAGGCAACCACCGCTTCCTCCACCAGAACGTCGATATGACGCACTCCACTGATTGCCTTTGCCGCCAGGTTCTTGAACAGAATCGTCGCATCCACATCAGCGATGACCACACCACTTGGCAGCGCATCGAATGCAGCCGCAAGAATCTCTTCGGATGACGCAAGCTGTGGCCCAGCCGCTACTCCTCGCAGTTGTACGACTGGTGCGGCTTGCAGACCAGTGGATGCAGTCTGATTGCGGCGACACGCAACCGACACCCCGAGGCCCGACCCCACGAGAAAGGTGACGATGGCGAGCGTATAACTCATCGCGATGCCCGTAACTATCCGTTTGTCATCGGGAATTCACCTGTGGCGTCACGTTGACGCTGGCGTTCTATGGCCCGAAGTTCTGGTTTCCAGCCGTTGATGGCAAACTGCACCCGCTCACCAACGTTGACTGCATGATCACCGATTCGCTCGTAGAAGCGAGCGACGACGGCCAGCTGCACAGCAAGTTGCACGTCCATTCGTTCGCGGGCGTGTGTTTCGAAGATTGCCTGAATGAATTGTCGATGTAATGCATCAAGGAATGAGTCCATGTCTTCGATTGCCGCGGCGGTAGCAGCATCCTCTTCTGCAAAAGAATTGATCGCCGATTGATAGAGCTGCTCGGCTTGTTCGCTCATCTTGGAAATAAGACCGCGTAGCACTGGGTCAATTTCTTTTCCGTAGATGCGACGTGCCGCCTTGCAAATGTTGACTGCCAGATCGGCCGAACGTTCGAGGTCAGCCGTAATTTTCAGGATTGAGACCAATTGGCGCAGCTCGCCTGCCACCGGTGACTGCAACGCAAGAATGTCAAAGGTTCGGTTTTCGATTTCGTGAGCACGCGCGTCGATCTCATCATCGGATTGCACGAGGTAGTCGGCGCCTTCGAGATCCCCGCTCAGCAGGACATTCGTTGCCCGTGGAATGAGCTCGATGACCGAAGCACCGAGACGAGTGACGAGTGAACGTACCTCCTCGAGTTCGGAGTGATAGAGCTTGCGGGTCTCTTCCATGGTCTACATCCTGAACGCTACGCCCCCACACCATTCCAGATCGGACAGAGTTATGAACGGGTGTTTGCCGATGGCTTAATACTGCGTAAACAGGCTTATCTCGACTGGGTCGCAACAACCCACTCAAACAACTGACGTTGGGCGTCGTGTGGTGTGTGATGCTCGCCAACTTGCGACCAACGATTATCAGCGCCGAGTCGGTAGTGCACGTTGGAATCATCCAGCAGAAAGCCGAGCGCCGTATCTAGCCATGCTCGGTGCTTTGGATGGGTGAGCCGAACGAGGGTCTCCACGCGACCAGACAGATTACGAATCATGAGGTCGGCTGAACCAGTGAGATGAAGTGGTTCATTGCCTTGGTAACCATGGGCAAATCGATAGATACGCGAGTGCTCCAGATAGCGACCCAAAACGGAGCGCACCGTGATGTTGTCAGACACCCCAGGTACGCCGGCACGCACACAGCAGATCCCACGCACGACCATGTCAATCTTCGTGCCAGCCGCACTTGCCCCATAGAGCGCTTCGATCACGTCGGGGTCTTGCACGGCGTTGAGCTTCAAGGTGATCCGACCCTCGGCACCAAAAGTGGCCTCATTGTTGATGAGTCGAATTATCTCAAGCTTCAGTTGGTGTGGCGCAACGAGCAACTGCTCGTAGTCCGGTTCGCGTCCGTAGCCGGTGAGGTAATTGAACAACTGCGTTGCGTCACGACCCACAGCTTCTTCACAGGTGAAAAATCCGATGTCTTCGTATGTCCGCGCCGTCACCGAGTTGTAATTACCCGTTGCCAAGTGCACGTAACGACGAATTTCTCCAGCCTCTTCACGCACGACGAGAATGCACTTGGCGTGCGTCTTCAAACCTGCCAACCCATAGTTCACATGCACGCCTGCAAGTTCAAGTTCGCGTGCCCAACTCACGTTGCGAGCCTCGTCAAAACGAGCCTTCAATTCCAAGACCACAGCCACCTGCTTGCCGGCTTCCGCAGCCCGAATCAGATGTCGCGCGATTGCGCTGTCACCAGAGGTGCGGTACAGCGTCATCTTGATGGAGAGCACCTTCGGGTCGTTAGCAGCCTGCTCAACGAATGTTTCTGTCGAAGAGACGAACGACTCATACGGGTGATGCACCAACAACTGACGTGAGCGAATCACATCGAACATCGATTTACCGGCCTCCTCCGCTCCGGCCACACGACCTGCGGTGACCGGCGTCCATGGCTTGAACCGGAAGTGGGGTTTGTCCATGCTTGCAAGTTGGATGAGCGCCGAGAATTCAATGAAGTGGTCGTGACGAATCACGTCGACGGGCTCCAACTCAAGTTCTGCACACATCATCGCCAAATCCACTTTGCTGATGTTTGACTGCACCTCTAGACGAACTGCTCGTCCAAAGCGGCGACGACGCAGTTCCATCTCCACCGCAGCAAGCAGATCTTCGGCATCCTCGTCATCCACCGATAAGTCAGCGTTGCGCGACACCCGAAAGCGTGAAACGCTCACAATTTCCATGCCGGCAAAAAGACGATCGAGGTGTGCTTCGATGAGGTCTTCCAACAGGATGAAATCATCGGAGTCGGGTACGGCGATGAATCGTGGAAAGTTACGCGGTACTTTTACCCGTGCGAATCGCTCGTCACCCGTGTCGGCATCGCGCACCGTAACCGCGAGATTGAGCGCGAGGCTCGAAATATACGGAAATGGATGGGATGGGTCGACCGAGAGTGGAGTGAGGATCGGGAACATCCGATTCATGAATTCGGTGGTGAGTGCCTCACGGGCTTTTTTCCCGAGTTTGTTCCATCGCATAATTCGAACACCGTTCGTCGCCAGCGCTGGGAACAAGTCGTGAGTGAGCAGGTGTTCTTGTTGAGCCACGAATTTCTGCACACGGGCGGCGATTTCGCGAAGTTGCTGCAGCGGGGTTCTGCCATCCAAACTCAGCTTTGACACCTCGGCGGCAATCTGGTCGTGCAAGGCGGCCACCCGCACTTGATAGAACTCGTCAAGGTTGGATGCGCTGATCGCCAAAAACTTGACTCGCTCAAGGAGCGGCAACTGTGGACTGAGTGCCAACGACAGGACACGGTCGTTGAAGTCGAGCCAGCTCAACTCCCGATTGATGTAGCGCGGATGGATAGGAGCACCTTGACGAGTACGGGCGGCTTGGCGAGATTTCACAGACTTATAGACCACCGTTCACGACGGATGAATGCCAAAACATGGTCGCAGCGGCTGCGTCAGTTATTGACTTCTTCAGGAAACCATTCGACACTCACACCTTCGTTTTCGGCATCTTTGTTGACGCGCTCACGATTGCGGCGAAACTGGCTATCTTTCATCGGCACGTACAGCAGTCGCATGTAGGCGCGTCGGGCAAACTCGTCAATCAAGTCGGGGTCACCGTAGTCACCGACGATTTCCCAGTGTGGATAGATCGGGCCGGTGTAGGTAATGCGAATATGGGCGCGTGGCGGTTGTTTGGTTACGTCAGACATCAGAACTCCTCAGGACCAGAGACGCTATCGTCAGAACGAATGAGCGACCTCGTGGCAGCGCTGGACATCGGCACCAACAGCTTCCATCTTGTGGTCGCCAAACCCGTTCCTGGTGGGTTCGAAGTGGTGACGCGAGAAAAGGATGTGGTGCGTCTCGGCCACGGTGGCGGCGACATGAAAGAGCTTGCCGACGATGCCATCGAGCGTGGTCTCAAAAGCCTGATTCGTATGGCAAAGATTGCCGAATCACATGACGCCAAAATTCGTGCCGTTGCCACCAGCGCCGTACGTGAGGCCAAGAACCGCGCCGACTTCATCAAGCGTGTACGCAAGGAAACCGGTATCGAAATCGAGGTGGTCTCTGGTGTCGAAGAAGCGCGGCTCATTCATCTCGGTGTGTTGAATGCAATCGGTATCCACGATCGCCCAATGCTCGTGTGCGATATCGGGGGTGGATCAACCGAGGTCGTGGTCGGTCTTGACGACGAGGTGATGTTCGCCCGCAGCTTCAAACTTGGCGCCGTGCGACTTACCGATCGCTTTTTTACAAACACCACCCTGCACCCGAGTGCCATCCCAAGTTGCCGATCGTTCATTCGTTCGTCGTTGTCGGTCGTGGCACCTGAGGTCATGGAGCTCGGCTTTGAGGTCGTTGCAACCTCGTCGGGTACGGCAGAGACGGTGGCTCGTCTGATTCTGCGTGCGCGTGGTGCCACCGAACCAAAGACGCTCAATCGATTTGAGTTCACGGCTGACGAGATTCGTGCTGTCGTTACCGCGCTGCAGGCCACACCCACGATTGAAGAACGTGTCAAACATTTTGGGCTCGAGGCCAACCGTGCGGACATTATTCTGGCAGGGGCACTCATCATGGAAGGGCTCGTTGATATTTTCGAATTGAAGTCACTCATGTTTTCTGACTATGCGTTGCGTGAAGGTTTGCTGCTGGACACCCTTCGCCGCGAAGGTCTCATCGAAGTCGACGAAGAGCACGATGCTGCGCGACGCAGTGTGCAGCAACTGGCTGACCGCTGCGATGACCGCCCCGAACACTCCCAGCACGTAGCCGAACTGGCAGTGAGCATGTTCGGCGATCTCGTGAAACCACTAAACTTGCAGCCTGAATGGGGTCGTTATTTGGAGTTTGCCGCCCTGCTCAGCAACGTCGGTGTGGTGGTGTCACACGCCAAACATCACCTGCATTCGTACTACCTCATTCGCAACTCAGAACTCATGGGGCTCACCGATCGCGAGGTGGAAATCATCGCGCAGGTGGCTCGCTACCACCGCAAGGGAATGCCGAAAAATGACCACGCCGAGTTCGCTGCCCTGTCGACGGCCGACCAGCGCATCGTTCGCAGCCTGGCCGGCGTGCTGCGAGTCGCAATCGGTCTCGACCGTACCTACGACGCGCGGGTCAAGTCGGTGGCCCTCCAGATGACTGCTGAGGACGTGCTAATAACCGTCAAGTCACGCGGCAAAAAAACCGATCTTTCACTCAATCTCTATGCAGCCAACGAGCGAAAAGGCCTGTTGGGCGAGGTTGCCAAGCGCAAGGTAAAGTTCGCCGAAGCGTAACGATGTATGCCCAAGGGTGGCCTAAGCCTGCGGTGGGGTGTTGCCCTCGGGCTTGGAATCTTTGTTCGACTCGGCGTTGCCCTCAGACAGACCCTTTTTCAACTCGCCTTGCGCCCGACCCAAATTGCGGGCGATTTTGGGTAGACGTGAACCGCCAAAAAGAACAACTGCAAGTGCAATGATGATCCAGATTTCTGGTCCGCCGGGCATAACAGCACCTTACCAGAGGTGTTTCGAGACCGCCTAGGCGGTGGCTGAACTGCGATTGGCCTGCGCACGCTGGCGGCGCAAGCGGCGACGTTCGCGCTCCGATAAGCCGCCCCAGATGCCGAACTTTTCACCGTTGGCCAACGCGTAATCGAGGCACTGCTGGCGTACTTCGCAGCCTCGACACACTTCCTTTGCTTCACGGGTCGACGCGCCGCGCTCTGGAAAAAACAGATCAGGGTCGACCCCGAGACAGTTTGCCTGGTCTTGCCATGCGCGGTCGTCACCTTCCGACGCTTCGATTCGTGAACTCACTGACCCCTTCTTCCTACTCCGCCCAAATGACAGCAGTGTCATTATGGCAGATGCGGGGTTCCGACGCAAATCGATGCTCTCCCAGAACTCAACTTGCGCGACGACGTCCGCTGCTGGTACGCAGTGACCGTTTGTGCTCGAGGAAGTCCACCAGCAGATATTCACCCAGGGTCTCGGGGGTCGTAAAGAACGCCCGACCCTTGTTGATTTCGGTGAGTTGCTCGATGAAACTACGTAGTGCACCCGTTGCATCGAGCATGAACGTGTTGATGCGAATGTCGTCGCGTGTGCAACGAACCACTTCCCGCAAGGTGGCCTCGATGGTGGCATGTGCGGGTGGGTAGCTGAAGAACACCTCGCCATCGGGGCGGATATGCGCCGTCGGTTCGCCATCGGTAATCATGATGATCTGCTTGGTGCCCGTCTGGCGGGCCAACATTCGGCGTGCCAAGGCAAAGCCATGTTGCATGTTCGTGCCGTAGACGAAGTCCCACGAGACCTCGGGGAGGTTCTCGTGACGCAGCTCGCGGGCAGTTTCACTGAACCCGACAAGGCCAAGGTAATCACGCGGAAACTGCGAGGTAATGAGTGAATGCAACGCCATTGCCACCTTTTTGGCAGGCAAGAAGTTGTCCCGCATCGGCATCGACAGGGAAAGGTCGACCATCAACACGGTTGACGACCGGGTCAGTTGTTCAGTTTGGTCAATTTCAAAGTCGTCGGGCGACAACCGCAGCGGCAGACCACCGCCTTGTCGACGCAGGGCGTTGCGCAGGGTCTGTTGCAGGTCAAGATGGAACGGATTGCCGTACTCATAGGGCTTGGTTTCGTGGGCCCGTTCGTGTCCGGTGCCGATTCGTTCAATGCGATGCTGACCGAGGGCGTCGCGCTCGAGCCGCCCGAAGAGGTCTTGGAGCGCCTGCTTGCCGATACTGCGAAGGCCACGTGGCGTGAGTTCAAGTCGACCTTCTTTTTGATCGATGAGGCCCGCTTGACGCAGAGTTTCGGTGAGACGTGCGAGGCGATCAAGTGATTCAGCAGATACATCGCCGAGCAGTCGCCGCACGGCATCAAGATCGACTTCTTGCAGTGCCGCTGGTGATGTGGCGTTCATCAAGAATTGCTCCAAGGCGTCGAGGTCGCCCAGTTCTTGCATGCTGCGTAGCGCCTCACCGAATGGCATCGGCTGGTCGCCATTCAACTCTTGTGAGTCATTCCATCCCATGTTCGGGAACATCTGTTGCATGTTGCCACTGAGTCTTTGCATCTGCCCGCGTAGGTCGCTGTCGCCCAGCATCTGGTCCATGAGTTCTTGCAGTTCGGCACGTTGTTCGGGCAACATCGAGTTGAGCACCGCCTGGGCTGCGGCCATTCGACGGGCGATGAGTTCGAGTAATTCATCGAGCGTCGCAGGGTTCTCCGGAAAAAAGTCACCGAAGTTTTTCATGAAATCCTCAAACTGCGGATCGTCGCCGCGTTGACGGCGCTCGAGCATGTCGTTGAGCGCGCTCATCATGTCTTTCATACGCGCCATGCTTTCGGGGGTCATACTCTCGACGGCGCTCGACACTTGTTCGAACTGCCGCTGCGACAAACGCTCGCGTAAGCGCTCGGTGAGTTGTTCGAATCGCTGCTGGGCATCGGGTGACTGAAAGTCGTAGTGCGTCAGTTCTTCGATCTTGCGTGAAAGATCATCGGGCAGCAGGTCGAGTCGCAGGCGACGTTCGAGTGCCGATTCGCGGGCCACTTCGGCACGGCGGGTATCGCCTGAGTTGTTGGCGGCACGCTCAGCTTGGTCGACGGCGAGACGCTCTTCGTCAACGATGTCGTTCAGTTCACTCGCAACATCGTCGAACTCATGACCGACATTGCCCCGTTCACGAATTTCGTCGCGTTTGGCACGCAGGCGCTCGAGTGTCTCACGCACGCCCTCAATATTGCGGCCGTTACGGTCGCGCATGCCCTGCTGCATGATTCGTCGCAGGGCGGCATTTGGGTCACCGTGATGAATGAGCTCATCGGTGATTTCGCTGAGAAGCGAGTCGGCATCCAGGTCAAAGCCTTGCTGTGTACCGTCCCAACGCGAATATTGAAATCTCAGGCCCACGTGAGCACCGTAGCATTAGGGACACAATGCGTTACCCACGCACCATCATTTTCGTTGATCTATCTGGTTTCACCTCGTTCATTCAGCGCACGGACGACGAACAAGCCAAGTCGATGTTGAAGGATTTTCGGGAAGTTTCCCGTGATCTCGCCTCCGAAGTCGGGGTGCGAATCGACAAGTTTCTCGGGGACGGCTTCATGGCGATTGCCCTCGACCAGAACGCTGGCATCATTTTTAGCCTCGAACTGCAGCGTCGGTTTGCCGAACGCCTCGGCGAGTTGCAACTACGCATCGGTATAACATCCGGGGACATTATCTTGTTCGAGGGCGAGGACTACATCGGTGATGCACCGAACATGGCGTCACGTTTGTGTGACGAGGCCGCCAAGTACGGCGTTCTCATTCCCACCGAGCAAGCCCGCTTTCTTCCCGAAGGAATTACGAGTGAACCCATCGGCTACTTGTCCCTGCGTGGTTTTGAACAACCAATTCATGCATCACGACTCGTTGGCATTGCTCCGACGATCTTTCGTAACGACACGAGTGAGAACTGGACGCGGGTACCGTTCGCAGTCTGAATTTGCCTTGCCTGAGGCGTTTTGCCGTCTTACACGGTGGTGGAACGGGAACGATATACCGCACGTCCGCCTGATGCATCCTTGTTGAGACGCTTGGCAAGATGCAGACCTTCCAGCACGAACTCAACTGCACTAGCGACTGCTGCTGGCGACTCGTCACCATCGGCCAACGACATCGCTAGTTTCTGTAATTCGGGCATCTGTTCGGCAAAAGCAAAGAGTTCAGCCGACGTCACATCTTCACCGGTGCTCACGACCGTTCCGGCCTCAAATGCAACAACGAGTTCCTTGGTTTTGTCCCCTGACACACGACGCTTGTACACCTGCAGCACTGCACTACGCAATATCTGTTCAAAGACCGCGCCTTCACGCCCATCTTCGACACTTTCAATTTCAATCTTGCCGGCGGTTGATGCCACGAGAGCATCGAGGTCGCTCACCCGTGGCGCAACGATCGTCTCGCCGGCCCGCAATCCGCGGCGTACGGCATTGGCGGCCAGTAGCTCGTGGTTGCTTACCGACACTCGCACGCTCACACCGCTGCGCTGGCTGACGTTTGCATTTGCACGCGCGAGATGACTGATCTCTGCAACGATTTCTGCCATAAACGTCGGATATCGCACCTGCACATCGCCGATGGTGGCTGGTCGTGCTTCTTGCTGCACGATCTGCATCTCGGTTGCGACATCCAACGGGTAATGCGTGCGAATCTGACTGCCGAACCGATCTTTCAACGGCGTGATGATGCGACCACGATTGGTGTAATCCTCTGGGTTCGCCGAGGCGACCAGCAACACATCCAGCGGGAGGCGAATCTTGTACCCACGAACCTGCACGTCGCGCTCCTCCATCACATTGAGCAAGCCAACCTGAATTCGCTCGGAGAGGTCTGGCAATTCATTGATCGCAAAAATGCCGCGATTTGTGCGTGGCACCAGCCCGTAGTGCAGGGTGAGCTCGTCGCTGAGGTAGCGACCCTCGGCCACCTTGATCGGGTCGACTTCACCGATGAGGTCGGCGATCGATGTATCGGGTGTCGCAAGTTTCTCGCCATATCGGTCGTCGCGATGCACCCAGTCGATTGGTGTGTCGTCACCGTGTTCGCGCACCAGATCACGCGCATGCCGTGACACAGGGTGATATGGATCGTCGTTGATCTCGCTGCCGGCGACGATTGGCATCCATTCGTCGAGCAGCCCGGTAAGTGATCGGATGATGCGGGTCTTGCCCTGGCCGCGTTCACCGAGGAACACGATGTCATGTCCAGCCAGGAGCGCGTTTTGTACCTGTGGTAACACCGTGTCGTCGTAGCCGAGGATGCTCGCAATGAGCGGCTCACCCGAGCGAATGCGCTGCACGGTATTGCTGCGTATTTCTTCTTTAATCGAGCGCGATATCCATCCCGATGACTGCAATTGTCCAAAAGTGGTGATCGTGGGTTTCATTGACCCATACCGTAGACGCTGCGGTGATGTGTTGTGGGGTCGTGCCCACAACGAGGCGATATACGGCGATTATTTAATTCTTTGCCTTGTCATTGGTGGAGCGCAATGCAGCTTTGCTGGCGGCAGCTTTCGCTTTCGCTTTCGCTTTCGCTTTCGGCGTGGCGGGTGTCGCAGCGTTCTTCACGGGCACCGTCGTTGTAGCCGGGGGCACCGTCGTTGTAGCCGGGGGCACCGTCGTTGTAGTCATCCACGCGATCGGCTCCGCGGTCGCTGCTACTTCACCAGATGGCAGCACCACCACAATGTGAAGACTTTTGATGTCAATACCCTTTGTTGACAGCTCAAAGTCCGCGATGTCCTGAGCCGCGAGGGACTTCAACAATTCACCACCTTTATAAATGTGGAGCACAGAACCTTTTGCTACTTCAGTAAAAATACGCAAAATGCCATTGGAGCTCCGTATTGATACTGCTAGTTCGGGTGTCCCGGCAGGAAGAATTGGAGCAGGTGTGCCTGCGAGAGGCCACTCACCCACTTGTGGTACCGGTGGGCGGAGAACCACGATCCCGCTTAGCAGTCGAAGAGTGGCAAGTGACCTCGGCAAGGTGACCGCAGTGCGTGCTTGGGTCGTTGGAACCGTCGTCGTGGTCGTGCTCGTCGTGGTCGTGCTCGTCGTGGTGGTCGTCGGGTCGTCATCGCCACCGCCACCACCGCCACCACCGCCACCACCATCGCCACCCGAAGGCACCGTCGTGCTCGTCGTTGTTGGTGTGTCAGCTTCTGCATTCGGCGCTGGTGTCAAGAGGGAAAATGCCAGACGGTTCAGCGAACCCGCACCTGGGTTGCTGACGACATTGCGAGTGGCCGACGAGGCAATCGCCGACGCCACCTCGCTTGGGGTAAGCGAGTTGTTTTGCGACAAGGCGAGTGCTGCTACACCCGCAACATGTGGTGCGGCCATTGATGTGCCCGACATCGTGCGCGTCGCGCTGTCCGACAAGTGTCCAGCCGACACGATGTTTGATCCAGGTGCAAAAACATCGAGACATGAACCAAAGTTGGAGAACGACGAACGTTCGTCTGACGAGGTGGTGGAACCGACGGTGATTGCCGTTGGTTCACCGGCTGGTGACACGGTGCAGGCGCTGACATTGGCGTTTCCTGCGGCGACCACGAAGGTAACGCCGTCTGCAACACCACGCGCCACGGCCAAATCAAGGGCCGCTGAGCGTGGGCCGCCAATACTTAGATTGGCAACTGCCGGCACACCTGCTTGGTGGTGGGTGATGATCCAGTCGACTCCAGCAATGATGCCCGAGGTAGTGCCCGAACCGCTGCAGTTCATCACCCGCACCGGCACGATGAGCGCCGCTGGGGCCACGCCATAATTTGTTCCGGCAATCGTGCCCGCCACATGTGTTCCGTGACCATGGCAATCGTTGCTGGCGTTTTCATCGCTGATGAACGAAAATCCTGGTGCAACACGACCCGACAATTCGCTGTGCGTCGCGCGTACTCCGGTGTCGACCACATAGACGGTGACACCTGCACCTGACCGAGTGCTCGTGTACCGAGTGTCGAGTGGCAGGGCCCGCTGATCAATGCGGTCAAGACCCCATGACAACGACACGACGCCATCGTTCGTCTCGGCCCGCGGTGTCACGGCATCCGATGCGGCTGAGGAATTGCTGGTGCCGGCGCTATTCGTGGCCGACACGGTAAAGGTGTACGCGGTGCCATTCGTAAGACCCGTCACCACGCAGGTGAGCGCCCCGACGGTGGCACAAGCCTGGCCGCCTGGGAATGAGGTGGTGGTGTAGCCGGTGATTGCTGCACCGCCATCACTTTCTGGAGCAGACCAATACACGGTGGCTTGGGCGTTGCCGGCAACTGCACGAACGCTGCGTGGCACGCCTGGTTTTTGTGCAGGTGGCGCTTCGGTAAACGACCAGTTCAAGACCGTCGCACCTTTGCGACCGCCGTATCCATCGATGGCCACCCAATAGGTGGTGTTAACGACGGGCACCACGGTGACCTGGCTCCAGTTACCGCCGGCGACATCGTCGTTGGCAATCACCGTCGTCAACGCTTCGACTGCCGACCCGGTGTACACACCAAGCAATGTGTCAAAGTCGCTGCCCGACGTGTTGATCGTGACTGTGCCCGCGCGACCGATGCTGAACGAATACCAAATCGAGGCCGATGCGCCATAGCCACCGTGGCTCGGCTCGCCGGTTTCGCGGGTTGCCGAACGCGTTGCACTCGTGACTCGCACCGAGGTCCCCGATGGGCAGTCGACTCCGCAGGTAATGATCGAAGTTGCCCCACTGAATGCATCATTCACCAGGGGCGCCAGCGGCGTCACCGCCGACGACGCACTCGACGGGGCGCCTCGACCAGCCGAGTTCACTGCGCTGACGCGGAAAATATGGGCAATCCCAGCGCTGAGGCCGCGGAGAGAGGCAAGGGTGGCGGTGCTAGTTCCATCGGCAAATGTTGCCCAGGTCACGCCCGCGTTGGTCGAGTATTCGACGATGTAGTCGGTTATCGGAGCACCACCGTCTTGCGTTGGGCCATCCCAATCGAGGTCCACCAACGCCGGTGATGCGCTGCCAACCACGTTGGTGGGCTGGTCGGGCGCCACTGGTGTGAGCGGCGTCAGCGAGTCTGTTGCATCTGATGCGGGGCCCGCGCCAAGTGAGTTGTACGCCGTCACACGGAAGATATGGGCCAACCCATCGGTCAGCTCGGTGACCGTGCGCGCCATGTATTGACACACGCAGCCTTCGACACCGGTGTTCTGTGGCCATGTTGTCCAGGTGGTACCGCTGTCGGTGGAGTACTCAATCGTGTAACCGCGCACCGCACTGCCACCCGTGGACAGTGGGCGCTCCCAACGCAACACGATGCTTCGCGGTCGAGCCTCGACGGCACGCACATCTTCGGGTGCGCTTGGAATGCCGGGCGCTTGTGCCGCCGTTGTCGTTGACGGTTCAGAATTACCCGCTGCATTCGTCGCCCGCACCCGGAAGCGATACTCGCGTGCCGACACGAGGTCGTACGCCGTGGTGAACCAAATGCCGCCTGCACGACCACCGGTGCTCGTCACCAGAGATGTCGACCATGTGACACCACTGTCACTTGATTGTTCGACGACATAGCCCATGATGAAACCACCACCATCAGCGGTTGGGATGCGCCATTCAAGGGCGATCGACGTCACCATCACCGAAGTAATGATGAGATCACGTGGCGCACTCGGCACATAAACCTGCCATGGCACTGCTGAGACTGAACTCGAGACTGCACCTGCGCCGATTGCGTTCAGTGCACCCACTCGGAAGAGGTACGAAGCACCGTTGGTCAGCCCCGTGACGGTTGCAGTGAGCGCAGTTGAGACCCCATCATCAAAGGTCGACCACGTGTCACCCAAATCGGATGAAAATGAAACGACGTAGTCGGTAATTTCTGAGCCACCGTTTTGGCTCGGTGCCGTCCAGCGCAGGGCAACTTGGGCGGCACCAGCAGTGGCCGACAAGGCGGTTGGCGAGGTCGGCACCCCGATGACCGCGCGAACGACATCAGTGGCGGGGCTCGTGCCGGTGGCATTGACTGCGCTCACACGGAACGAATACGTGGTGCCATTGGTCAGACCAGTCACGCTGGCCGTCGTCGCAGTCGTGACCCCGTCGGCGAACGTGGCCCATGTCGAACCATTGTTTGCCGAGTATTCAACGAGATAGTCAGTGAGGCTGCCGGTGCCGCTTTGCGTCGGTGCAACCCACGAAAGTGCTGCCTCGGCAACGCCGGCGACAACGACAAGTGAGCGCGGCGAGCTTGGCGCTTCGGGGGCAGGTGGTGTCCAACGGGCACGCGTGAACAACAGGCGGTTGACCGACCCAGACCCTGCATTCATCACCACGTCTGGTGTCGAATACGACGAAAGTTCGGTTACCACCTGCGCGGGTGTGAGTGTTGGGCTTTCTTCAAGCAGCAGTGCCACCGCACCCGCAACGTGTGGTGCCGCCATTGAAGTTCCGGAGAGCGATCGCAGGTCCGTGGAAGAGCGGTAATAGGTTGAGGTGATTGCCGAGCCGGGCGCAAAAATGTCGAGGCCGGCACCGAAGTTTGAATACGAGGCGCGACCATCATTCGACATCGTCGCGCCAACGGTCACCGCTGATGGTTCCGACGCCGGCGAATAGCCACTCGAGTCGCGATTGTTGTTGCCCGCCGCAACGACCATGGTGATGCCGTCAAGCACGGCATTGGCCACCGCTTGATTCATGGCGGTATTGCGTCCACCACCAAGACTCAGGTTGGCAACCGCTGGAACGCCGGCAAGGTGATGCTCGATCATCCAGTTGACGCCACTGATGACATTGAACATGCTGCCGCTACCCCGACATGACAGCACACGAATCGGCACGATTCTGACGGCCTTGGCCACGCCGTATGTCTGTCCACCGATGGTGCCGGCAACGTGGGTGCCGTGTCCATTGCAGTCCTCGGTGCCTCGACCATCACTGACTTGTGTGCTTCCGGCAACGACACGTCCGGCAAAGTCACGGTGGTCGCTGCGCACCCCGGTGTCGATTACGTACGCGTTCACACCGGCGCCCGTGAAGTTGTAGGAATAATTCTGGTCGAGGGTTGCCGTGCGTTGGTCAATGCGATCAAGACCCCACGACGGCGGGTTGGCCTGATCACCGGTAATGCCAACGACGGTATTTTCCTCGATGAGCGACACATTGGGGTCACTGGCGAGCAGTGACAACTGCACCTTGTCGAGGCGTGCTGCAAACCCGTTGATCGCCGACGAAACGGTGCCAAGAATTTCTGCGCCACCATCGGCTTGCGCGGCAGCGAATGCAGTAGCACTCACCCCGTCGCGGAGGGTGACGATGTATTCGAAAGGGATCGGGTCGCCAATCGCGAGGTCGTCGGTTGACGCCGGCAGTGTTGTGGACGTGCTGCTGGATGTCGTACTGCTGGATGTCGTACTGCTGGATGTCGTACTCGGCTCCTGGGTGTCAATCACCGACATCACCGAGTCGAGCTCGACAATCAATACCTGTGGGTCTTGTTTCAGTCGACGCACGTCAGTTGGGTCGAGTTCGGCAACGAAACCTTTCACTTTGCTCGAAAACACGTCCCTTACTTCGTTGCCAAGTGACGTTTCTTTGTTGACTTTCGCCCCGACGCTGGCTGAATCCTTCAAGATGACGATGTAGTCATTGCTGAGGGCCGACGTACTTTGCACGAATCCACCGACCGCCGACGCGGGCGCAATCGGTGCAAGCGCAATGACAAAGGCAGCACAAAGGGAAAGGGTGCTGACCCGACGAAGACCCACAACCACCTAACGGCAGGTTATCTCCAAGCTGTAGCACGATTATTCGTGCGCTCCGAGCAAACGTCCTCATCCACCACCACCTACCGTGGAGGCGATGAGCACACCGAATGCGGTCGTTACCGGCGTCAACTCGGGCATCGGTCGGGCGACCACACTGGCCTTCGCGCAGGCGGGCTACCGCGTTTTCGGCACGGTTCGTGGGCTGGCCAAAGCCGACAAACTGCTCGCCAAAGCGGTCAGCATCAATGTCGCCGACCGCATCCATTTGGTGGAAATGGACGTTGCCGACTCCGCCTCGGTGACGGAGGGCTTTGCCCAAATTTACGCAGCCACCGACGAAGTCGATGTGCTGGTGAACAATGCCGGCGTCGGCGGCAATGCCGTGACCGAAGAATGCCCAATCGACACCTACACCGAGGTGTTCAACATCAACCACAACGGCTCGGTGCGCTGCATCCAAGCGGTGCTCCCACAGATGCGCAAACGCGGCAGTGGCGCAATCGTCAATGTGTCGTCGGTGGTCGGCAAAATCACCGCCATCGCCCAATCGCCGTACTACGTGTCGAAGTGGGCGGTCGAAGGCATGAGCGAAGGTCTCGCCCACGAAGTGGCACCGTTCGGAATTCGCGTCGCCATCGTTGAACCAGGCATCACACGAAGTTCTATCTTCGCCAAAAATATCGATGCCCCGAATCAAACAGGTGCCTACGATGCGCACTACCGACGACTATTTGCTTTCTACGCGGCTGGCATCACCAATGCCACGCCCGCCGAAGAGGCCGCCGCCACGATTTTCGAAGCAGCCACTACATCCACACCGCGCCTCCGCTGGCATTGTTCCTGGGGTGCAGCCGAATTGCTGGCAGCGCGCGCAGAAATGAGCGACGAAGAGTGGGTGTCGTTCGGTCGCCATCTCGACGATGAGGCGTACTACGACGAGTTTGCGACTCGCTTCAATCTCGATATTCGACCCCAGTAGATTTTACGGGTGAGTATCTTTCCCCCGACCGCTGCTGAGACCACCACAGCTGGCACCATCGCAGCACATGCCGTATCGGCGAGCAAAATTTACGTCACCGGCGACAGTGAGGTGCACGCGCTTGACGGCGTCGACGTCAGTTTCGAAAAGGGTAAGTTCACCGCCATCATGGGCCCCAGCGGTTCGGGTAAATCCACACTCATGCACTGTGTGGCTGGTCTCGACTCACTCACAACGGGAAGTGTGTTCATTAGCGATATTGATCTTTCGCTGCTCAACGACAAACAACTCACCGAGTTGCGCCGTGAAAAAGTCGGCTTCATCTTTCAGGCGTTCAACCTGATTCCAACCCTGAGTGCCGAGGAAAACATCTTGCTGCCACTCAGTCTCGGGCGGCGCAAAGGTGATGCAGTCTGGATCGATCGAGTGATTGACACCATTTCGCTTCGTGATCGGCTCAACCATCGACCAAGTGAATTATCGGGCGGCCAGCAACAGCGTGTGGCCATTGCCCGGGCGTTGGCCAGCCAGCCAGCCATCATTTTTGCCGACGAGCCAACCGGCAATCTCGACTCAAAGACGGGTTCAGAAGTGCTCACGTTCATGCGCCAGGCGGTTACCGATCTCGGGCAAACCATCGTGATGGTCACCCACGATGCAGTCGCCGCCAGTTACGCCGATCGCATCGTATTTCTGGCCGACGGCAAGATTGCCGGCGAAATGTTCGCCCCAACTGCCCAAAAGGTGCTCGACTATCTGAAGCATCTCGGCGAGTAACCCCGGTGTTTCGTCTTGCCGTCAAAATGACGGTGGCCCGCACGGGTCGCCTCATTCTCACATCGCTTGCCGTCATTCTTGGCACGGCATTTTTGTCAGGCACGTTCGTCTTTCGTGACACGATCAACCAAACCTTCGATCGGTTGTTCGCCGACGTATTCCGTGATGTCAATGCCTACGTGCGCTCAACGACGTTCCTTGAGCTCGACTTCGGTGGTGAGCAACGCGCTGCAACACCAATATCGCTGCTCTCTGTCGTACGTAGCGTTGAGGGCGTTACCTCGGCAACTGGTGACATTCAGGCTTTCGCCCGGGTCATCGGCAAAGATGGCGAACCGCTCGGCAGTGAGGGCAATGGTCCGCCAACTTTTGGCAGCATCGCATCCGCAGATTCAGTTGGGCTGTGGTCGGTTTCTGAGGGCCGACTGCCGATCGGACCAACCGAACTTATTCTTGATCAAGCCACTGCCACCAACGGCAAGTTCGTCGTCGGCGACACCGTTCGTGTGGTGGCAGTGCGTGGTTCCCGTGAATTCACGATGGTTGGTATTGCCAATTATGGCGATATTTCATCGCCAGGCGGCGCAACATTTGCGTTGTTCGACCAACCAACCGCATCTGAGTTCCTGCTTCAACCGGGTTTTGTCGACGCAATCTTGGTCGAAGGTGACGACTCCGTCAGCGACGAACAACTGACCCAACGCATCGATGCCGCGCTAGCTGACGACCTGAAATTGGAGACTCTGACTGGCGCCGAAATTACCGCCGAAGTACAGGGGCAAATCAAGAATGTGCTCAGTATTTTTTCGACATTCCTCATCGTGTTTTCTTACATAGCGCTTGGTATCGGTGCGTTCGTCATCTACAACGTGTTCTCCATTACTGCCGCCCAACGGATGCGTGAAAATGCCCTGTTGCGCGCCATCGGCGCAAGTCGTCGGCAAGTGTCACGAGTGCTGCTCATCGAGTCAACGGCAATGGGGGTAGTGGGCTCACTCATCGGTTTTGGTGTGGGCATCCTGCTTTCGCAACTGTTGAGTGCGCTCCTGAAAGCCACTGGCTTTGCTGTGCCATCACGCGGTTTGGCGATCAGCATGTCGGCCTTCGTCAACACGTTCGTTGCCGGTGTGCTGGTGACGATTCTGGCGGCGTGGCTACCGGCACGCCGTGCCGGTCGTGTGCCACCACTTGCTGCCCTGCGTGACACCGCGCTGGACACCGCCGGAAACTTGACTCGCCGAATCATCATCGGCCTTACAATCATGGCGCTCGGCGGTGTCGGGTTGGTATCAGGCATGCGTGACGCGCCGATTCAGGTTTTGGGTTTGGGTGTCCTCGGTATGTTCACCGGCATTCTCGTGCTGGGCCCCGCAATCGCACGGCCTGTCGCACTCACGCTCGGCATTCCCATCGCAAAATTACGCGGACCAAGTGGTGTGATGGCCCGCCAAAACGCTGCCCGCAACCCGAAGCGCACATCACGAACCGCGGCGCCCGTGTTGCTAGGCGTCGCGCTGGTCACGGCATTCACTGCACTAGCGGCGAGCATTCGCTCAGAAATTCGTGACACCTTCGGAAATGCTTTTTCTGGTGACATCGCACTCACTGTTGATGCACGCGGCTTTGGTGGTATCCCACTCAGCATCACCGATCAAATCGCTGACCTTGATGGTGTCGCACAAGTGACCGGTGTCGGTTTCACCAGCGTGCGACTGAGCGACCCGAATGAACCACCAGCCCTCACCCAAGCAGGCGCCGGTCAACGGGGGGTGTTCGTGCAAACCATCAACCCCGCCACGATCACCGGCCTGTTCGATCTCGGTGTCACCGAGGGCGACCTGACGTCGCTCGGCAAAGACGGCATCTTCGTGGCTGCCGATCGTGCCACCGAAAAAGGTTGGGGCATCGGAACCCGACTGCAGGTCACCCGTATCGACGGTGCGGTCATCGATGCCGAAATTCGGGGATTCGTATCCGGCGAGACCAGTTTCGCGAATTACGTGGCCAGTCGAGAAATGTTTGCCGATACCCCGTCGCCCATCTTCGATGCCTTCGTCTATATCAAGGTTGCCGAAGGCTCGGCAGTGGACGAAGTGCAGACAAGGATTGCTGCAATCACCAGCGACGTCGGTATCGGCACATTGCTGAGCAAGGAGCAATTCATCGACGAACAAGCTGCCCAGATCAACCAAATTCTGGCGCTGATTTATGGGATGCTGGCTTTGTCGATCATCATTGCAATCGTCGGCATTGTTATAACACTGTTGCTTTCGGTATTTGAGCGTCGACGCGAAATTGGTTTGCTACGTGCCGTGGGCATGTCAAAATCTCAGGTTCGTACCACCGTGCGCTGGGAAAGCGTCATCACCTCACTGCTCGGCGCAGTATCAGGTGTGGTGCTGGGTGTGGTGATGGGCTTCGTCGTGGTGGCCGCTCTTGACGACGAAGGCAACATCGCGTTCAAGGTTCCGATCAACGAAACTCTTTCAATCGTGCTCATTGCCTTCGTCCTCGGTGTGATTGCCGCAATTTACCCGGCGTGGCGCGCGACGCGGGTCAACATCGTCGAAGCGATTGCCACCACCTAACGCTCATCCAATGGTTTAGAAAATATGAGTGCTGCCGGATGCTGATCGGTCGGCGTGTCGTCAGCCAAGCGACGTGGCGCGGTGACGGCTGGGGTATGCACGGTCTGACAACCAGCGCACCAATACAACACGCGGTTCGCTTCACCATGATGGGTCACACGGACGATGTCACCACAACGGCTGCACTTCTTGCCTTGACGGCCGTACACCGCCAAACCACCATCCACTGACGGTGCAGTGATGCGTTCGACGCGTTGCAGGTTGGAACGCAACATTTCGTGGGCGAGTTGTACGACTTCGCGACATTCATCGATTGCCAAATCGCTGACTCGCGCCCACGGGTTGAGTTCGCAAGCCCACAACAGTTCACAGCGGTACACGTTGCCAACCCCGCACATCACGCGTTGATCAAGCAGCACTTCGGCAATGGTCGTCTCGATTGGTTCGTACACCTGCATTCGTCGGACACATTCTTCGATATCTGGTGCTTCATTGCACAAGTCGGGGCCCAGCCGACCAAGGATTGGGTGACGGCCACGGTCAAAATCGCGATACACCTCCACGATGGGCGCCGAGAAACACACTGCCACCCAATCAGCGACGCCAATCACCACTCGCGCACGGTGCGGTGGCTTGCGCCAACGTTCGCCGATCCGATACATGTGCCACGAACCCGTCATGCGCATGTGCGTATGCAACACCACACCGTCATCCCACACGATTTCCAAATGTTTGCCACGACTACGAACCTCTTCGATGGTTTGACCGACTCGTGGCGTCACACCATCCAAACGGGCCGCTTCGAACCGCACCATTTTTTTACCGATGAGAGCGATGCGCAGGGCAGCGGCCGTGCGATAGATCGTGTCGCCCTCTGGCATAGCAACGAGAGTATTCGCACGACGGTGGGTGGGAGGTGATTGTTCCCACATTTTTCTCAATAGGTTGAGTGTCGTGAAGCCACCAGAGCAGTCAGACGATGACGTGGCACCAATACCGATCGCGCCGGCACTGGCCGACGATGCGCACATGGTGCGTCGCGCCGCCCAGCGCTACGGCACGGTTGGCGCGATGCTCGCCGGCGGGATGGTTGCCTTCGACCGTATTCTGGGGCGCAAACCCAAAGAGCAACCGGCCATAGTCATCGAGGCGGCCACTGAGCCCGAAGATATAGACAAAGGCATTGCACTCACCCTGCGCGAGCCCGACGGGGAGGAGTTACACGTGTTTGCGCCGCCACCCGGGCGGCGGCGCTCTAGGGCAGTACGCCGACGGAGGCCAACGCCAGGCGAATGAGCCGGTCGTGTCCGCTGGTCATCTCGCGACGCACCGACTCGCTCACAGCTTCATCGGGTGGATACCACGCCAAGTCAATTGCCGCCTGCGTCGGTTGACAGTCACCCGACATGGGCACGACGAACGCGAGGCTCACTGCGTGTTGTCGTGGATCATGAAAACCCGACACCGACGGATCCGGGAAGTACTCCACCACGGTGAACGGTGCCGGCTCTGGTGGAATCTTCGGGAGCGCCAGAGGACCGAGGTCTTTCTCGATATGGCGCACCAATGCTTCACGAACACGTTCGTTGAGCAGTACACGACCTGATACCACGGTGCGCGAGATGTTTCCATCTGGTGCCTGGCGCAACAACATGCCGACATGTGTGACGATGCCCATCTCGTCAATTCGCACCGGTATCGCGTCGACATACACGATCGGCACCTGGTCGCGCACGGCGTCGAGTTGTTGCGGGTCGAGCCAGTTGGTGCGGGTGTCGGTGCGGTCGGTCATGGGCTGGTCGAGCCACAAAAAGACTTAGTCTCTGCGCGTGGCTCGTTCAGAGAAACTACTCGCTGCTTTCCTGCTTGTCGCTGGAATCGCACATTTTGCCAACCCCGAATTCTTTGATGCGATCGTGCCACCCGCCTTGCCCGGGTCGCAACGGCTAGCCACCTACCTCTCGGGTGCCGGCGAAGTCGTCGTTGGGCTGGGCATCCTGTTTGGGCGCACTCGTCGAGTGGCGTTGTGGGCGGCAGCTGTCGTATTCATCGCCGTGTATCCGGCCAACCTCTATATGGCGTGGGATTGGCGGGACCGCGAACTTTCCGAGCGTCTCGTGGCCTTCGGGCGACTCCCCCTCCAGATACCCCTGATTTGGTGGTCGATCGTTTTGGCCCGTCGGGCTACCAGTTCCCCGCCACGTACTTAGTCTCCAAAAACGCCAGCAACCCATCGTGGCCACCTTCACGACCGATACCTGAGGCCTTCACGCCACCGAATGGTGCGGCAGGGTCAGACACAAGCCCACGATTCAGCCCGATCATTCCCGTCTCGAGTGCTTCGGCGAACCGCAAACCTTTGCCAATATCCCGGGTGAACACATACGACACCAAGCCGTGTTCCACCGAGTTGCAGTGGCTGATGATGTCGTCGGCGTCGGTGAAGCGCACCATCGGGGCAACCGGGCCGAACACTTCATGTTTCAGGATGTCGGCGTCGAATGACACGTCGGTGAGCACGGTTGGGTGATAGCCAAACGAGTTGTCACTGGCCCGCCTGGCGCCGCACACCACGGTTGCACCGCCAGCAACTGCACCATCGACGAGTGCCGCCACATTGTCTTGTTGTTCCCGCGTAATGAGTGGCCCAACGTGCGTTGTCGCATCCAGGCCGTTGCCGAGCACTAGCGCTGACATGCGCTTGGCAAATGCGTCAACAAACCTGTCATGTATCTTGTCGTGCACGAAGAACCGATTGGCCGCCGTGCACGCAGCACCACCGTTGCGCATCTTGGCCAGCATCGCCCCATCAACTGCAACATCGATATCGGCATCGTCAAACACCACCAGTGGCGCATTGCCGCCCAGCTCCATCGAGCAGTTGATGATTCGCTCTGCGGCCTGAGCCAACAACATTGCGCCGACTCGTGTCGACCCCGTGAACGACAATTTGCGCACCAACCCCGAGGCAATCATCGCCGACACCGCAGCGCCCGGCGGTTCGGGCACCACGACGTTCACCACACCATCGGGTACACCAGCACGACGCAAGATATCGCAAATGGCCACGGCAGAAAGTGGTGTATCGCTTGCCGGCTTCAGCACCACCGTGCAACCTGCAGCCAATGCCGGGCCCATCTTGCGCGTGGCCATGGCGGCAGGAAAGTTCCAGGGTGTGGCCAAGAGCGACACACCAACCGGCTCGCGCGACACGAGCAACCAATTGGCCCCCGATGGTGCACGGCGATAATCGCCGTCGATTCGTACCGCTTCTTCGCTGAACCAACGAAAGAATTCGGCCGCATAGGTGACCTCGGCCTTTGCGTCAGCAAGAACCTTGCCGTTCTCGCGCACGACCAGCCGCGCGAGTTCGTCATGTTCAGCCGTCATCAACTCGTATGCCCTGCGCAATATCTCGGCACGGGCCCGCGGTGCTGTGGCGCGCCAAGTGGCGAACGCTGAATGCGCGCGGTGCACGGCATTTAGGCAGTCGCTGACTTCTGCGCTGGCTACAGTGCCGACGAGCGACTGATCAAACGGATTGATGACATTAATTAGGCTCACGCCTCCATTGTCGCAGATATTTTCACTCGCTCGTTGGTCGGTAGCCTCGCTGCGTGCCACGCAAGCGTTTACTCATCGCATTGTTCGTGGCAATCGCCGTGAAATCTTCGGCATATGGCGTGATGTTCACGATGCTCGACGACTATCGCGAGCAGTTCGGCATCAGCGAAGGGTCCCTCGGGTTGGTGATTGCAATCGGTTTTTTTACGTCGTTTTTTGCCCAAATCACCATCGCGCCGCTGGCCGACCGCGGCCGTTCACGCCAACTCATTTTCATCGGGTTGACACTGGCCATCATTGGCAACTTTGCCATGGCTCTGTCTGACTCACTGCCCGAGTTGCTCGGCTCACGCTTCATTTCTGGTGTTGGGCTCGGTTGTGCACTACCGGCCATGCGCCGTGTCATCATCGTGAGCGAGCCCGAAAATCTCGGTCGCAATCTCGGGCGAGTGTTGTCCTGCGAGGTCGGCGGGTTCGCTGCCGGGCCCGTCATCTCGGCATTTCTCGTGGCACCCTTCGGGATTCCGGCCCCCTTCGTGGTCATCGGTATCGCACTGTCAATCGTGACCACCACGATCTTTGCCATGCCGATTCCGGAAACGGCAGCCGAGGATCACCCGACTGAGCGTTTTGCCATCGACCTGTTGCGCGACCGTTCAATTGCCGCTGGTGTGCTCATTGGTGTTGCAGTGTTCTTCATGATCGGAACCTTCGATTCGCTGTGGGCGCTCATGATGAACGACCTTGACGCCCCGACATGGATGGCGAACACTGGTGTCACGCTTTTTGTTTTGCCGATGGTCGTGATGGCCCCATACGGTGGGCGCTTCGTGCAGCGCGTCGGCCCGTTCCGGGCCGGTGGTTTCGGAATGTTGTTTGGTGCTGCGTGCATGGCGCTGTACGGCGCAATATCTATGCCGTGGTTGTTGATGGTGGTGTTCTTGGTGCACACACTGAACGACGGTATGACTGTTACGAGTGCCGGCGTCTCGGTTGGCATGGTGGCCCTACCTGAACGTCAGGCCGGAGCACAGGGTTTGCTCGGCGGCATCCAAACGCTCACTGGCGGGATTGCCGCATCATTTGCCGGGGTGTCGTACGAGTATTTCGGGCGTACCACCACTTTTGCCATCGCCGGGCTCGTCATGGCGGCACTAATCGGTATGGCGCGTCTGCTGGCCGGCAACCGTTGGAATCTGCGTGGTGGCACACCGGCCGTGCCCGCGCACGTATAAGAACGATGGCACACCGCGACGGCGACGGCTTCATGTTGTGCGACTGCGGTCGCGAACATTGGGGTCTGCATGGTGCCGCGGGGTTGCTGTTGGTGCGAACCGATGTGAATCCACCGCTCGTGCTCTTGCAGTTGCGTGCCGGCTGGACCCACGGTGGTGGCACGTGGGCGGTTCCTGGCGGTGCCCGCGATTCACACGAAGACATCGTGACCGCTGCCATCCGCGAGGCTCATGAAGAAGTCGGTGTCGACTCCACGCGCATGGCCGTGCGTTGCGTTTTTGCCGATGATCACGGCAGTTGGCGTTACGACACCGTGATTGCATTCACCAAAGACGATGCCGGGGTATACGCCGCTAACCACGAATCAGCAGAAACACGTTGGGTGCCGCTTGACGATGTGGCAACGTTCGATCTGCACCCTGGTTTGGGTGCCAACTGGTCAGAGCTTGCCGCGCTCGTGCGCGCCGAGCTTGCTGCCTAGTTACATCGCGCGGGCGTACAACTCGTGGATGTCTCCACGAGTCGGATACTTCGGCGTGTTCAGAATGATGAGGTCGCGCAACGCATCCTGCGTGAGGTCGTTGATGTTGTCGTGAGAGGCACCCAGTTCGCGCAGTTTTTTGTTGGTGCCAACTGTTGCCGACAACTTCTCGACTGCGGCAATGCCTGCCTCGGGGTCACTCTCTGACCCGAGTGCTTCACCGATATCGGCGTAACGCTGTGCCACCACATCGCGGTTGAACCGCATCACGTGCGGCAACATCGTGGCCAGTGTCTGGCCATGCGCCTGATGCAGCTGACCCGAGATTGGGTGACCGGTTGCGTGCACGAGCCCAAGTAGCGGGCCCGACGAAAATGCGCGACCAGCAAGATGTGATGCGATTTGCATTTGCGCCCGCGCTTCGAGGTCGCCGCCGTTCATCACAGCTTTGGGTAACCATTGACCGGTCAAACGAATGGCATGCAGCGCGAGTGCGTCGGCGTAGGGGTTTGAACCTGCCGAGGTATAGCACTCGATGGCGTGCGTGAGCACGTCCATGCCGCAGGCCGCCGTGCCCCGCGCGGGCATGCCGAGGGTGAGTGTCGGGTCAAGTAGCACCACGGCCGGTGCCACCGACGGGTTGCTAAAAGTCAACTTACGATGCACCTTCGGGTTGGTGAGCGTGTCGGTGATGAGCCCACCACCGTTGGTTTCAGATGCCGTACCCGAGGTGGTTGGCAACGCAATCGTCGACAACCCAGGCTTCAAGGCTTGTGCTCGTGGGGCAAGCGTGCTGAAGTCGATGCGATCATTCGCATCGAGATTCGGTGCGAACGCCAAATGCAGGTTGTCAACGCCGTTTGGGGCTGCCAACGCGATGTACTTGCCACAGTCCATCACTGAGCCACCGCCGATGAACACAACGACGGTTCCCTCCAAACCGAATTTGTTGAGTGCAGCAACACCCGCAGCAACATTCAGGTCGGTGGGGTTGGGTGACACCTGATCAAACACGAGTGTTGGTACACCGGCTTTTTCTAGGTTCGCCACGATTGGTGCCACGATTCCGGCACCACGCACACCCTGGTCGGTAACGATGAACGCTTTCTTGCCACGAGCCAGCACGTATTGCGGCAGCGAGGCGGCAACCCCGGGGCCCGAGACCGTCTCGGAGAGCGCCGCCAAGTTGAACATTCGTTGGGCCGAAACCGCTGGGCCGAAGTTTGCCGACGATTTCTTGGCCGTCTTTACTGACTTCTTTGCAGCTTTCTTCGCTGGCTTCTTTACGACTTTTTTCTTGACCGTCTTTTTCTTTACGGTCTTTTTCTTTACGGTCTTTTTCTTGGCTGCCATGATGCTTGGGTCCTCCCCACACGTCGGCGGGTGTTGTCACCCGTAGCGGTCACGGTAGCAAAGTTGGCGTGTTGCCCGTCAAGCGGCGCACGCTGGCAGGGCGCTGCGACGGCTTAGGAAGAAACTGGTTGGCTGTGGCCGTTTCGTTCATGCTTCGCCACAGGTTGCTTTTCTTCTTCGAAGCGAGCAATTTCAGCGCGCCCAACCACGTGCCAATGCACCTCGTCGGGGCCGTCAGCCAGCCGCAACGTGCGTTGCCCGGCATACATGCGCGCCAGCGGGGTCCACTGCGAAATACCCGCGCCACCAAACACCTGGATTGCCTCGTCGATGATCTTGCACACTCGCTCGGGCACCATGGCCTTCACCGCACTCACCCAGATGCGCGCTTCGGCGTTGCCCATCGTGTCCATCGCCTTGGCACCACGCAACACCATGAGTCGCATGGCTTCGATTTCGATCCGTGCCTTAGCAATCACTTCGGTGTTCTTGCCGAGGCGGGCAATTGGCTTACCAAAGGCTTCGCGCGACAATCCCCGACGCACCATCAACTCCAGTGCCCGCTCTGCTGCGCCAATCGAACGCATGCAATGGTGGATGCGACCCGGCCCGAGCCGCACTTGGGAAATCTCAAAGCCACGACCTTCACCAAGCAGCATGTTCGCTGCCGGCACTCGCACATTGTTGAATCGCAGGTGCATATGGCCGTGCGGTGCATCGTCTTCGCCGAACACTTCCATCGAACCGAGAATCTCCACACCTTTGGTCTGCATCGGCACCAAAATTTGCGAGTGGCGCTGGTGCGGGGGCGCATCCGGGCTGGTGAGCAGCATGCAGATCATGATTTTGCAACGTGGGTCGCCGGCACCAGAGATGTAGAACTTCTCGCCGTTGATCAACCATTCGTCACCGTCACGCACGGCGCGACAAGCAAGGTTCTTGGCATCAGACGACGCAACATCGGGTTCGGTCATGGCGTAGGCAGAGCGAATCTCGCCATTGAGGAGCGGCTTCAACCATTGTTCCTTTTGCTGCGGCGTTCCGACGCGCTCGAGCACTTCCATGTTCCCGGTGTCGGGTGCGCTGCAGTTCATTACCTCGGATGCAATTGGGTTCTTGCCCAGCTCGAATGCGATATATGCATAGTCGAGGTTGGAGAGCCCCTCGCCTGTTTCAGCATTCGGCAGAAAGAAGTTCCACAATCCGGCCTGCTTGGCCTTGTTCTTCAACTCACTGAGCAGTTCCAACTGACCGACGCCATAGGCCCAACGGTCGGCACGGCCTTCGCCAAGCTCGAAATACTTGTGGGTGACGGGTTCAATCTCTGTGGCAATGAACTTCTTCACTGCTTCATACAGCGGCACCGCCTTGGCGGACATCGCGAGATTCATTGCATCATCGGTGGCTACACCGGAGTACATGCCTGGACGGGTCATGGGCTTACCCTAACCGTGGATGTTTGCGCCGTCGTAACCGTTCATGCACTGAATTGCAGGCCGACAAACTCACCTGTTTGACGCCACGCATCGAGAAACTCAAAGAATGCGATGGGGCCACCCGGGTGCCCGCTGCCGTTGAACATGTCGCTCTGGGAGATTGGTTGACCCTCGTTGTTGTAATAGCCGGGCGTGCAGTCGGGGTTGCCGCGCAAGCCCCGCTGGTTGCTGGTGATGAAGGTGAGCCAATCGTTTTCTGCCACTTGCGTCGGTTCGACCTGTCGCACGCCCACGGCCTCGGAGTGCGCGATGACGTCGGCAATCGCCAGGCCGTTCTCTACATAATTCTGCGGCACGTTGGCGATTTGGTTCGCACCTTGTGTGAAACCGATAACGAACAAGTTCGGGAACCCTCGTACGTGGATGCCGTGCAAACTGCGCATGCCGTTGGCCCAGTACTCAGACAGGGCAACGCCGTCACGACCAGCGATATCAAAACCACTGCGTCGTGTGTAACTGGTGCCAACTTCAAACCCTGAGGCGATCACCAGGCAGTCCAGCGGATAATGCACGCCCGCCACCCACACGCCGCGTTCATCGATGCGTTCCACGCCTTTGCCATCGGTGTCAACGAGCTGCGTGTTGGCATTGTTGAACGACTGTAGATATTCGTCATGAAAGCAGGGCCGCTTGCACAACTGGCGGTACCACGGCTTGAGCGCCGCAGCGGTGTGTTCGTCGCCAATAATTGCATCGACTCGCGCCCGCACCTCGTTCATCTTTTCGTCGTCAGAATCTTCGTACGCCTTCAGCAATGTCTCTGGCCCGAGGGTGGCGCCTGCTTTCACCAACTCCACCGCACGATCGCGAATACGAATCGAAATGTCGGTCCAACCGTCTTTCACGAGGTCTTCCTCCGCGAAACCAAGCGTTTGCAGCACCGTAAAGTTCGTCATCCACTTGCGTTGCCACCCTGTTTCTAGGTTGGCAAACCATTGCGGATCAATCTCGTGGTTGTTGCGCACATCGATTGATGACGGTGTGCGTTGAAATACGAAGAACTCGCCTGCCGAGCGCGACAGATGGGGAATGCATTGCACCGCTGTTGCCCCGGTGCCAATAATGCCGACGCGTTTATCGGCAAGGTCCGTCATCAGTGCACCGGTCGGGTCACCACCCGTATATGCGTAGTCCCAGCGGCTGGTGTGGAAGGCGTGGCCAGCAAACGAGTGGATGCCCGGGATACCCGGCAGTTTGGGCAGATGCAACGGCCCGGTGCCCGTGCACACATACTTGGCACGCAACACGTCGCCGCGATCGGTGTGCACGATGTAGCGCGATAGTGACTCATCCCAGGCAATCGATTCAACTCCGGTGGAAAGCAATGCATCACGCCGCAGGTCGAACGTGTCGGCAATGCGCCGCGCGTGGGCCTGAATCTCAGGTGCTGGCACATATTTTGCCGATGGCACTGTGCCTGTTTCTTCGAGCAGTGGCAGATACACCATCGCTGCCGTGTCGCACATCGCGCCTGGGTAACGGTTCCAGTACCACACGCCGCCCACATCGCCCGCTTTGTCGATAAGTCGCACATCGGTGATGCCCGCTTGTTTGAGTCGCGCACCGACCACCAGACCGGCAAAACCAGCGCCCACCACCAACACCTGCACATCCGTATGCAGTGGCGCACGCGGCACGAGCGGCGTGTAGGGGTCGTCGAGCAAATTGGCGTATCGCCCGGTTGCCTCCAAGTACTGCGTGTTGCCATCTAGACGCAGTCGTTTGTCGCGCTCGGTGCGGTAACGCGTGCGAAGCGCTGCGCGGTCGCTGTCGGTGAGCTGGCTAGTCACGAGGTCAGATTAGGTGCTGATACGGTCATGGGCATGATTCGAGCAAGCGTCTATTACCCATCAACCGAGGGTTCTACCTTTGACCACGAGTACTACAGAAACACCCACGTACCGCTCGTACAAAAGGCATGGTCTCCGGTATCTGTCACCATCGAAAAGGGTGTCAATGGGCCGCATGTTGCTGCCATCCACGTGACGTTTGCATCAATGGATGCATTCAACGCTGCACTGGGGGCCCCACTCACCGGCGATGTGATGGCCGACGTTGCCAACTACACCAACATCGCACCCGTCATGCAAATCTCTGAGGTTGTCGAATAATTCTCGTTTGACGAATCTTCCACAACTATTCCACGCGCATGCCACTGATGGCACGAGCAATCACCAACTGCTGAATCTCTGAGGTGCCTTAAAAGATCGTGTTGCGCTGACGTCAGACGTTGCTGCGTAGGCGAGTTGGCGTGATGAGCACCGCAGTGCGAGCCTCGTCGAGCATGGTCTGGTCGTATGCGTCCCAATCGTCGTGAGTGCCGCCGGCTGCCATGAATATGTCTCGAAGCAGAACTCGGACGTTGTCCGAACTGAGGCCAAGTTCGTTGTCATTGGGTCCAACGAGTTCAGAATCACCGGTCACCGCTACCCAGTTCCAGCTGCGTCGAATTGCGACGGTTATTGATGAGCCACGTCGGATGTGTTTTAGACAAGCGGCATTTCCGCCAGAAACAAACGCGACGCATGGTTCTTTTGTAATGGGATGATCAACAACGCCACAATTGACAACGGTCGATGGAACAGCACCATCGGCTTGCACAGTAGATACGACAGCCAGGCCATTCTCTTCAGTGAGATAAGACCGGACGGTTTCGAGTGAGGCCAGAGAATTTATTCTACCCGCATCCCGCTGATTGCTCGGGCAATCACCAACTGCTGATAGAAGTCCTATGTTACTGACAACAGAAAAACTATTAGTTCGCGCCACTCTTCGTCACTGGGTTTGTGACTGTAATTAAATTCGGTGAAAATATGCCCAAATGAAAGACCACGAAAAATACCGCGCATCACTTGTGGAGAAAAATGTTTCCGGCCACCAATTAAA
>CAMAWR010000010.1 GCA_945862045.1 Bifidobacterium breve
CCCCCGCGATCGATCGGCGATGCGCGCCAGTCGCTCGTCGGGTGCGGTTGGTGCTGCCAACATCACCGTGGCGACACCCGCGGCATCAGCAGCCGCACACCATTCAACCGACTCTTCCAACGGCAGGTCGGGCACGATGGCACCCCGCACCCCGGCAGCGCTGATGGTCTGGGCGAAACGCTCGTGACCTGCCCGAAACACCGAGTTGTAATAACACATCACCACGACGGGCACCTCCACGTCAAGCCCGCGGATGCCGTCGAGGATGCCGTTCAGGGTTGCCCCGCGCCGCAGTGCTTCGCTTGATGCACGCTGAATCACGGGGCCGTCCATGATTGGATCCGAAAAAGGGATGCCCACTTCGATGGCGTCGGCACCGTTGGCCACCGCCACCCGTATCGCGTCGATCCAACCAACCGAGAATCCGGTGATGTACGGCACCAGAATTTTCCGTCCGCGACTTCGCACGTCACGCAAATGCGTTGC
Source organism: Bifidobacterium breve (assembly GCA_945862045.1). Classification (GTDB taxonomy): domain Bacteria; phylum Actinomycetota; class Acidimicrobiia; order Acidimicrobiales; family Ilumatobacteraceae; genus F1-60-MAGs027. Next base: position 487 of record CAMAWR010000010.1, read on the forward strand.
CAGCGAAACTGCTGCCATCGGCAACTACCGCGTCGCGTCGAGTGTCGGCCCGAGAATCTGCATCATTTGTGCGACATCTTTGTCGCCACGACCAGACAAATTCATGAGCACGGTGGCACCTTGCATGTTCGGTGCCTCCCTGGCAATCCAGGCCACCACGTGCGCACACTCGAGCGCCGGAATGATGCCTTCTGAACGGGCCAACAACAGGAATCCGGCCACCACTTCGGTATCGGTGACGCTCGGATACTCGGCGCGACCAATCGACGAGAGGTACGAGTGCTCGGGCCCGACACCTGGATAGTCGAGCCCAGCAGAAATCGAGTGGGCCTCTTGCACCTGGCCCTCCTCGTCTTGCATGAGATAGCTCTTCATACCGTGCACGACACCCGGTACGCCGCGACCGACCGCTGCCCCACCCGCCGGCTCGACGCCCACGAGGCGTGCTTGAGTATCGACGAAGCCGCTGAACATGCCGATGGCGTTCGAGCCACCACCAACACAGGCAGTGACGACGTCCGGGTCGCGGCCAGTGAGCTCGCGCATCTGCACGCGCGCTTCGTCACCGATGACGCTTTGAAATTGACGCACCATGAAGGGGTACGGGTGCGGACCCATCACCGAACCAAGGCAATAGTACGAATCTTCGACGGTGGCGACCCAGTCGCGCATCGCCTCGTTGACCGCATCCTTCAATGTGCGACTTCCCGATTGTGCCGATTCGACTTCGGCACCAAGCAAACGCATGCGAAAGACGTTCAGCGCCTGGCGCTCGACATCGACCGCACCCATGTACACCTTGCAGGTGAGCCCAAGCAGGGCGGCGGCCGTCGCTGCTGCAACACCATGTTGGCCGGCACCCGTTTCGGCGATGAACCGTTGCTTGCCCATTCGTTTGGCGAGCAGTGCCTGACCGAGCACGTTGTTGATCTTGTGCGAACCAGTGTGGTTGAGGTCCTCGCGCTTCAAGATCAGACGAATGCCGAGTTGGCGTCCGAGATTATGACATTCGGTGAGGATTGAAGGACGTCCGGCGTACTCACGCAGCAGCCGGTTGAGTTCGGCCCGAAAGGCGTCGTCATTCCACGCCTCGATGAAGGCCCGCTCAAGTTCTTGGCAGGCCGGAACGAGCGTTTCCGGCACATACTGTCCGCCAAATTCACCGAAACGTCCTTGTGCGGTGGGCGGTGCGAGTGCAGTCACGCCATTACTGTACAAGTGCGTCGAAGGCCGCCATTGCACTTTGCACGAAACGACGCACCTTGGTGGCATCTTTGCGACCAGGTTCACGTTCGACACCACTACTGACGTCGACACCATACGGTCGCACTCGGGCGATGCCGGCCGCCACGTTGTCGGGCGTCAGACCGCCCGATAACACGCAGCGCACGGCCGGCGGCAGGCTGTCGAGCAATGACCAGTCATACGCCACGCCGGAACCCGGGTCAGGCGAATCGAACAGCACGAGGTCGGTGCGATACAAATCACACTGGTCGGCCTCGCGAGAACCCGCAACGACGGCCTTCATCACCCAACCGATTTCTGCCGTGGCTTCATCGACCATCTTCACGGATTCGCGTCCGTGCAACTGGGCACCGCGCAAACCAGCGTCACGCATGATGCGGGTGATCGTCTTGAGATCATGATCACGGAACACACCCACCGTCATGATTCCCGGCGGCAGTCGTTTCACGATGTCGGCAACTTTCCCAACGGCAACTTGGCGCTTCGACGGCGCGAAGATGAAGCCCAGAGCGGTGGCGCCCATCGCGACACTGAGCAAAGCATCTTCTTCGTTCGTGATTCCACAAATCTTCACGAACATGATGCCTACGAAGGTAGTGCCACCCGCAATTCTTCGACTGCTTTTGGGCGGTTGCGGGCGCGCACCAGGTGTTCGCCGACGAGCACCCCGCGATACCCCGCCGCAGCACATCGACGGGCATCGGCGGGCCCCGTGATGCCCGACTCGGCCACCGCCACCACGTCGGGTGGTATGTCGGCCGCCAACCGCACGGCCCGTTCGGTGTCGACGGTGAACGAATGCAGATCCCGCTGGTTCACGCCGATGAACGTTGCCCCGATGGCCAATGCACGCCGCAATTCACCGTTGTCGTGCACCTCGACGAGGGCATCCAAACCCACTGACTCGGCAACGTGGTGGAGAGCGCCCAACTCGCGATCAGTCAGTGCTGCAGCGATGAGCAACACGGCATCGGCACCCATCAACCGCGCGTCGAGCACATCGTGCTCACACACGGTGAAATCCTTGCGCAAGACGGGCAGCGTCACGCTGGCGCGGGCGGCGAGCAGATCCGCCGTGCTGCCGGCAAAGAACTGCTCATCGGTGAGCACCGAAAGACACGACGCCCCACCTCGGGCGTACTCACGTGCCAAGTCGGCGGGGTCGATGCTCATGTCGATGTCACCCTTTGATGGCGAGCGACGTTTGATCTCGGCGATGACAGCGAGCGTGTCGTGTTCGGTCAACGCCCGCACGAACCGACCCGCTGGCGCAGTGCCTGCCTTGGCGCGCAGAGCATCGAGGTCACGGGTGTCGTTCGCGGCGCGCTGACGATGGTGGGCGATGATGCCGTCGAGGTATGTCACGGGAATCAGAAACCAAAACGTGTCAAAAAATATGCGAGCAGACCATCGATGGGCACCCGCTCCTGCGTGGTCGTGTCACGGTCGCGGACCGTCACGGCATTGTCGTTGAGCGTCTCGAAGTCGACGGTAACACAACACGGTGTCCCGATTTCATCCTGACGGCGGTAACGCCGACCAATCGCCTGGGTTTCGTCGAAGTCACACATGTACCGGGCGGCCAGCGTGCGAAAGACCTGTTCGGCAACCGGTGACAGCGTGTCTTTTTTGCTGAGCGGCAACACTGCTATCTGGTACGGGGCGATCCGTGGGTGCAAGCGCAACACCGTTCGTGTTTCGTCATTGACCACGTCTTCGTCGTACGCCGCCAACAAAAACGCGGCCATCGTGCGGTTGACACCCGCGGCAGGTTCGACGACGTATGGCACATAACGCTCGTTGGTCGTCGGGTCGAAGTAGTCGAGGCGTTGGCCTGAGTGTTTTGCATGTTGGGTGAGGTCATAGTCGGTGCGTTGCGCGATGCCCTCCAGTTCTCCCCACCCCCAGGGAAACATGAATTCGATGTCGCACGTACCCGCCGAGTAGTGCGACAACTCGTCTTTGTCGTGCTCCCGCAGACGCAGCATTTCGCGCGGGATACCGTGCGTCACGTACCACTCGAGGCGTTCGCTCTTCCAGTATTCGTACCACTGCGCGCTGTCTGCGGGTGGTACGAAGAATTCCAGCTCCATTTGCTCGAATTCGCGGGTGCGGAAGATGAAATTGCCCGGCGTAATCTCGTTGCGAAATGACTTCCCAACCTGGGCAATCCCGAAGGGAGGCTTCTTGCGACTCGTGGACAGCACGTTCGCGAAATTGACGAACATTCCCTGTGCCGTTTCCGGACGCAGGTACACGTCGGCACCCGCCCCCTCGACGGGCCCGGCCTGGGTTTTGAACATCAAATTGAAGGCCCGCGCCGCGGTGAACGTGCAGCCCTGCATTTTTTCCGGACAATCACGACTCTCCAGTTGATCCTCGCGGAAGCGTCGCTGGCACACGGTGCAGTCCACGAGTGGATCACTGAAGTTCGCCAAATGACCACTGGCCTCGAAGGTCTGCGGTGGATTGAGAATGGCGGCGTCAATCAGCACGACATCGTTGCGTGTCTGCACCACTGCGCGAATCCAGGCCTCTTTGACGTTGCGCAGCATCAGCGCACCAAGCGGGCCGTAGTCGTATGACGAGCGGAACCCCCCATAAATCTCGGCGCTCGGAAAGGCGAACCCCCGACGCTTCGCCAAGTTGACGATTTGCTCGAGATCCTTTGCTGGCATTGCGTTGATGCTACTCGTCAGCCAAGTTGCGGGGTTTCAAATAGCGACGACGAACGAATGCGGCGTTCGAGATGATGCTCCATCGCACGGCGTCCGATCGCCACAACTTCGCGCACCACCGAGTCTGGTGTGTCGACACGCCCCAACGTCGCGGCGATGCGCCCACCGAGGACCTCTTGTATCACGACGAGCGCCTCCGCCGACACCGTGCCACCCCGACGGTGGGCGACACACTGTGCACCACCAGCGCTCACGTCATAGGCGACTAAATCTTGCGATATGCCACACACAACACAGCGATCGACGCACGGCCCGACACCTTCTTCTGCGAGGAGTCGAAATTGCAGGGCCGGCAGAATCAGTGGCTGATAGTGCACGTTCAGTTGCCTGAGCGCACCAACCAACATGCGGTACAAATGCGGACTGGGCGACCGATCGTGGGACAACTGCTCGACGATCTCGCACATCGCCAAACCGTCGGTGGTCGCCTCGAGGTTCGCCCGGGTGGAGGTAGCGATCTCGACCAACTCCACCTGATTCACGATGTCGAGTTCGCGCCCGCGGTAGAGCTGCACTTGCACGTGGCTCATCGGCTCGAGGCGTGACCCGAAGCGCGAACTGGTCTTGCGCACGCCCTTGGCCACCGCGCGCACCTTGCCTGAGTCTTGGGTGATGAGCGTGACGATGCGGTCTGACTCGCCCAATTTATGGGTGCGCAGCACCACGCCGACATCGCGATACACCGGCATTATGAATCGATACCGCCGAAACGACGATCGCGGCGCGTGTAGTCGTTGATCGCCATCTCCAGATGCTCAGCATCGAGGTCGTGCCACGGAGTATCAAAGAACACCATCTCGGCATAGGCCAGTTCCCAGACGAGAGATTGGGGCATCGTGTCGGCAGGGCCGAGGATGATAACGAGGTCGGGTTCTTCCGGTGCCGGCGCGCTCAGGGCGCCAGCCAGTCGGTCTTCGGTAATTTTTGCCACTTGCACCACCCGAGTGGCTGCATCGACCACACGCTGCTTGCCGTCGCTATTGAGATCAACGATCACGGTGACTCCTGCAGCCAGCACCACCACGCGCTCGGCATAGTGCACACCACCGCAAAAATCAACGAGCAGCGACCGCACGTGGTCGGCGTGCGATGTAGTGGCGGTGTCGGGGCTGCTCGTGGCCGGAATGATCGTCACCCACGCAGCCCCACCGGTCTTGACGGCCTGGGCAACCACGGCAATCCGTTGTTGCCAGTCGGCAACCGACGAATTCGCCCAATCGCGCAACGAGCCGGCACACAACATCACGTGCGACAGTGTCGACGAAGCAGTCACCTCTACATCCTCGCATTTGCAAGTAGTTTCAGTTGCACATCATGGGTTCGTCTGGCGTCGCCCCACCCACCGTTGGCCCGCACCTGGCGTGCATCATGGACGGCAACGGCCGCTGGGCCAAACGCCGCGGCCTGCCCCGCACTGCCGGCCACACCGCCGGTGAAGAAGCGTTGGCAATGACCGTACGTAATGCAGCACAACGCGGCGTCGGCTGGCTGACGGTGTTTGGTTTCAGCACCGAAAACTGGGTGCGTCCGGCATCCGAGGTGCGTCACATACTTGATTTGCACCGCAAGCTATTCGGACGCATCAAAGATCTGAATGACAACAACGTCCGTGTCAATTGGATCGGGCGGCCGTTCGACGAGCCCGGATCTCGCACACCGAATGCGATACAAAAGGCAATCGCGCAGGCCATCGACGACACAAAACACAACACCGGCATGATGCTCACCGTGGCGTTCGATTACGGCAGTCGTGCCGAGATTACCCGTGCTGCGCGACGCGCCGCCGAGCACAACGAGCCGATTTCCGTCGCGACGCTGGCTGCCGAACTGTACGACTCGCGGCTTCCCCCAGTTGATCTGCTCGTGCGCACTTCGGGTGAAAGTCGCATTTCGAACTTTCTGTTGTGGCAGTCAACGTCGGCCCGCGTGTATTTCACCGATTGCTCGTGGCCCGACTTTGATGCCCAGCAGTTGGATCAGGCTCTGGCACTGCTGCGGCGTAGCCCCGCATGACGCCAGCCGCCCAAAAAGCGTCCGACCTGCTCGAACGTGTCGTAGCCCTCCTGCCCCACGCCGAGCAGCGTGACGGACAAACCGACATGGTGCAGCATGTCGCCGAAGCCATTGACACCGGTTCATCGGTCGTCGTGCAGGCCGGTACTGGTACGGGCAAAACTCTCGGCTATCTGGTGCCCATTTTGGCCGCCGGTCAGACTGCGATCATTGCCACGTACACCAAGGCGTTGCAAGACCAACTCGCCAGCGTTGATTTGCCGCTGCTGCAGGCTGCGTGCGCGGAAGATGACGACTTGGCATTCACGTGGGCGGTTTTGAAGGGCCGCAACAACTACATCTGCCGTCAGCGTGTGTCAGAAATCGAAACCGGCCACGACCAGCTACCGCTGACTGACGTACCCCGCGATGTTGCGCGCGAGATTCGTCAACTCGTCGAATGGACGGCGACCACCCCGAGCGGTGAGATCTCCGACGTGCCCTTCACCTTCGGTGATTCAGCCTGGCGCAAAGTGAGCCTCGGTTCCGACGAATGCCCGGGGGCGGCCAAGTGTCAATTTGGTGAGACGTGCTTCACCGAACGGGCGCGTGAACATGCTGGGAATGCCAACGTGGTGGTGGTCAACTTCACGCTGTACGGGCTCGACCTCGAACAAGAGCGCCGATTCCTCCCTGATCACGATGTCGTCGTGTTCGATGAGGTCCATGAATTGGAAGACGTCATCAGCGACACGTCGTCGGCCACGATCACCGCCCGCATGCTCGCGGCGGCTGCCGAAACTGCGCGGGCTGCCATGACCAGCCAAAAACTGCCGAACGCACTCAGTAAATCCGCCAAGGAACTCGACGAAGTACTCGGTCGATATGCAGGTCAACGCCTGAGCCAACCATTGCCGACCGACATCGACGGAACGTTGCGCAATGCCAACACCCAATGCGGGGAGATTCTCGACAAGTTGCGGGCCGCCACAAACGAAACGCCCGAGCAACTCCGCGCTGCCTCGGCCATCGGGCGGATGGTCGATGCGCTGAACAAGGTGCTCATTCCCGGCTCGAACGTAGTTGCCTTCGTTACCGATGTGCGGGGGGCACCGCGACTGACTGCAGCACCCAAACGTGTCGACCACGTGCTGGGCCGCGTGTGGGCCGACACCACGGCGATTCTGACGAGTGCCACGATTCCGCCAGGACTTCCCCAGCGCCTTGGTCTACCCGTGGATGCCGATGACATCATTCGGTTACCGAGCCCGTTCGACTACAAGCGCCAGTCACTGCTGTATCTCGCCGACGATCTGCCGGTGCCGGATGCACCCGACCGCGGCCCGCGACTCCAGGAACGAATTCGTGAACTCATCACGATGTCCGACGGGTCGGCACTGGTCTTGTTCACCAGTTGGACGGTGCTGCGGGATACGGCGGCTGCACTCGACGGTCAACTGGGTGACGGCATCACGATGTACGTGCAGGACGACATGCCCAAGAAAGCGCTGCTGGACGCGTTCCGTACGAACACCAAGTCGTGCCTGTTCGCGACACGCGGCTTTTTCCAGGGCGTCGACGTGCCGGGTGACGCGTTGCGTTTGGTGATCATCGACAAGGTGCCGTTCCCGGCGATGCACGACCCATTGCTCGACGCTCGACGCGAAGACGTCGGGGACCGATCGTTCATGGTCATCGACGTGCCGATCGCAGCAGCGGCACTCGCGCAGGCTGCCGGTCGATTGATTCGAACCGCCACCGACCACGGGGTCGTTGCAATACTCGACCCTCGTTTGTCCCAGAAGCGCTACAAGAGTGCCGTACTCAGCGGCGTGCAGCATTTGCCCGAGACGAGTCGTCTCGTGGAAGTGGAGGATTTCTTCGCCAAGCGGTCAGTTGCCTGATTTGAATCGATAGCCGAAACCCCGTGCGGTCGTGATGAACACCGGCTCGTTGGGGCTGTCCTCCAGTTTCACGCGCAGTCGGCGAATGTGGGCGTCGACCAATCGACTGTCACCCAAATATTCGTATCCCCAGACACGTTCAAGTAGTTGGTCACGGCTCAACACGACGTTGGGGTGATCGGCAAACTCGATGAGTAATCGCAACTCAGTTTTGGTGAGCGCCAGCTCGACACCACCCTTCAGCACGATGCCGGCCTCACGGCGCAATTCAATGTCGCCGAATCGCGTGATGTCCGGCAAACGTCCCGATGTCTCCCGCACGAGACGCCGCAATGAAGCCCGAATTCGCGCCGCCAGTTCTTTCGTATTGACGGGCTTCGTCAGATAGTCGTCCGCCCCTGCCTCGAGGCCCGCCACCAAATCGTGGGTGTCGGCCTGCGCCGTGACCATGATGATCGGCACGCTGCTCTTCAGGCGGATCTCGCGACAAACTTCGAACCCCGAAAGATCGGGCAGCCGCAGGTCGAGCAGCACCAGATCTGGTTGCTCGCTGAGCACCATCGCCAACCCGACACGTCCGTTCGGTGCCGCCACCATCTCATATCCCTCATCTTCGAGCGCCAACCCGAGCGCCACCCGAATGCTCGGGTCGTCTTCAATCAGCAAAATCTTTGCCATACCCGTGCAGTCTGCCAAGTTCCGCGGCTTTGTTACACAAAACGCACAGGTTCAGCACCGGTACGTCAAACGCATGAGGCATTCTGGAGCAGAGCCGGCGTGGGTCATGCTCCCCCTTGATCCCGCCGGCTCGGAGTTTTCTCCCCCCCAGTGACAGGTGCGGGTTCTGCGCCATGCTGTAGTGGTGCCCGACCTGGTCAAATCTCCCTCGACAAGTCTGCGATTGCAGGCGTTGCGCCCCCGCCTGCGCACCCGAATCATCGCGTATTTTTCCCTGGCGACATTCGTTGGTGTGCTGATCCTGAGCATTGTGACCTTCGCCGTCACGCGTAATTATCTGGTCGACACCGCGACTGCATCTGCGCGGGCCCAGGCAATCACGAATGCCCAGCTCGTTCGATCGCTGGTCGGCACTTCACGAACGGAAACCGGTGAAGTGGTCACCAATCTGCGAACTGAGTCTGGCGGTTTTGCCGTGCTGCATCTCGGCACCGAAAATTTGTTCTATGCCCAAGCCCCGTTGCGTTTTACGCAGTCGAACCTGCCGCCTAATTTCGTGCGCAACGCCATCGCCGGTGCGAGCGGTGTGCAGCGGGTAAATTTCTCGGGGCGACCCTACGAGGCAGTAGCGATCTCGATTCCGGCGATTGATGCGACCTACTTCGAGGTGTTTCCGATCGGTGATGTGGCCGACACCCTGGGCACGATCCGCTCGACACTGATCGCCACCGTTCTGGCCATCACGCTCGTGGCGGGCGGATTGGGATTTTTCCTGAGCGGCAACGTGTTGTTGCCACTGCGTCGCGTCACCCAGGCAGCCAGCACGATTGCCAGCGGTGCCTTGGCTACACGCCTCTCGCCCGAAACCGATCCGGACCTGCAGCAGTTGGTTGCGAGTTTCAACGGCATGGCTGATGCCGTGCAAGAACGAATCGAGCGAGAAGAGCGGTTCGCCAGTGATGTAAGCCATGAATTACGTTCACCGATCACCTCGCTTGGCGCAGCGGTTGGGGTATTGCAAGGGCGTGCCGAGGAACTCTCCGAGCGCAACCGCACCGCGTTGGAAATCATCGCCACACAAGTTCGCCGCTTTGATCGCACGGTGATGGACCTGCTCGAACTCAGTCGCCTCGACGCGCGAGCCGGGCAGGACCAGCCCGAGGAGACCCATCTCTTGCAGCTCGTCGAACGAATCGCCATGCGTCACGGCTACGGCGAGGTGTTGGTGGTGTCCGATCTCGGCACGAATGATGTCATCGTGGTCGACAAACGACGCATCGAACGGGTGCTGGTCAATCTGCTGGACAACGCCCGCGATCACGCCGGTGGTGCATCGGACATCCTGCTGAGCAGCAACGACAACGAAGTGCTGATCATCGTCGATGACAACGGTGCCGGTATCGGTGTGAGTGAACGAATTCGCATTTTCGAACGTTTCGCCCGCGGTACTGCGTCACGCAATTCGATCGGCAGCGGATTGGGACTCGCCATTGTTTCTGAACATGCGCACGCCATGGGTGGTCGCGCTTTCGTCGACACCTCCCCCAGCGGTGGTGCGCGCTTCGTCGTGACCATCCCACGTGGAGACGAGTCATGAAGTGCCGTTCATGAATCGCCGGCAACTGGTATGCGTGCTCGTCACGCTGGTTGCGACGTCGTGTGGCCTACCAGATGAGGGTCGTTTCATCGCCCTGCCCACCAGCGAAATTCCCGATGCCTTGATTGCGACGACGACGACACCCACGACCTCTGTGCCATCCGACGATGCAGCAACATCCACCACGATCACCGAGACGTTGTACGACACCGTCGAGTTCTATTTTGTGAGTGCGAATCGCGTGGTGCGAAGCGAACGTTTGATCGTGAGCCCCGCAACCCCGACACAGGTCCTCGACACTTTGCTGGCCGGTCTCGACGCTGGAAGCGAAACTGCCGGTTTGCGTAGTGCGCTGCCCCGTCGTCTCAGCGCGACGATCGAGGTGCGCCGCGGCGTGGCCCGGGTTTCGTCGACTGCTCCATTTCTTTCCGACCTTGAACCGCTCGATCAACGACTGGCGATCGCCCAGCTAGTGCTCACTTTGACGCGGCGACCTGGTATCGGCCAGATTATTTTCGTCGTTGACGGCAAGGAAATTCCCGTACCACGTGGTGGTGGAGACCTCACCACTGCGGGTGTTGCCGTGACGTACGACGACTACCTGTCGGTGCTCTCGACCCGCGACTGACATTGATTGGTGCCGACGGTGACGAGCACACCAACTGTTCAGTAGCCGAGATGGGCGATCCGGTCGGGTCGTTGCTGCCAGCTGTCATCCACCACCACGACCAGTTCGATGTGGGCACCCTTGGCCAATTGCATTCGCACGGCGGTTCCCACCTCTTTCAGCACCTGGCCACCCTTGCCGATCACCATGCCCTTTTGGCTGTCACGCTCTACGACGATTTCACAGCGAATCCGTGGCCATTCGTACTCGGTGACCCGCGTGGCGATGGAATACGGAAGTTCGTCGTGCATCCGACCGAGTAGTTCCTCGCGAACGAGATCAGCGACCCACAAGATGTCGGGGGTTTCCCGCACCATCTCGGGCGGATACAACGGCTCACCCGCTGGCAGGCGGCCGGCGATCCAGTCGAGCAGCACGGGGAGACCTTCGCCCGTCTTGGCCGACACCGGAAAGTACGCAAGGGCATCGAGGCTGGATACGGCCAGTAGCTGTTTCATCACCTTGGCGCGTGAGGTGGCATCGATTTTGTTCACGACCACGAATGAATTGCGGATGTCGATTCGATCAGCGACGAACTGGTCACCACGGCCGAACGCCATGGTGGCATCGATGACCAAACCCGTCACGTCGACTTCGCGTACCGCCTCCAGTGCGGTGGCGTTCACCCGCTTGCCGAGTTCGGTGACCGGTTTATGAATGCCGGGCGTGTCGACGAACACGATCTGGGCATCCGAACGGTGCAATACGGCGCGCACCCGTGTACGGGTGGTTTGTGGCTTGTCCGAAACGATGGAAACCTTGCGCCCGCAAGCCGAGTTAATGATGCTTGATTTACCGACGTTCGGTCGCCCAACCAGACTGACGAACCCGCTCTGCATCGCCTCATGACGCTACTGAGCCCCGCAACGGCCTCGCACACGGCGTCTGGCAGACTTTGAAGATGCTCAACCGTCGGAAGTGGATCGACCGCATGCAGCCACAAACGTTGCAGATTGCGACATGGTTGCTCTATATCAATGGGTTCTTTGCGCTAGTTAAGTTGATCGACGGCGGTGGGGTGCTGCACTACTTCCGCCAGCGGTACACGTTCGGTTTCCTGCTCGGTCTGGCGGTCGTGGCGCTGCACGTGGCCGGAGCATTCTTGATGGCCAACGAACGCAAGTTTGGCTGGAAACTCTCGGTTGTTGCCGCCGTATCCCCCTTCGTCCTCACGTTCGTTGCCTACACCCAGCTCGATGCCCCGATTCGCTACCGACTGTTCGGTGCCAGCCTGTTGTCGTTTGCCTTTGATGTCGCCGTTTTGGCCCTACTTTTGCACCCCCAAAGCAAGGAACACCAGCGCATCTGGTATCAATAAGGCATGTCAAAAACAATCATGAAGGGCGCCGATGGTGCCAAGGCCCATGTCGGTCAGCATCTCGGTTACAGCGAGTACCTCACCGTCACACAAGAAATGGTGAACACGTTCGCCGATGCCACCGGTGACCATCAATGGATTCATGTCGATGTCGAAAAGGCGAAGCTTGGCCCGTTCGGTGCGCCAATCGCCCACGGGTACCTGACACTCTCGCTCGGCCCGACGATGCTCCCGCAGATCTACGGGGTGGAAGGTGCGGTCATGGGCGTCAATTATGGCACCAACAAGGTGCGCTTCATGTCGCCCGTACCGGTTGGTTCACGGTTGCGCGTCGGGGCGAAATTGTTGGCGGTCGACGACGTCGCCAACGGCATTCAGATGACGCTTGAGGCAACCTTCGAGGTTGACGGCGCCAAAAAACCGAGTTGTGTCGCTGAATTGGTGTTTCGCACGTACTTCGCCTAGCGGAACTGTTTGGCGACGGCGGCAAACAGGTCGAGTGTCGTCGTCTCGGGGTAGTCGGCACACCACGGCACGAAGCCGACGCAGCCGACCGCCAAGTACTGCGCAACTTTTTCACTGACCTGCTCGGGTGTGCCGACCAGTGACGTCGACTTCCATTGCTCGAGCGAGTGACCCCACAGGCTTCGTGCACCTGCGGCGTCGAGTTCTTTTTGTGTCTCGCGCATGAACACCTCGGGTGACCAGGTCAATTTGATTTCGTCGAAATCACGACCGACTGCCGTGCAGTGGTCGGCCAAGATCTGTTTCTTGCGCTTGAAGTCCTCGAAGGTGCCACCGAAGTTTGCGTAGTCGGCATGGCGCGCGACGACACGCAGCGTGAGTTGTTCGCCACCACCGCCGATCCAAATTGGTGGACGGGGCTTTTGCACGGGCTTGGGGTCACAGTTGCCGCGCTCCAGCTGGTAGTACTTGCCGTTGTAGTTCGTTTCGGTTTCCGACCACATCGACTTGACGATCTCGACGCATTCACGCAGCATGCCGATGCGGTCCTTCGGAACCGGAAATTCATAGCCGTAGCCACGGCACTCGTTTTCGTACCAGCCGGCACCGATGCCCCAATCCAGTCGCCCGCCGCTGATGACGTCGACCGTGGAGGTGATTTTGGCCAACAACGCCGGTTCGCGATACAAGTTACAACCGACCATCTGACCAAGACGGATTTTGGTGGTGCGTTGACTGATCGCAGCGATCGTGGTCCAGCATTCGAACACCGCCTCGTGGGCGGGCTTCGGCACGTTATGAAAGTGGTCGTACACCCAAATTGAGTCGTAACCCAACTGCTCGGCACGCACGGCGATCTCGACGGCTTTTGCCCACTTGGCCTGATCGTCGGGGATGCTCTTCAATTCCATCTTCCAGCCCTGCGGCATGAAGACGCCGAAAATCGGCGAGGTCGAATCGCTCATAACGGCAGGTCACCCGTGGCCGATTTGGTGGTGCCATGGTCTTTGTACGCCGCAATCGTGCGTTGTGCGATGCGCATTTGATGAATTTCGTCGGCACCATCGGCAAAGCGGCTCCAGCGGGCCTGCTGCAACATGTGCGCCAAAGGTGTGTCATTCGAATACCCGAGGGCACCATGCACCTGAATTGCCCGGTCGACGATCTGCCACAGGCTGTTGGCCACGAAGTGTTTGGCCATCGACACCTCGGAGGTGAATGGCAGACCCTTTTCGATTTTGTAGGCGGCGTGCAACACCATCAACTTGCACTGGTACAACTCCATCGCCGAGTCGGCGATGAGCCACTGAATCCCCTGCTTTTCGGCGAGGATCGAACCGTGTGAGTAACGCTTCAGCGAGCGGTCGACCATCATGTCAAGGGCCGTCTCGGCCTGACCGATCCAGCGCATGCAGTGTGCGAGTCGGGCCGGCCCCAGACGATATTGCCCGAGCAGATGGCCTTGCCCACGCCCACCCAACATCTGCGAATTGTGGAGACGAAGATCCTTGATCTCGATCTCGCAGTGGTTGTGTCCACCCGACATCGTCTCGATATCGCGCACGATGGTGAAACCCTCGCTCGGGATGTCGACGATGAAGCACGAATTGGCGGCTTGTGGCAGCTCGGGGTCGTCTTCGGTGCGGGCAATCAGCAGCGCGAATTGTGCCCCGCGCGCCCCGGAAATGAACCATTTGTGGCCGTTCACCACCCATTCGTCGCCGTCTTGGTACGCATGGGTACGAATCAGCGTCGGGTCGCTGCCTGCCACTTCGGGTTCCGTCATGGCAAAACATGACCGTGCCGTGCCTTCGCACAAGGGTCGCAGGTACTTTTCTTTTTGTTCCGGCGTCGCCCAGTGCATCAGCGTGTGCTGGTTGCCTTCGTCTGGTGCTTGGGCATTCAACACGAATGGCCCGATGCTCACCTTTGCTGCTTCGGCGGATACCGCCGCCATTGCTGTCGGACCAAGACCCATGCCACCCCACTCAGCAGGCATGTGCGGTAGCCACAATTTCGCCTCGTTCCGTGCAGCTCCGCGCAAAGCGACGATTGCCGAGACCAACTCCTTGCGGTTGGACTGGTCCGTTGCATCCCAGCGCGGCCGCACCACATCGTCCATGAATTCACGCACACGCAGACGAACGTCTTCTACCTCGGGAGGAAAAGTGAAATCAATCATGTCTCTAGTGTGCCTCAGAGTCGACCAGAAACACGAAGCAAGGCCACCGTAGCCTTGCGAAGGTGAGCGAACCTGCCCGGAGCAGTTGGGACACCGAAAAGTTGCCGACGGGCACGCATAAGGCCCTTGCCGTGCAACAGATGTTCGACCGAATCGCCCCGCGCTACGACCTCGTCAATCGCATCATGACATTCCGACTCGACGTCCGGTGGCGGCGACTGACCGTGCAATCCCTCAAACTCGCACCACAATCACTCGTGGTCGACCTCGCCAGTGGTACGGGGGATTTTTGTCGCGAGCTCCAGCGCCAGGACCTGCGCGCACTGTCGTTTGACTTTTCCTTCGGAATGTTGGCTGCCGACACGAGTCGCGTGCCACGAACGCAAGCCGATGCACTGTGTCTGCCCCTGCGCGACGGGTACGTCGACGGGGTCACGTGCGGGTTTGCCCTGCGTAACTTCGTCGACCTGCCCACTTTTTTCGCCGAGCTGGGCCGGGTCGTGCGACACAACGGACGAATTTCGCTGCTCGATGTATCCACCCCCACCAACCCGTTCATTCGCCGTGGTAACGCCGTATATTTCGGCCGAATCGTGCCACGCATCGGCGCCCTGCTCTCTGATCGTGCGGCCTACCGCTACCTACCCCGCAGTGTTTCGTATCTTCCGAGCCCGGCAGAACTCTGCACGATGCTGGGCGTCGCTGGGTTCGTCGACGTCGAGCATCGTCAACTCTCTGGTGGCCTCGTGCAACTCCTCACCGCCACCCGCGGGTAGCAATGTCGCACTTCATTTCGCGACCGCTCGCTGACTTCATCGATCCCGTCATCGATCTCAACGACATCGCTGCGCGAGATGGTGTGCTGTTCGTACGGGACGGTGTCGGCTTTGCCGGCGTCGGAATTGCCGCTCACATGGCCCTCGACGAAATCGGAAAATTCTTCGGTGAGAGCACCGTGGATGATCGGGTTGGTGCACTGGGTGCAACCGGTGTCGCACTTGGTTGGCAACCCTTCAACGGCATCGGTGGACGAGCGATCGTGCCGCGCATCTGTGTCGGCAAAAATGCCGAGCACCCGCCCTGGGTCACGTACCTCGCTGGTGACGAAGGGCAGGTTGCCACAGCACTCACCGCGCGGCCGCTGCCGCAGCCGACTGCCGATGCATTCAGCGTTCGCCCAGGTGTCGCCATCGATCACTATCTCGCCGCAGTCACGACGGCACGAGACGCCGTGCGCCGTGGCGACATCATCAAGGCGGTCATCGCCCGCGACATCTTCATTGAATCATCAGTCCCGATGGACGTGCATGCACTGTTGCACCGGTTGAAGGCGTCGTTCGGGTCGAGCTATCGCTACAGCATCGACGGATTCGTCGGGGCGTCACCAGAATTGCTGGTGGCACGCAATGGTGACGAAGTGCGCAGCTTGCCACTCGCCGGTACCGCACCGCGCACCGGAAACCCCGGGACCGATGCACAACTGGCCGCCGATCTACGGGCCAGCGACAAGAATCAAATCGAGCATCGGGTCGTCGTCGACATGGTGCATGACACGCTGCTCTCGTGGTGTTCGTATCTCGATTGGCAGCCCGAGCCGGATGTCGTAGCCGTCGCCAACGTTCAGCATCTCGGAACACTGATTGAAGGACGCCTCTCGGCACCGTACCCACACGTGTTGGAACTTGTCCGTGCTCTGTCACCGACACCCGCGCTCGGCGGCTACCCGCGCGAGGCCGCATTGCGTCTGATCGCACAACACGAGGGGTTCGAGCGCGGTCGTTACGGCGGCGCTGTCGGGTGGTGTGATCGTGACGGCAACGGCACCTGGGCAGTGGCAATTCGCTGTGCAGAGTTGAGTGCCGACCGCCGACAAGCCCATCTATATGCAGGTGGTGGCATCGTCGCTGAGAGTGAGCCGCTCGCCGAGCTTGCCGAAACACAGGCCAAGTTTCAGGCGATGTTGGCCGCGATTCTGCGCCCCTAGGAGCGAACTGCCTCGATCACCGCCTGATTGATTGCGTCGTGCAGTCGAACGTTGTCGTCTCGCTCGGTTCGTGCAATGATCACCCGCGGCCCAACCTGTTGCAACGCGGCGTGCAACTGCCCGGTTGAAGTGACGACCTCGTGCGCAATGCCGTGGGCACCAGCAAGGGCCCCCAGATCAGCCGAGTGGGGTGTGCCGAACAGTCGCTCGAATCGCGTGCCGCCCAACGTCGTGCGTTGTGGCAAGAACGAAAAGATGCCGCCACCACGGTTGTCGACGACGACGATTCGCAGATCGGCGCGCCGCGTTCGCAGTTCGAGCAGACCGTTGGTGTCGTGCATGAAAGCGATATCGCCGATCAGCAACGCAGTCGGCACACCCGACGCAACGGCCACACCCACCGCGGTCGACACCACGCCGTCGATGCCGTTGGCGCCGCGGTTGGACTGCACACCGAGATGATCGGTGGCTCCGGCATACCATTCGACGTCCCGAATCGGCATTGACGACGAAACGACGAGCCGCGCCCCGCTGCGTAGGGCGGCCACCGTCGTGCGCGCCGTACCGGGCTCAGTGAGTTGTGTTTCGTCGTCTAGCAGGCGGGCAATCGTGGCGCGAGCCTGTAACTCGCTGCGTTGCCATTGCCCACCCCAGACAACATCGCACGCCGCCGACACCGATACCAGATCGGTACAGAACGAGTTCGGGTCACCGACGACGTGCAGCGACACCCGTCGATCAGGGTCGATCAAAAATGGTGACGTACTCACGGCAATGATTTCAGCCGTGCAGTCACGCAGCCAACCGTTGACCACCTTGGAGGCTGGCAACGTGCCGAACCGCAACACCACCTCGGGGGTGAACGTTCGGGCGATTTCAGCATCACGCAACCAAGCATCGGCATGACGAATCGCCATGGGATCGTTCGACCGTGATCCGCCCAGTGGGTCAGCCAGCACTGGCCAACCAAGTTGCACTGCCAATGCGGCGATGCTCGCCGGATCAGCGCCGCGCGCTCCGGCGATGATGACCCCACGCTTGCCGCTGCAACGCATCGAGAGACGTGACAACAGTTCGGTGCCGAGCGGCTTCGGCGCGCGCGGCGCAGTGGCTGCGCTACGCACGGGCAATTCACCCACCCCACCAATCAGCGGTTCGCGAAATGCCAGATTGACATGTACTGGGCCGGGGCGCTCACCAACCGAGGTCGCAAAAGCACGACGCGCAAGACGGCGCCAGTCGTCGCGCCGCTCATCGTCAGGCACACCAGCGTCGATGAAACTTCGAGCCGCTGACCCGTACAACTGCTTCTGGTCGATCGTTTGCGGTGCACCGAGGCCCTGCAGTTCTGGTGGCCGATCGGCTGTCAACACGAGCAGCGGCACTTCACTGTGGGACGCTTCAATCACCGCCGGATAAAAATTCGCAGCAGCAGTGCCCGAGGTGCACAACAACAAAGTCGGCAGTCGGGTGTTCGTCGCAATACCCAAGGCGGCAAAAGCGGCACTGCGCTCGTCGTGGAACACCTCGAGCGACAGGTCATCAGCGGCAAGTAGCGCCAACGCCATCGGTGTCGACCGAGATCCGGGGGCGACCACCGCGTGGCGCACCCCGAGTTGCACCCACTCGTCGACCAACGTCGAACAGAACGTGGCGGTCACGTCGGCTGAATGCATGCCTCTATCGTGGCAGCAATGCGGGTCGAAGTGGTTTCTGATGTCGTGTGCCCCTGGTGCTACATCGGCAAGCGCCGCTTCGAGCGGGCGCTTGCGCACCTGGCGAGTGAGGGCGTGACACCTGACCTGCATGTTCGCTATCGCGCCTACCAGCTCGACCCGACTGCCCCCGTGTCCAGTTCCACGTCTCGTGCCTCACCCGTGCGTGAGGGCTATGCCGAGAAGTTCGGAAGTCTGCAGCGTGCCGACGACATCCTGGCGAACGTCACCGCGATAGCGGCGAAAGAAGGCATCACGTTCCACATGGATCGCGCGCTGCGGGCCAACACGATGCGTGCCCATCGTCTGTTGAAACTCGTCGAGCGAGATGCACCCGAGCTGCAGGCGGCGGTGAATGAATCGGTCATGCAGGCGTACTTCACGGAAGGAAAAGATATTGCCGATGTCGACACCTTGATCGCGTGCGCGAGTCGAGCCTCCTACGATTCGCCGGCAATCGAACGACACCTCGTAAGCAAGGACCCCGATGACGCGATCGCTCTGGCCGTTGCCGATGACCTGCAGTGGGCCGCCGACCACGACATCACCGCCGTGCCGACCTTCATGATCAACGATTCGTTCGCCGTGCCGGGCGCCCAGGACACCGAGACCTTCGTGCGACTGCTGCGGAAAATCGCCGACGAATGAACACCGTGCTCGCCTATGAGGTCATCGGCACGGGCGACGCAACCGTCGTGTTCATCCACGGCTTCACCCAGACGCGCGCATCGTGGCGAGTCATCGCCGATCTGCTGGTTGCCCACGTACCCGACGTGCGTTGTGTGCTCGTGGATTTGCCGGGCCACGGCGAATCCCGCGAGGTCTCGCTCAATCTCGCCGAGACCGCCGAGCAGGTGGTGTCGTTCACCGAACGGGCCACCTACGTCGGATATTCCCTCGGTGCCCGAGTGGTGGCTCAGGCCGTCGCCCACCACCCGGAACGTGTGTTGCGGGCGGCGCTGGTGAGCGGAACAGCTGGTATCGAACCACCAAGAGAGCGCAGCGAGCGGGCCAGCGCAGATGATGCGCTCGCGGAACGAATCATCCGCATTGGTGTCACGGCGTTCCTCGATGAATGGCTTGCCCAACCGTTGTTTGCCGGCCTCTCACCCGAGGTCGCCCAACTCGTCGAGCGACGAAGCAATACGGCACTCGGACTTGCCGACAGCCTGCGCCGCTGCGGGCAGGGACAACAACCACCGCTCTGGAATGAACTCGCGCAATCGACCGTGCCGTTGTTGGCGATCGCCGGGTCACGTGATGTGAAGTACGTGCAATTGGCTCGCCGACTTGCCGCCAACACTCCCCACGGAACCCTGCGCATCATCGATGGTGCCGGCCACAGCGCGCATCTGGAGCAGCCGAAAACGGTCGCTGAAGAACTTCGCTACTGGATGACCAATCCGACGACGTAGAGACCACCGACGATGAGTTGTGCGCGTGCAGTCATACCGAGTGCACGAATCAGTTCGGGTGCCGTTCGTGCATTGCGCACGGTGGAGATTGCGGGGAGCGCGGCCAACAAGCCGACGAGGCCGATTAAGGCGAGGGGCTCGTCAAATGCCGCCACCACGATTGCCACCGCCACACAGATGTAGACAGCGACGTACAAGTGTCGTGAGCGCCGATCACCCAGACGAACGGCGAGCGTTTTTTTGCCACTGACACGGTCACTCTCGATATCGCGAATGTTGTTCACAACGAGCAGTGCAACCGCCAGAAACCCGGCCACCGCCCCCGACACGACGGCCAATCGTGGGAGTCGCTCGGTAATCACGAACGCCGTTCCGGCGGTGGCAACCAAACCGAAGAACACGAAGACGAATACTTCGCCGAGCCCGACATAACCGTACGGTTTTGGTCCACCGGTGTAAGTCCAGCCAGCGATCATGCTGACGAGCCCGACAGGTATCAACCACCAGGTGGTGAGCATCGCAAGCACGCCACCCGCCACCGCTGCCACCGCAAACGACAGGAGCGCTGCGTACTTGACCGCCCGTGCCGGTGCCACACCCGAAGCCACGAGCCGTAGCGGCCCGACCCGTTCGTCGTCGGTGCCGCGCACACCGTCGGAGTAGTCGTTGGCGTAATTGACGGCTATCTGCAATGCGAGGCTGACGAGGAGCGCCAATCCCCCGTGCACCGTGATGCGCGTGAGTGCGATATCAGACTCACCCGCCACGACGGCAATACCGATCGCCACGGGTACGACGGCTGCCGGCAGCGTGCGGGGTCGGGCACCATTCATCCACTGCGCGACACTGGCCATCGCTTCGCACGATAGTAGGAACCAACGCAAGTCGGTGCTCGTTCACGGCATAGCGTGACGAGCGTGTCGGGCGCCCCGAGGCTCATCGCCCTTGATGTTCCCGTGTCGCTGCGCCTATGCGATGAAATCAGTCGTATCTGGGATGCCGGAGACGTCGTGCTACCACTCGATCAACGCATGCTGCCTGCAGCACGACGTCGTCTTGCCGATGCGCTTGGTGCCGACGAAATCGTGCGTGCTGATGCAACCGAACGACTCGCACCCTCACCATCAGCAACGCTCGAACCGCTCGTCGTCGGTGATGCATTGGTGATTGCCACGAGTGGTTCGACGGGCGCTCCAAAAGGGGTCGTGCACACCCACCACACGCTGCAGACCCATGCCGAGATGGTCGGACGACAACTCGGCCTGTCGACCAGCGACCATTGGTGGTTGTGTCTGCCGGCGGCCCACATCGGGGGGTTCGGTGTGATTGCCCGCGCGTTGCAATTTGGTTCCGCGCTCAGCTGTGCAACGAGGGTTGATGACGACGTTGTACGCGCAGCACTTGCCGGCGGCGCCACCCACACGGCAATCGTGCCGACCCTGCTCGTTCGGCACAGTTTCACCGAGTGGAAACTGGTGCTCGTCGGTGGCGCACGAGCGCCAGCGCTTCCAGCCAATGCGCTGGGCACTTACGGGCTGACCGAAACGTGTGGCGGGGTGGTGTACGACGGCAGCCCACTGGCCGGGGTGCAAGTGCGGGTCGACGCTGGGCATGTGTTCATCCGCACCCCGACACGGGCACGCACGTACCGGCACGCACCGCTGATGCTGAACGATGGTTGGCTCGACACCGGCGACGTCGGTGTGCTGCTCGACGGGCGTCTGCGAATCGAGGGTCGACGCGACGATCTCATCATCACGGGTGGCAACAAGGTCTGGCCGCATGTGGTCGAGACACGCTTGCGCGAACATCCACTCGTTGCCGATGCGGTCGTGCGCGGGGTACCCGACGAGGAATGGGGTTCGATCGTTTGTGCGTGGATCACTCCAGCGTCGGCAACGATCGTTCCAACCCTCGAGGTGCTGCGCAACTATGTGCGAGAAACCTTGGCGTCGTACTACGCGCCACGCAAGGTCAACGTCGTCGCAGCCATCCCCCGCACACCGCTTGGCAAAGTGATCGTGACGGACCTGCCCGAATGAGAGAGGCACGTTCGGTGAAAGACAAACTCCCCGCGGCGTTTTGGCGGCACTTCGGTGCGTCAACGACATCGAATCTCGGGGATGGGCTCGTGGCTGGTGCAGCACCCCTTCTGGCCCTCACGCTCACCGACGATGCCAGGCTGCTGAGTGCGATCAGTGTTGCTGCGATGCTGCCGTGGTTCGTGATGTCGTTGCCGGTCGGTGTGTTCATCGATCGACACGAGCGTCGTCGCATCATGGCGACCGCCAACGCGATACGCGCGGGGATCTTCGTATTGGCAACGACGGCCATCATCGCCGAAGTGATGACCATCTGGCTTTTGTTCACGGTCGTGCTCGCGCTCGCCGTCTGTGAGGTCTTTTATGACATGTCGGCACAGGCTTTTTTACCCGCCATCGTCGATGATCATCTGCTTGAAAAAGCGAACGGTCGGCTGTACGCCGCGGAAGTGGCGGCCAACTCGTTCGTCGGGCTCCCGCTCGGCACGTGGTTGTTCGTGCTGGCAGCTGCCGCCCCGTTCGGTGCGCAGGCCATCAGCCTGGTCGTCGCTGCATTCCTCATTGCTTCGATCAAACCGAAGCGGGCATTCGTGGCCGTTCCCACGACCGAAAACTATGCCCAAAGCTTGCGGTCGGGCTCTACCTGGCTCTGGCGCAATCCACTGCTGCGCATGTTGGCCATCATGCTGGGTGCGGCGAATATGTGCCACATGTTCGCCCAATCAATCTTCGCCAAGTACGTGCGTGACGAACTGGGCCTTGGCCCGCGTGCCTTCGGTCTGCTGCTTGCAACGGCAGCCATCGGGTCGATCATTGGTGGTCTGATCGGGGCGCGATTGGCAACCTGGCTCGGGCCATCCGTCGCCATCGTTTTGTCGTACACGATGTTTGCCGCCCTCGAAATCGTGCCAGCGGTGCTGCCACGAGTGTGGGCTGTGGTGCTTGCTGGGCTGTTGATGGCCATCTTCGGCACCGTGTGGAACGTCATCACGGTGAGTCTGCGCCAACGCATCATCCCCCAGGAACTCTTCGGCCGGGTCAACAGCGTCTACCGATTCATCGGCACCGGCACATCGGCTTTCGGCGCAATCATCGGCGGACAAATTGCGTTCTATTTCGGTTTGCGTGCAACGTATCTGGCATCTGCGCTGACCCTGGGTGTGGTGTTGCTGATTGGCGCGCCGCGCCTACTGCGACATTCGAAGAACTATATGGAACCCGAACGCACCCCGGCACCGCCGTCAATCACGTAGGTCTCACCCGTAATCCAACTGGCCTTGTCAGACGCGAGGAATAGCGCAAGATTGGCGATGTCGTCTGGTTCCCCGATTCGACGCAGGGGCAGTTGGTTTGCCAGCCGCTCCCCGAAGTTTTCGATGAGTACCGAAGCAAAATCGGTCCTCACCAAACCTGGGGCAATCCCGACGACACGCGTTGGCCCGATTTCGCCCGCCAGTTGCCGAGTCATGTGAATGAGGGCCGCCTTCGTGAGGTTGTACACACCGAGTGCACCCTCGGCGCGCAGGCCGCCAACCGACGCGATGTTGATGATCACCCCGGGGTGTTGCTTCAAGTGGCTCTCCCAGGCGGCTTTGCACCAGAACAATGGTCCACGCAGGTTGACCTGGAACGTTTTGTCGTAACGCGATTCGTCAATTTCGAGCGTCGGACCCATGTAGGGGTTCGTGGCGGCGTTGTTGACCAAAATATCGAGGGCACCAAAGCGTTCGATCGTTGCCAAGACACAGGCCTTGCCCGCTTCGACGTCACCGGAGTTTGCGGCGAAAATCTCGACGTCACCCACCATGTCTCTGCGGGCCGCACGCAACGCATCTTCCTTGCGCGACGAGATCATGACTTTGGCGCCTGCCGCGGCGAACTGAGTGGCGATGGCCTTACCGATACCGCGCGAGGCACCGGTGACGAGTGCAACTTTTCCGTGCAATGAAAGTTCCATGCGCCAAACCCTAGTTGGCGGAAGGAACGCCACCAGCGGGAGGAACGCCGCCAGCGGGAGGAACGCCGCCAGCACGAGGCACGTAACGCACGAGGGTCACGCGTCGGCCGTCCAGTTCTTCGACACTCAGGCGAAAACCCGTGGCCTCGACACCGTCCCCGATACGGGGCATCCGCCCGATCATGCCGAACACGTAACCGCCGATGGTGTCGTACTCCCCGGTGCTGATGGTGATGCCCAATCGCGCGTTGACATCGTCGATGCCTACCGAACCTTCGACGAGCACGTCGCCACCTGCCGCATTATGGAAACGCGAGTCGACGTCATCATGCTCGTCGACGATTTCACCGACGAGTTCCTCGAGGCAATCCTCCAACGAAACGATGCCGCTGAAAGCACCATACTCATCGGCGACGATGGTCAAGTGATTCTGGGTTCGTTGCATCTCGCGCATGAGTTCAGCGACCGGTTTGCCCTCGGGAACGACATGCGCCTCGCGCATCAACCCCTTCACGGGCTCGTCGCCACGGCCCTCACGTTCGACGCGCATGAGGTCTTTCGTATTGACGGTGCCGGCAACGTCATCGATGTCGTCGTCATCAATCCGGATGACGGGCATACGACTGAATTGGTGTTCGATTGCCACGGTCAATGCCTGCGATACCGTCACCGATTCGTTAACGGTGATGATTTCATGGCGGGGGCGCATAATTTCGCGCACCACGGTGTCACCGAACTCGATCACCGACTCGATCAGTTCCTGTTCTTCGGCTTCGATGATCGAATCCTTGGCGGCTGCCTGCACGATCCCGAGGAATTCGGTCTCACTGATGAACGGACCTTCCTTCAAATCCTGGCCCTTCACGATCAGGTTGGTGATACGAATCAGCAGGTTGGACACCACGCGCAGCGGCCAGAAAGCCGCGAGGGCTGACACGAGCGGTGCAGTCGCCGTGGCACCACGCACCGGATACAGCACCGCATACGTCTTGGGCACCGCTTCGGCCAGCACGAAAAACACCACCACGTTCAACGCCACACCGATGACGATGCCCGGTGCGCCGAAAATTCGGTTGGCAACCACGCCCGTGAGCGTCGCCTGCAGGGTTTGCAGGATGTTGACGGTGAGCAACAGCGGATTCACCCAGCGTGTCGGATCGCTGGCGAGGCGCACGAGCAGGCGCCCACGCTTGAATCCATCGGCGAGCAACGCCTCGGCTTTTTGTTTCGTCATTCGCGACAGCGACATTTCAGCAAGCGACAGCAGCGTCAGAACAACCAGCAGCACACCGATGCCAACGAGCATCCATGTGTCACCGGTGGTCAATGCGGCGGAAAACATCGGTTAGTAGCCCTGGCTGAATATTTCGGGGGCTGGCGCCTGCCAGTGCAACTCTTCCAGCAGGGCACGTTCGCGTTGCCGCATTTTGCCCGCACTGGCGTCATCATCGTGGTCGTAACCGAGCACGTGCAAGATTCCATGGGTCACCAGCAAGGCGATTTCATCGTCGAAATTGCCGGCGTGTGACGATGCTTGCTCACTCGCGACGGCGGGACAGACCACCACATCCCCCACCAACAAGGGCAGTTCCCCGCCCTCGACTCGGGCCACGACGGGTGTTGCCGACCGTGCCGTCGGCCCGGCGGCACGCGAATTGTCGACCATGTCAATCGGAAACGCCAAGACGTCGGTGGCGTCGTCGACACCCATGTGCACCCGATTCATTTCCGTGATTGCCTCGCGCGAAACGAAGAGCAGCGCCATCTCTGCTTGACCTTTCACACCTTCAGCAGCGAGCACGCGCATGGCGAGTTGTTGCCAGCGCAGGGGATCAACCGGGACGTCACCTTGTTCGTCGGAGACGAACACTTCGACAAGCCCGTCACCACCGGAGCGATGCGGCGCAGCAGCTCGGGGGCGCTCAATCACGATGTTGCGTGCCGCGCAATTGTGTGACGGCCTTGTCACTGGCGCGCTCGTACGCCGCCACGATGTCGGCGACGATTTTGTGTCGCACGACATCGGAATACTCGAGATGCACGAAGGTCAAACCGTCGACGTTGGTCAGCATGCGCTCCAGGCCGCTGAGCCCGCTGCGGCCACTCGGCACATCAACCTGCGTGGTGTCACCGGTGACGACCACTTTTGATCCGAAACCAATTCGGGTGAGGAACATCTTCATCTGTTCCGGGGTCGTGTTCTGGGCTTCGTCAAGGATGATGAAACTGTTGCTCAAGGTGCGGCCACGCATGAAGGCCAGCGGTGCAACTTCGACCATTCCGCGTTCGAGGTACTTCTGGGCGTTCTCGGCACCCACCATGTCATGCATCGCGTCGAACAGTGGGCGCAGGTACGGATCGATCTTGGCCATCAAGTCGCCGGGCAAAAAGCCGAGGCGTTCACCCGCCTCTACCGCCGGGCGCGTGAGGATGATGCGCTGTACCGCTTTGCTCTGCAGAGCCTGGACGGCCATCGCCACGGCCAACCAACTCTTGCCGGTGCCGGCTGGTCCCAAGCCGAACGTGATGATGTGCTCGGCAATCGCATCGACATACCGACGCTGTCCCGCAGTCTTGGCCCGCACCGGGCGTCCCTGTCCGACGCGCACGATGTCGGACGTGAGCACGCTGCTCGGGCTTACGTCGTTGCGCACCATGTCGATGACACGACTCAGAATCACGAGGTCGAGCTGCTCGCCACGTTGCAACAACTCCGACAGCTCCTCGAATAAGCGACGAGCGATCGCCGAATCCGGCCCCGACACATTTATTTCGTTGCCGCGCACCACGATGTTGGTCCCGGGGAACTCGTGTTCGACGTGGCGCAACAAGTGATCGCGCTCGCCGAGCAACGCCGCCATCAAATGTGGGCCAGGAACGACGATCGTCGCAGCGGGAGGAGCAATACTCATCTGGTAGTTATGCAGCAATCGGTGGTCATGTAGCGATCATGTCGCAGGGGTGCCCATGGCGTCTTTCATAGTATCCCCATCGTCGCGTGCGATTCCCGAGCGTGCGCGTGTGAAATCGAGCGCATAATAACGTTGCGCTGCCAGCGGCACGAGTTCGACATCGCCAACCATTTGCCCCATGCGCAACATCAACTCTGCCGCCCCACCATCGTCCGCCGTTTGCTTTGCCTCGGGCAGGTCGAAAACGAGCAGCGCGCCATCGCGGGCCTCGACGGCAAGTGCCTCTTTGGCCAACGCAATGTTCGCCCCCCGAATCGCCACTGCTGCATCCACCACGACCCACATCACATAGTGCACGAGGCCTTTGCGCATGCGCTCGGTGTGATAGCGCCGAAAGTAATCGGCATTCAACCAACGGGTGGTCGTGATATCCGTCGCAATCAACGTCATGACGATCGGCTGGTTGTCTTCCCACACCACCCAGACTCGATTGGTGGAATTCAGCAGAATTTCGTCGAACTCCGGCCGAGTGACGATCTCCGAGAACGGCAGCAGCGGGTTGTCGGCGTAGGCGCGACGGTAGAACTCCCACAGGCGACCACGCAGCACGGCATCACCAAGACGCGTGTGACGAGAAATGAACATGTGTCTCCAATAAGGTGCTCGCACACCCGAGGTCATTGACCTCCGCCGCTCTTTACCTTACTGAATCACGCTGCCGCAATTGGGGATTCAGTACCGTGGGGCCGTGGTGTTCGCGTGACTGAGCGCGCGCTAGAACGTCTTGCCTGGCTGAGTCTGGTCGTCGGTCTCAGCGCATCGCTCCTGCACATCATCGCCGGTGCGGGCGCGGTGGGGTCGTTCATCTATGCCCTGGCCATCGCCGGGGTAATCGCTTCAACCGTCGTGTCGGCGCTCAAGAATCAACTTGACCGGCGCATCCTCGTCGGATTTTTGGTGATCACGGCGGCAATCATCGTCGGGCAGATATTTTCGGCTGCATCGCGCAGTGCAGCCCAACATTTGGCGGCAGAGATCGCTTTTTTTGTCGTGCAGTCGACCCTCGTCGGTGGGCTCCTGCTCGTTGCCCAACGGCGCATCGGCCGCGACCCGTTGAGCATCCTCGCCGATGCATCCATCTTGTCGATTGGCGCGTGGCTCATCGTCTGGATCGCCATCCTGCAGCCGCTGTTCGACACGAGCAACAACGAGCCTTATGTGGTGACCATCACCGGTCTGACGTTCGCCTTGTCGGCAGTCGTCCTATTTTTGCTGGCGACACTGTTGTTCGGTGATTCAGAAAATAGTGCTGTGGTGTGGTTGGCAACTTGTGCGATATTGGCATCGCTGTGTGGCGACGCATTGTGGGCCCTGCATGATGCCGAAGTCGCCGAGCTCTCACTTGCACTGCGCAATGCACCGTACGTGCTCGCGCTCTTTGCCGCGTCGGCAACCCTGCTGCATCCGGGTATCCGACACCTCACCGCCCAGGGTTCGTACCAGGCTGCACGCCCGATCGCCGGGCGACTCGTCGTCGTGATCTCTGGTCTCGTCGTGCCGATCGCCATCTTCGCCCTCACCGATGCCCAAGACACCCGCGATCGTGTCGTGCGAACCATTTCCGTGCTGGTGCTGGCCGGGGTGGTCTTGCTGCGCGTGGCAATGGCGGTGCGCGCCAACGCCGACCTGCAGGCCCAACTGATTCAACGGGCACAGACCGATGCACTCACGGGTCTGCCCAACCGCAGCCTGATGCTCGAGCATGTCGACACGGCCCTGCGAACGGCGTGGCGCGACGGTCGCCAGCCCACGATTCTTTTCATTGACGTCGATCGTTTCAAAAATATCAACGACAGTCTTGGGCATGCTGCCGGTGATGATGTGCTCATCGCAGTAGCCACCCGCCTGCGCACGATTCTTTCGACACGTTGCGTGGTCGGCCGTATTGCGGGTGACGAATTCGTGGTGCTCGACCCACAAACGAGCGGCCCCGCCGAGGCAATGGTGCTGGCCGATCGGGTACTCGAGTCGTTCCACGAGCCGCTTGCGTTGCGCCAAGGAGACGTCTTCGTATCAGCGAGCATCGGCGTGTCGACGTACCGCCCGTCGGTCACCAACAGTGCCGACGACCTGCTGCGCCATGCCGACACCGCCATGTACCGCGCCAAGGAATCAGGTCGAAATTGTGTGGCCATCTTCGACGAGTCGATGCTGGCCAGCGTCACCCAGCGACTCGCCGTCGAGACCGCCCTGTACCGCGCATTGGAGCGTCGCGAACTGCGGCTCGTGCATCAGCCGATCATCGATGTCGGCCTCGGCGAAGTCATCGGGTTCGAAGCGCTCATGCGCTGGGATCGCGACGACGGCTCGTCTATTTCACCGGCCGAGTTCATACCGATCGCCGAAGAGACCGGCACGATCGTGCCGATCGGCGCATGGGCGCTGCTCGAAGCACTCACCCATCTGAGCGAATGGATTGCCGGCGGTGTCTGCCCGCGTGATGCAACGATGTCGGTGAACGTCTCCCCACGACAACTGAGTGACCCGAATTTCGTCAACGTGGTGAGTGAAGCGTTGATTCGCGCCCACATACCGGCCCGCCAGTTGTGGCTGGAAGTCACCGAGGGTGTGATGATTGCCCAGCCTGACCAAGCCCTCGATGCACTCACCAAATTGTGCGATCTTGGTGTGCGCGTTGCAATTGACGACTTCGGCACGGGCTATTCGTCGCTGTCATTGCTGCAGAAGTTTCCGATTCATTGTTTGAAAATCGACCGCTCGTTCATCAGTGGTGTGGCCGACAACGCAGACTCACGTTCACTCGTGCGCACGATTATTGCCATGTGTGAGTCGATGGGTCTCGACATGGTCGCCGAAGGGGTCGAGAGTGTGCGTCAACTACAGGTGCTCGGCGAAATGCGCTGTGCAAAAGCACAGGGATATCTCATCAGCCACCCGGTGCCACCCGAATCGATCGCCAGCACCGTGGCGACGATCAATGATCTCGGTCCGTGGCCACGCACGAGGCGCCCTGGCTGACCGGGGTGTAATAGCGTCGGAATCTATGCGTGTGGCAAACCTCAACGGCCGCGCTTCGCTGATTACCGCCGAGGGTTTGGCGATCGACATCGAACAAGCCAGTGGCGGCACACTGCCCCATGAGCCGATGCGAATATTCGACCACTGGGCACAAGTTCGCAACCTGGCAGCCACTGTTCATGGCGGGGTGCGGTTTGATTCAGCCGAGCTCGATGCACCGTCGCCGGCGCCCCGTCAAATCTTTGGCATCGGTCTGAACTACCGCGCACATGCGGTGGAAACTGGCGCGCCCATCCCCGACACGCCGCTGACATTCACCAAATTCGTTTCAGCCGTCAACAGGCCGTTCGGCGACATCACCATAGATGTGCCCACTGTCGATTGGGAGATTGAACTTGTGGCAGTCATCGGTACCGGCGGACGCAACATCCCCGAGTCAGCCGCGTGGGCCGCCGTGGCCGGACTATGCGTCGGGCAGGACATCAGCGATCGGCTGTTGCAACGCGCCACACAGCCCCCACAATTCAGCCTGGGCAAAAGCCGTGAGGGCTACGCGCCCTTCGGGCCGTGGCTCGTGGATGCTGCAAGCGTGACGAATCGCGATGCGCTTCCACTCAAGTGCACGCTCAACGGTGAAGTGGTACAACAGTCGAACAGCAGTGACCTGATTTTCACGATCCCGCAACTCATCGCCTATTTATCGGGCATCGTTGCGCTCTACCCCGGCGATGTCGTGTTTACCGGCACACCCAGCGGCGTCGGCGGGGCGCGCACGCCACCGCAGTTTTTGAACCAAGGCGATGTGCTGGTTTCAACGATCGACGGAGTTGGTTCAATCACCAACCACTGTGTACCTGCCTAAGTCGTTAACACTCACCCACAACAAACGTCGCTGTTGCATTTGCGTACAATGTGACGCAGTAAGGGTTACCAAAGTCGTCTCGGGTAGTCGTTGTATCGAGAGTCGCCTGACCCTCCGCTGCCAACTCAACAAACTCGATACCGCGCAATTTGCCATCAGTGAAGGTTGATTGGCAGGTGTACACCGATTGTCCGTCGACACACGCAAGGGTCTCGGGTTTTGGCGCCGCGCAAGAAGCAAGACCGATGAGTGTGATGACGAAAAGAAAGACACGACGCATGGTAAAATCCTACTAGTTGCGGAGGGGCAAGCGAGTGATTGAAAGTGCCGTTTTTAAACGACGGCTGCTTTCAGTTCTGCGACGAGTGATGCGAACTCGGCACGTTCAACACCAGTGAGCGCCAGTTCATACACGCCGCTCATCAATCGGGCAGTCGTGGATTCGGCGCGGGCCCGTGCTGGTGCAAGGTGCGCCACGTCGGGATACGGCTCTTGATAGCCGTGAATCTTGGCAAAGAAACTGCCGTTCTCACCAGTGAGCACTGCTTCGAGGCCGTTCAAGCCTTCGGCCACCACCGCGTTGATGTGTAAACAACCGCGCAATTCGCGCAGGTACGTCACCAAACGGTACGTGCGTGCTTGCGGGTTGGCCGGCAACGGCTCGGCGCGCAGACCGGCAAAGAGCGACAAGCCGCCGGCATCAACCGAGGCCACCACTTTTTCGGCCAACGCATTGAAGCGGGTAGCCCCAGCGAAA
Organism: Bifidobacterium breve; assembly: GCA_945862045.1. Classification (GTDB taxonomy): domain Bacteria; phylum Actinomycetota; class Acidimicrobiia; order Acidimicrobiales; family Ilumatobacteraceae; genus F1-60-MAGs027. Next base: position 31,956 of record CAMAWR010000010.1, read on the forward strand.
CCAGAAATATGGGCGATGCCCCACGCGTCTGCAGCCCCGACGTAACGCGAGCCAGCCTTGCGCGCACCCTCAACAGCGATGCCCCGCTCCCACATTTTGCGCACCAACGGTTGATCGAAGAACACGAAGGCCGAATAAATAACATCGGCATCCACATCGCCGAGCACCCCGCCGCGACCAGCGAAATAAAACGAGAACCCGTCTGAGTAGCCAGCCGCCTTGCCGATATCGGCAGTGGCCGGGTCCAGCATGTACTTACTGCCCAGGTCGGAAAAAAACGGGCTCAGTGCATCGCACAAAGCTGCTGAGGTCACTGGACTATTGGACGCTGTGTCATTGGCCATAGATCACAGAATAGACCTGCACATTGCTTCCGTCGTCAGCGGGGTGTGCACTACGCTAAAAGAGCCATAGTTATCTCGGGAGAGTGACCTGCACCGCCAGTGCGTCGTCACACCGAAGGAGCAACCACCCCGGAACCTCTCAGGTACCCGAACCGAGATAATTGGCAACGCTGGAAAGCGGGGAGACCGACATCTCCTCCACCGACGGGGAAAAGCGGTTCGCCGCTGAAGCTCTCAGGTACCCAAGACAGCTGGGGTGCAAGCGCAGCACTGCGTTGGCATCGACCAGGTCGGCAACTGAGGGACACATGAACTTTGAATCTCGCCACACCGGCCCCGACGCCCTCGAGCGCGCCGAGATGGCCCGACTGCTCGGCTACGCGTCCAACAGCGCACTCGTCGCCGCCGTAGTGCCAACCGAAATTTTGCAGACCGCGCCCTTGGCACTGGCCCCGGCCGTGAGCGAAACCGTCGTGCTCGAGCAATTGCGGGCCATCGCTGCGCGCAACACCGTGCGTCGCTGTGTCATCGGTACGGGGTACTACCCCACCGTCACACCACCGGTCATCTTGCGCAACGTGCTGGAAAACCCCGCGTGGTACACCTCGTATACCCCATACCAGGCCGAGGTGAGCCAGGGCCGGTTGGAAAGCCTCCTCAATTTTCAAACGTTGATCGGCGAGCTCACCGGTTTGGACATCGCCAATGCCTCGCTCCTCGACGAATCAACGGCCATCGCCGAAGCCGTCACCATGGCGCGTCGCACCGCCAAGAGCGAATCGCGAACCGTCGCCCTGCATGACGACACGCACCCACAACACATCGCGGTGTTGCGCGCCAGATGTGAACCAGTCGGTGTCAAGGTCGTGGTCGTGCCGTTGCATGAACTCGCCACGCTTGATGCTTTTTGTGTGGTCGTGTCTCGGCCGTCGTCACGCGGAGTCATTGCCAGCGATGCCGATGTCACCGCCATCATCGAGGCAACCCACCAACGCAACGCCGTCGCCGTGTGCGTTACCGACCCCCTCGCCTCCACATTGCTCACCACCCCAGGTGCACTCGGGTTTGATATTGCCGTCGGGTCGGCGCAGCGACTCGGTGTACCGATGGGATACGGCGGGCCACATGCGGCGTTCCTCGCAGCCACCGACACCTTCGCCCGCTCACTTCCCGGGCGTCTCGTGGGCATCAGCACCGATACTGCTGGTCGACCTGCCCTGCGCTTGGCGCTACAAACCCGCGAGCAACACATTCGTCGCGAAAAAGCCACCTCCAATATCTGCACGGCACAGGCACTGCTGGCCAACATCGCCGGCTTCTACGCCGCTTGGCACGGCCGCGATGGCTTGCAAGCCATTGCTCGGCGCATCAGCGCACTCACCCACGCCACGATGTCGGTGCTGCGCGAACACACGGTTGGCACCATCGCCGCAGGTTCGCGATTCGACACGTTGACGATCGGCGATGTCGATGCGCAGGCGGTGCACACGCGCGCTTTGTCCCACAACATCGTGATGCGCCACTTTGATGCCCGCACCGTTGGTGTGAGCTACGACGAAACATCGGATGCGACCCTCGCTGTGGACGTCCTGGCCAGTTTCGGTGTCACCGTTTCCGTCGACCAAATCGAGGAGCGGGCACTGCAACTTGCCATCGCCGACGAACAACTTCGCTCCGACGACTTCCTCGGCCAGGCCGTGTTCCGCCGATACCGAACCGAAACTGAAATGCTTCGATACCTGCGCCGCCTGGCCGACAAAGACCTCGCCCTTGACCGCACGATGATTCCACTTGGTTCATGCACGATGAAACTCAATGCCACCACCGAGATGATCCCGGTGACCTGGCCGGAATTTGCCAACATTCATCCGCATGCGCCAGCCGCCGACACCGCCGGCTATCGCCAGCTCATCACCGACCTCGAACACATGATGTGCGAGGTGACGGGTTACGACGCGGTGAGCCTGCAACCGAATGCGGGCAGCCAGGGTGAATTCGCCGGCTTGCTGGCGATTCGTGCGTATCACGCCAGCCGCGGTGACACCCAACGAACCATCTGTCTCATTCCCGCCAGTGCGCACGGCACCAATGCCGCCAGTGCAGTGATGGCAGGCATGGACGTGGTGGCATTGTCCTGCGATGCACAGGGCAACGTGGATTTTGTCGACCTCACCGCCAAGTGCGAAAAAGCCGGTGATCGACTGGCTGCGCTCATGATCACCTATCCGTCCACGCATGGTGTGTTCGAAGAATCGGTCACTGCAATCTGCCAAGAGGTGCACGCCCATGGCGGTCAGGTCTATGTCGACGGTGCCAACCTCAACGCACTCGTTGGTGTCGCCAAACCCGGGCATTTCGGCGCCGACGTAAGCCACCTCAATCTGCACAAGACGTTCTGCATTCCGCACGGTGGCGGTGGCCCAGGCGTCGGCCCAGTGGCCGTGCGCGCCCACCTCGCTGAGTTCCTGCCTGGTGACCCGCTCGGCCGCGAACCCCACATCGTCGGACCGGTATCGGGTGCACCATTCGGATCAGCGGGCATCTTGCCGATCTCGTGGGTGTACGTGCGGCTGATGGGCCCCGACGGTCTGCGACGCGCCACCGAGCAGGCAATCGTGAGCGCCAACTATGTTTCGTGGCGATTGCGTGAACACTTCCCCACGTTGTACACCGGGGCGAACAACTTGGTTGCCCATGAATGCATCTTGGATGTGCGTGACATCACGAAACACACTGGTGTGTCGGTCGATGACGTGGCCAAACGGTTGATGGATTACGGGTTCCACGCACCGACCATGAGCTTCCCGGTGAGTGGCACGCTGATGGTCGAACCGACCGAGAGCGAGTCACGTGCCGAGCTGGACCGCTTCTGTGATGCGATGATCGCCATTCGCAACGAGATACGACGAGTGGAGGCCGGTGACTGGTCGGTCGAAGAGTCACCACTGCGCCACGCGCCACACACCGTGCAGGACGTGGTGGGTGAATGGAATCGTGCATACGATCGGTCGTTGGCGCTCTATCCACTTGCGTCACTGCGTGGCCGGGGTTATTTTCCACCGGTTTCGCGTATCGACGCAGCCCACGGTGATCGCAATCTCGTGTGTTCTTGTGAACCACTCGAAGCGTTGGCGAGTACCGAGATCTAGCCGCGCAGCAACGACTACCGTTGAGCCGTGTCCACCACCCCGCCGGCGTTTGATATTCAGAAAATAATCAATGACGTTCTCGCATTGTTGCGCAACGTCGACCCGGTGAGTGAGGGCGTGAAACTTGCCGACCAAGGTCGTCGTACCGTTGAAGCACTGATCGTGGCACTCGAGAACGTCGGCACCACGATGGACAACCTCAATCAAGCCGCCGCACGGGTGAATCGTTTGCTCGACGATGTCGAAGACCCGATTCGCCGTATCGCCGGGGTGGCCGACCAGGCCGGTTCGTTGATCAACTTCCTGCCGTCACTGGCCAGCAAAGCAGTGGCGAATTTGGCGTCGAAACCCGACCCGAGTACGCCGACTACCCCGACTGCGTGAACGGCGTCGCCACGACGATGCCGGCCAGCGTGGCATCGCGGACGCGCACCTCAACCCGCTGACCGATGTGTGCCGCTAGCGGTGTCACCAATGCGAGGGCAATTCCCACGCCCAGCACGGGCGAGAAATTACCGCTCGTCACCACCCCCACGTCATGATCATCGATGAACACCCGCGCGCCGTCGCGCGGTGGGCGGCGTGATTCGGTGCGAATGCCGCACAACAGACGACTCACACCCTTGTCGCGCTGGGCCACGAGGGCTGCCTTGCCGCGGAAGTCGGCCTTCTCCCAGCCGACCACCCAACCGAGACCTGCCTCCAGTGTCGTGATGTCGGGCGACAGCTCATGGCCGTGCAATGGCAGCCCAGCCTCGAGCCGCAAAGTGTCACGCGCGCCGAGACCTGCGATGGTGACGCCCGCCTGCAGGATTGCCCGCGCGATGTGCTCGGCCTCGGCCACGGGCACTGCAAGTTCAAAACCATCCTCGCCGGTGTAGCCGGTACCGGCAACGACGCACTGCACGCCGAGAATATTCAGCTCTGCCACACGAAAACGTTTCACTCCGGCAATCTCGGGTGCCAGGGTCGCCAACCGCTCACGGGCCCGGGGGCCCTGCACTGCGAGGATCGCCCGGGTGTTGGTCGTGTCGCTTCCACCAATGATGGCGCGCACGCGGTCGGTGTTGGATGCATTCGGCATCACGTCGAACACGTCGTCGCTCAACCACCACACGATGATGTCATCACTCACACCACCCCGCTCATTGCACGAGTGTGTGTACTGCGCGCGACCCGGTGCAATTTTGCGTAGATCGTTGGTGAGTTCTGCCTGCAGCCGATCGAGCGCACCAGCACCCTCGACACGAACGGTGCCCAAATGTGACACGTCGAACAGCGCAGAGTCGGTGCGACAAGCCATGTGTTCAGCGATGGTGCCCGCTGCATACGACAGGGGCATTTCCCACCCGCCGAATGGCACCAACTTGGCACCAAGTTCACGATGCAGAGAGTCGAGTGGCGACTGACGGTTACCCGTCATGTGCTACCGCGTGCTACTGCGTCGAGCGATGGGCATGTCACGCTGCTGCACCCGCTTGAGTTCGATGATGCGCGCATCAAGTTCTTGCTTCACGCTGCCCAATGGCAGCACGTTGAGCACCCCTTGACCGTTACGAACCGCATCAATGAGATGTTCACCGTCGCACAGTACGACCGTCGTACCGCTGATCACGACATGGGCCGCTGCGATGTCGGTCGTGACGTGATGGCGCAGATAGTTGAACACCGCGCGAACTGATTCGAGTTTGATGCCAGCATCGAGCAGATTTTTGATGACCCGAAGTTCGAGCAAATCGCGGTACACATATTCGCGGCGCGAGCCGCTGCCCTTGGCGTCACGCGACGACGGACGAACAAGGTCGGTGCGCGCCCAGTAGTCAAGTTGCCGATACGTGATGCCGACGATTTCAGCCGTCTGCGTCCCGCTATAGGTGCGCAACGAATCGAACTGGTTTACTTTCCCCGCACCCATGAGGAGCCTCACACTACGGGCTACCGAGCCCCACGCCAACCGGATTACTTCTCTTGGAAGTCCTCGGGATTGATCGTGTCAATGAAGTCGCGGAATTCGTCGATGATTTCCTCGGGATCGTTGGCGGTTTCGACACCGACTACGCCAACCTCGTCGAGCAGTTCACGGCTGGCCGTGATGGGGATGTCGGCGCGCACCGCTATGGCAACGGCATCCGAGGGACGACAGGAAATGACGTGGGTCTGCCCCTGATGCAGCAGCTGAATCTCGGCGAAATAGGTATGGTCGCGCATTTCGGTGATGACCACGCGACGCAGATGGGCACCGAGGTCTTCAAACACGTTGATCAACAGGTCGTGGGTGAGCGGGCGGGGTGGTGTTCGCCCCTCGACTGCATGTTCAATCGCCATGTACTCGGCTGCCCCGATATAAATACTGAGGAGTCGACGCTCGCCATCGTTCTCACGCAACTGCATGAGCGGAACATTCGCGGGTGTTTCAATACGCACGCCGACAAGTTCCAGGTCGACGCAGTCGCCAGTGCTCATTGCGCCAGCGTAGCAATGACCTAACCCTCGCTTCGCAAGCCTTTGGTCACATTGCGCAACAAGGCGGTGCGCAATTCTTCACCCAGTGCGATGAGGTCATCCAACAGCTTCATCGCATCGTTCCGGGTGTCGCCACCGCGCCCACTGAGTGCCGATTGCACGAGCGGCTCGAACACATCCGCTTCGCGCTCAGCCGACAGACGCCACGCCACGAGCAGCCGTGGATCGATGCCGAACGATGCGAGCCGGCCAGCCAAATGCACGATGTCGCGGTCAGTCTCGTCAAAGTACGACTCGCTTCCTACCACGATTGGCCGCACGAATTTCATTTTTTCCAGAGCGACCAGCATCGCTGCATCCACACCCGTGACCTCCAGCAGGTCGCTACGAGTCAAACGTTCGGCTCGCTTCTTTGGTGACGGACTGACGTTCGGCTGTGCCGTACTGGCGCGCTCTGCAGCCGGACGATTGGTCGGATGTCCGGCTGATGGCACCCGAATTCCGCGCGGCATGCTCGGGTCGGTGACATCCTCAGGGCGCAAGAAACCGTCACTCGTCTCACCCTCGAGACGGTCACGAATGACACGCAGCGGCAAGAAATTGTCTTTCTGTTCGCGCAAGATGAATCGCAGGCGATCGATGCCGGGTCTGGTGAACTTGCGGTAGCCCGAACTCGTGCGCTCCGGCGCGATCAGACCTTGGCTCTCCAGGAAACGGATCTTGGAAATGGTGACGTCGGGGAATTCTTCGGACAGCAACGCCAGCACCTCCCCGATCGAGAAATACTGCTCGGACACGGCATTTATCCGAAGAATGCAACGAGTCGGAAGCGACCGATTTGCACATCATCACCGTGCTGCACCACCGCTTCGTCGACGCGCCGATTATTCACGTAGGTGCCGTTCAACGACCCAAGATCTCGCACCAACCACACGTTGGCCTGCCGCACGAATACGGCGTGCTGTCGCGAGACCGTGAAGTCGTCGAGCTGCACATCGTTGTCAGGGACGCGACCGACGGAAATTTGGTCGCCGACCAGCGAGTAACGCGTGCCGATTTCCGGGCCTTGGCGCACCACGAGCAACGCCTCCCCCGGTGCGATTTCACCGCTGTGCACGATGGCATTGTCGTCGTCATACACACCGTCGAGCAGCGGGTCGGTCTTTGCCAGCACATTCGTGTGCATGCTCGGTGTATCGACCACCGCCCCGCAGGCCGAGCAGAATGCCGACGATGGTGGGTTGCGGTGACCGCACTGGTTGCAAAAGACGTACTGCATGGCTATCCAGCAAGCAAAGCGGTATAGGCCGCAGCGTCCATCAACGTCGGCAACGAGCCGTCGACGGAAATGTCACAGATCCAACCGTCGCCATACGGATCTTTGTTCAGCAATTCGGGCTGATCAGCAAGTGCCGAATTGACGGCCGTTACCGTTCCGCTGACAGGTGCGTAAATGTCAGAAACGCTCTTGGTACTCTCCACCTCGGTGAACGCCTGCTCGGCAGTCACTTTGGTGCCGACGGTGGGCACGCCCACGAAGACCACGTCGCCGAGCGCATCCTGGGCGTAATGGGTGATGCCGATGCGGGCAACGTTGCCGGAAAACTTCACCCACTCGTGCTGAGCGGTGTACGACAAATCGTGCGGTACCGACATGCCCTCAACCGTAGCCTCAGGTTGAGACCGACCGGGAAGCTGCCCGCGCAAGTCGGGCGCCCCGCACACCGCGCACGACCTGCGGCACGTACGCCACCGCGGTGCCGTAGCAAATGACGAGACCCGGAATACCGATCGCCCATCCGGCGTTACGTGCACCGAGTGCCCAGCCAGCGTCACTGGCACCAATCAACAGCAGCGGAAAGGCCACCATCAATGCGAACGTATAGTTCTTGCCCCACTGACTGACCGCAAAGCGTGGCATACCGAGTGCCGTACCGCTGACCATCATCGCCCCCACGAATACCTCACGGGCAACGACCATCCAACCAAACCAGCCGACCACCGATCCGTCAAGCACGATGGCCCCCACGCCGACGATCAACAGCATTCGGTCGACGGTGGGGTCAAAGATGGCACCGAAAGCACTGCGTTGATGCAGCCGCCGCGCCAGCCAGCCGTCAATCCAATCGGTGATACCCAGCACACCGAGCAGATAGGCCGCACCATCCCGGTCACCCTGGCTGAACAACAACCACAAAAAGACCGGCAAACACAACAATCGAACGAGGGTGACGAGGTTCGGCCAGGTGGCGATGTTCCGCGACATTGAGGCGCAGACTAGTTCGCAACCACCGAAGAATGAACTATCGTCTCGCTGATGACCTCACTTTTTTCCCGAATTATCGCCGGCGAAATTCCCGGACACTTTGCCCTCCAAGACACCCACTGCGTGGTGTTCATGACCATTGCTCCGATCACCGAGGGTCATGCGTTGGTTGTTCCACGCGAACCCATCAACCACTGGATCGACATGCCTGCTGATTTGACTGCCCACGTGTTCAACGTTGCCCGCCAAGTTGGCATCGCCCAACGCACGGCATTCCACACCGAGCGTGTCGGGCTGGTCATTGCTGGTTTCGAGGTTAACCATTGCCACCTGCATTGCATTCCAGCCAACGAAATGGCGAACCTCAACTTCAGCCACCAAGAACAGGGTGTGTCTGGTGAACGTCTCGCCGATGCCGCAGGGCGATTGGCCGCCCAATTGCGCAGCGACGGTGTGCCTGGTGCGGTCTGACGAAAGCCACCATCCACGAACGCTAAAACAGGGTGGTCATGGTCGGAACGATGAGCTCGGCACCGTTGTTGCGCACATTGTTCACCGCCGTACTCACGGTGACGGCAACCAGGCGATCTTCATGCGCCGCGCGCAAGACATGCAATGGTGCAACAGGTGCAGCAAGCCACTCTTGAATGTCGTCACCATCAAGAATGCACGGCATGCGATCGTGAATCTCGGCCAAACGAGCATTCGGCGACGTCGTGATGATGCTGCAGCTGCGAATTTCTGCGCCACCATGCATCGGGTCATGCCAGGTCGTCCATAGGCCGGCAATCGCCAGCGAACCAGCATCGGCAGAACGAATGAAGTACGGCTGCTTGGGTTGTTTGACCTGCGGGTCGACACCGGTGGTGCGCCACTCGTAGTAACCATCCACGGGCAACACACAACGATGAGCGGCCAATAGCGGACGGAAGCTCGGCTTCTCGGTCAACGTCTCGCTGCGCGCGTTGATCATGCTGGCGGCGCGACTACGGTCCTTTGACCACGCCGGCAGCAAACCCCAGTGGGCGCCGCGCAGCACTCGTGTGGCTGGTGCATCATCACCCGACTCGCACGACAGCATGAGCACCTGCGTCGTTGGTGCCACGTTGTAGTTCGCAAGAAACTGTTCGGACTCGACCTCACGCAATTCTGCATCGAAGATGAGGGCCAGTTGCGAAGGGGCGGTGGTTGCAACGAAGCGCCCGCACATCGTCGGGCTGGGGAGATGTGAACTCCCGACCTCTTGTCCACCGGACAAACCCGTCGATCGATGTAGGTGCCTTCTTACCACCGATCAATTTCATACTCTAGGAGTTCGTGCACCACCATCGATGACCGACACATGCCGCAATATCGCGGCGAGTCGTTACTCAAGTGCGATTGCGGTGTCGTGAGGGTGGTTCGAGATAATCGCCACAACCGACCTCGACGAAATATTGGGCACCAACTGCGTGGTGCGGTCGGTAAAACATCCGCGAAGCGTCACGACAAGAAACTTCTCCGAGTCGGCCGAAATAGTCATGACAAACGCCCCACATTGCACTCCACTTCCAGACTGCAACGGCCTGTGCGAAAGGCACTACCACGTTGATGCCGGACAAGCTCCCGAATGACCATGTCGAATAGGCGATGTAGGCGAGGCCGTTGAGACGGGGTCGCAGCGCAGCCAGCCCGACTTCATCCACGTCAAGCACGAACGCCTCGACTTTGTCCACGCCCCCGAGTCCTCGCGTGGCCCCATCGTGATACGAAACGGGAGACCATAGATTTCCGTCTTCCTTGGACTCCTGCTCACGATGCACCTTCAGTACCGCCACGAGTGCATCCCAGGTTTCAGTCAATGGGTACGGCTGCACCGAAGTTACGGAATCAAAGCCAACTGCCACGGAACAAATCTACTTTTGGGCTTGAGCTGGTTTTATATTTGGGACCAGACACAAATTCGTTTCGTGCGTCGGAAATTGTCATCATTCGTCGGGCTGGGGAGATTTGAACTCCCGACCTCTTGTCCCCCAGACAAGCGCGCTAACCAAGCTGCGCCACAGCCCGTAGCTACGCCGTCGTCAGTCTACAAACGGCGCGACGATGCGCCAAACGAGATATACCGCCAACAGCGCCATGAGCAACTTGAAGTGCCACGGTGCCTTCTCGCCACTCATTCGTTTGAGTTCCCGCAACGTCGGTGGTTGGGTCGTTGAGCGAGCGATGGGCATGTCAACCGCCCGACCGCACACCGGGCATTTACCTTCGGTGGTCGCAGCCGATGGCGCAAAATATCTTGCACATGGCTCACACCACGGCATGGTCAGCCCTGTTCGGATCGGGTTCGAACGCGCAATTTGATTGGCGTCGAGCCAAACGCAAAGGCCTCACGGATCGAACGCTCAAGGTAGCGCAGATAGGTGCGCGGAAGTTCGCGGTTGACGAACAACGTGAACGTCGGCGGATCAACCGCACCCTGCAGTGCGTACAACACGCGTGCACCTTGACCAGCGGGTTGCTGCTGTTGGGCGGCGGCCAACACGCGATTCACATCTTTGGTCGGCACGCGGCGGTGATAGTTGGTGATCGCATCGGTGAGCAACGGCTGCAAGCGGTGCACGTTCTTGCCGGTGAGCGCCGACAGACGCACGATCGGTGAGTCACCGATGAAATACAGGCGGCGATGCAACTCGATCTCCACCTCTTCGCGATGCTCTTCTTCGACCAGTTCCCACTTGTTCAACACCAAGACAATCGGGCAACCACTCGCATCAATACGTTCGGCGAGGCGCTGGTCTTGGCTGGTGACGCCCTCGGTTGCGTCGATGACGAGCAAGGCGATATCACTTTCATCCACGGCTCGCAGGGCACGAATGATCGAGTAGTACTCGGTGCCGGGTTCGACCTTGCTGCGTCGTCGCATTCCGGCCGTGTCGACGAAAATCACTGGGCCGTCGGTGGTTACCACGCGTGTGTCAATCGCATCGCGAGTCGTGCCAGCCAAGTCGTGCACGATCGAGCGCTCTTCGCCAACCAGGCGATTGAACAACGTGCTCTTGCCGACGTTCGGCCGCCCGACGATGGCCACCCGCGGTTCTTTCGTGGTTGGATCACGGACAAAGACACCAACTTCGGCAAGATCGTCGGCCTTGATTTCCAGTTGGTCGATGATCGCATCGAGCAGGTCACCCGACTTGCGACCGTGGATCGCCGACACCGACACCGCATCACCGAGCCCGAGCGACAGGAACTGCCACAGGTCCGTTTCCGCACCCAGATTGTCCACCTTGTTCGCCACGAGCAACAGTGGGCGGGCCGTGGTGCGCAACCACGCGGCAATCGCACCGTCGTCGTCGTGCAGACCAGCGGTGGCATCGACCAAAAAGAGCACCAGGTCGGCCTCTCGCGCCGCAGTTTCAACCTGCCGACTGACCTTGGAATCCAGCACGCTGCCACCGGGCATCCAGCCACCCGTATCAACCACATTGAAATAGCGGCCACACCACTCCACCTCACGCGTGTTTCGATCGCGAGTTACCCCGGGGTGATCCTCGACAATGGCTGCTTGCTCGCCTAGGAAACGATTGAACAAGGTACTCTTGCCAACATTTGGCCGACCGACGATGACGACGCTCTTGCGGGCGTCACCATTTGTCATCTCGTTCAGGCTACCGAGCACACTGCGCACTACCGTTGACTTCACGCATGACAGTTGACAAAGTTCTGCTTGCCGCACCACGTGGGTTCTGTGCTGGTGTCGAAATGGCAATCAAAGCACTCGCTTGGATGGTGCGCACCTTTGAGGGCCCCGTGTACTGCTATCACGAAATCGTGCACAACCAGATCGTGGTGGATCGATTCAAGGAACGCGGCGTCATTTTTGTCGACGATGTGCTGACCGTGCCACCAGGACGACCAATCATGCTCTCGGCTCACGGTTCTGCGCCGGCAGTGGTGGACACCGCCCATCAACGCGGCGGATACATGGTTGATGCGGTGTGTCCCTTGGTCACCAAAGTTCACCACGAAGTGCGTACCCGAGCGGGTAAGGGGTACCGCATCGTGTATGTCGGACATGCCGGTCATGAAGAGGCAATCGGCACGATGGCGGTTGCCCCCGAGGCCATCTCGCGCGTCGAAACAACCGCTGAAGTTGCCGCACTCCCCGACTTCACCGAGCCCGTTGCATTACTGGCCCAGACCACCCTGTCGCATCGCGAATGGGAGGGCGTCGCACAGGCCGTCAAAGAACGTTTCCCGACCGTGTGGACACCTGGTCGAAGCGATCTGTGTTTTGCCACGACGAATCGCCAGGCCTCGCTGACCAAGATCGCCAGCGTGGTTGACACGATGGTGGTCATCGGTTCGGCAAACTCGAGCAACACCCTGGCGCTGGCCCACCTCGCGGCTGAAATCGGTTGCCCGCGCGTACTGCGAATCAACCGCGCCGACGAATTACCCGACGACTTGCACGGCACGATTGGTGTCACCGCCGGCGCATCGGCCCCCGAAGAGCTCGTCGTTCAGGTCATCGAGCGATTGGCACCACGACAAGGCTTCACCGAGGTGCGCGCGATTGAAGAGGACGAATACTTTCCGCCACCTCGGCACATTCGCGAGTTGCAAAGTGCCCTGGAAACCCTCATCACCGTGTTTGCAGGCGGCAACCTGGTGACTCGTCGAAGTTACGACGACCGCACGATTAGCGCAAGTTCGGTACTCGCCGCGCTCGCAAACTAGTTACGGGGAATTTCGCTCCACGGACGATCGCGGTCGACACGGGCATCCCCCGGCAAACCGAGCACACGCTCACCGAGAATGTTGCGCATGACTTCACTCGTGCCACCCTCTATGCTGTTCGCGCGACTGCGCAGGAACGACTTTTGCAGGCCGTCAGTCGGGCCCATGGCGGTGTTCGGGCGCACCATTGCGTATTCGCCGTACAACATGCCGTCGGCACCCAGCAGTTGCATGCAAAAAGCGAACGTCTCCTTGTTGAGATCGGCACTCGCCATCTTGCCGATCGACCCTTCGGGGCCCGGTGCCCCAACCTTGCGCATCTGACCGGCGCGAATGTTGGTGAGGCGCGAGACCTCGGCGCGAATCCACAGGCGCATCAACTCGTCACGAGTTGCATTGGTCTTGCGTTCCAACGGGAGTTTTTCCCACAGCTTGATTGCCTCACGAATCGGGCCGCTCGCCTTTGGTGGGATCATTCCGCCGATGGCCACGCGCTCGTTCATGAGTGTGGTCAACGAGACGCGCCATCCGTCGCCCGGCTTGCCGAGTGTTTCGGCAACCGGCACACGCGCGTCGGTGAAGAACACTTCGTTGAACTCTGCTTCGCCGGTCATTTGGCGCAGTGGTCGGGTTTCGACGCCAGCGGCTTTCATGTCCACCACCATTGCTGTGAGACCGGCGTGCTTCATCGCCTCGGGATCGGTGCGCACGACGAGCAGACCAAAACGTGACACATGGGCAAGGGTCGTCCACACTTTTTGGGCGTTGACAAGCCATTCATCGCCGTCGCGTATCGCCTTGCCGCTGAGACCCGCGAAGTCAGACCCCGAACCGGGCTCGGAGAACAACTGGCACCACACTTCTTCGCCGGTGAACAGCGGGCGCAGGTAGCGCTTTTTTTGTCCGTCGGTCCCCCACTCGACCACCGTCGGGCCGCACATCCCGTAGCCGATTGGATTACGAAAGTATGCATTCGGCCCGCCCGCGGCGAACACTCGCTCGTTGACGATGCGCTGGTACTTGGGCGAGAGACCCAAGCCACCGTAGCCAACCGGAAAATTCACCCAGGCCAAGCCGCGGTCGTATTGGGCACCGAGGAAGGCGACGGTGTCGGTCGACTTGGGTGGCAGGTCGCGAATCAGTTCGTCGACGAGGTCGATGACGTGCTTTTCGTCGGATGTAGCGGCGATTTGATTGCTGGCGAGGGTCTCGGTGGACATGCTTCGAGGGTACACGCTGCACTATTTTCGCACTATCTTCGGAGTCACCATGTATCCCGGAAACATCGCCGAAACCGCCCCTGACCGCCCCGCCATTGTGATGGCCGGCACAGGTGAGACCCTCACCTATCACCAGCTTGACGTAGGCGCCAACCGCGTCAGTCAATTGATGGCGAGCCACGGATTGCAACCCGGTGATCACGTCGCCATCTGTTTGGAAAACCACCCACGATTTTTTGAAACCGTATGGGGTTGTCATTACGCCGGATTGGTGTACACCTGTTGCTCAAGCCGCCTCACCACCGACGAACTGTCGTACATCCTCAACGACTGTGGCGCCAAGGTGTTCATCACCTCCAAACACAAAGCGGATCAGGCCGAAGCGATCGTTTCGTCGACACCGAATCTCGTGGCGCGCTACATGCTCAACGGCACGATCGCGCACTATGACTCATATGAAACTGCCGTCGCCGCAAAATCCGACCAGCCGTTGGCCCAGCGCTTCGAAGGCACCGACATGTTGTATTCGAGCGGCACGACCGGTCGCCCCAAGGGCGTGGCGTTCGTCTACAAACCCGAACCGCTTGGCACCACGCCCAGTTTGCTCATGCTGGCACAATTCGTGTTCGGCTTCACCGAACAAATGGTGTATCTCTCACCCGCACCGCTGTACCACGCGGCACCACTGCGCTTCAACATGGTGGTGCATCGCCTGGGCGGCACGACCGTAATCATGGAGCATTTTGATGCCGCGGAATATCTCGCCTGCATCCCGAAATATACGGTGACCCATTCACAGGTGGTGCCGACCATGTTCGTGCGCATGCTGAAATTGCCGGAAGCTGCACGAAACGCCCATGATGTTTCGTCGCTCACCACCGTGATTCATGCTGCTGCACCATGCCCAATCGAGGTCAAGCGCAAGATGATCGGCTGGTGGGGGCCGATCATTCACGAGTACTACGCCGGTACCGAGGGCAACGGTTTCGTCTACTGCAATGCTGAGCAATGGTTGGCCCACCCCGGCACCGTCGGTCAGGCGATCTCGGGCATCCTGCACATCCTTGATGAGCAAGGCAACGAACTTGCCGCCAACGAAACGGGTACGGTTTTTTTCGAATCCCCGGCGGTGTTCGAATACCACAACGATCCCGAAAAAACGATATCGTCGCGTGACCCGCAAGGCCGCGGCTGGAGCACCCTCGGCGATATCGGGTACCTCGATGACGACAAGTTCTTGTACCTCACCGATCGCAAGGCATTCATGATCATCTCTGGCGGCGTCAACATCTATCCGCAGGAATCAGAGAACGTGCTCATCAACCATCCACTAGTCACCGACGTTGCCGTCTTCGGGGTGCCCAACGATGAATTCGGCGAAGAAGTCAAAGCCGTCGTCCAGCCGGCGACGATGCCCGCTTCGCCGGTCGAGGCCGACAAGCTCGCCAAAGAACTCATCGCTTTTTGTCGCTCGCAGTTGGCCGACATCAAGTGCCCCCGCTCGGTGGACTTCCGCCCCGACCTGCCGCGCCACCCAACCGGCAAGTTATACAAGCGCTTGTTGAAAGACGAGTACTGGGCCAACGCTGGTCGGTCGATCTGACGGCACCGCTGCCATGACCCACCCATTTCTCGACGGGCCCCTGCCGCTTGCTTTTGCCCACCGTGGCGGCGCGAGTGAGCATCCCGAGAATACGTTGCCGGCGTTCGACAACGCCTTTCGCCTCGGCTATCGATACATGGAAACTGACGTGCACGCGTCAAGTGACGGGGTGCTCTTTGCCTTTCATGACCCAGATTTGCAGAGCACCTGTGGCCGACCAGGACTCATTCGTGACATGACGGCGACAGAAGTGGGCGCCGCGCGCGTGTCCGGTCGTGAGCCAATTCCCCGGCTCGACGAATTGCTCACTACCTGGCCGACGGCCAAGTTCAATATTGATTGCAAAAGTGATCATGCGCTCCCCTATCTCCTCGCCCGACTCGATCAGGGCGACATGTTCGACCGGGTGTGCATCGGCTCGTTCAGCGATGCACGCCTCGATACGGTGCGCGTGCGATACGGCGCCAAAATCTGCACGTCCATGGGCCCTCGTGACGTCGCCAAGCTTCGCCTCGGCACATGGTTGCGTCGCACGCCGCGATTTCGTGGTGAGGCCGCACCGTTGATTGCCCAGGTGCCCGTGAAGCAAGGCCCATTGCCGATCGTCACCAAGTCATTCGTGCAGGGTGCTCACGACGCCGACCTGCAGGTGCACGTCTGGACGATTGACGATCCCGGGGAGATGAACCGACTGCTCGATCTTGGTGTAGATGGCATCATGACCGATCGTGTCAGCACCTTGCGGGCGGTCATTGAAGCGCGCGGCCAGTGGTGCTGAATACGCCACCGACTGCCACAGTGATTGCGGGCAGCGTGTTACAAATCAACCATCTCACCCAGCAATTGAAAAATGCAACAATTCTGAGCGATGTTTCGCTGGCTTTGGCCCCTGACGAAATCGTCGCCTTGATTGGCCCAAGCGGTTGTGGCAAGACCACGTTGCTACGTACCTGCGGCGGTTTGATAACACCCACGCAGGGAACTGTGAAAAGAAGCTGCAATGAGGTCGGATTTGTCTTTCAGGAGCCGGCGCTCCTGGCCTGGAAACGAGTGGCCGGCAATGCTCAACTGCTGGCAGATTCCGACGATGCATCGGTCGAGCGTCTACTAAAAATGAGCGGACTCACCGAACACAAGAATAAGTGGCCCCATGAACTTTCCGGCGGCATGAAAATGCGTTTGTCACTGATACGCACCCTTGCGGCACGCCCGCAACTCGTGCTACTAGATGAACCATTTGGAGCGCTTGACCAGATAACTCGTCATCGCCTGCACGATGAATTTGTAATTCTGCGCGAGGAATATCGATTTGCGGCGCTGATGGTGACCCATGCGATCGACGAGGCGGTCTATCTTGCCGACCGGGTACTCGTGATGTCTGGCGCTCCCGGGCAGCTCGTTGGCGAATTTACCGTGCCTTTTGCGCGTACCCGCAATAGCACCTTACGATATTCCTCGGAGTTCGCCGCTTTGTGCGGCAAGATCGCCAGCTGTCTTGGCGCTCACGCATGAAAAAGTTCCTTCCGCCGCTGATTGTGTTCGTGGTGATCATCGCCGGGTGGTACGCACTGGCCTATTCACTCGACAACAACTTCGCATCAGGTGATGGCTCAGCGCTCATCATCCCACCACTTCATCAGCTCTTTGTAGGGCTCAATGATGCCACGATTGACCAAATTATTTTGGCCACATATATTTCCAGCAGCACTGCGCTCGTTGGATTCCTGCTCGCCATTGTGGTGGGCATTGCTCTCGGCATCCTGATGATGTCATCACGCGCGCTCGAGTCGGCACTCTGGCCCTGGCTCATCGCGCTGCAGGTCACCCCGATCATTGTGCTTACCCCGATCATTGTGCGAGTAGTAGGACCATCATTCAGCGCCCGAGTGTTCGTATCGGTCCTGATCGCTTTCTTTCCAATCGCCAGCAATACTCTTTTTGGCTTGCGCTCAGTTTCGGGGGCGTTGCACGACGTGTTCACCCTCGGGGAGTTTTCGCGTTGGCAACGGCTGATCGGGCTCGAGATTCCTGGTGCCAGCCCATCAATCTTTGCTGGCCTGCGGGTTTCTGCAGGTTTGTCGGTCATTGGAGCCATCGTCGGTGACTTCTTTTTCACTCGGGGCACACCAGGCCTAGGACGCCTCGTTACCTACTACTTTCAAGACACTCGTTCGGGCCCGATGTTTGTCACAGCGCTTGTCGCAGCATTGCTTGGGCTTGGGTTCTTTCTTGCAGTTGAGTTACTGCGTAGAATCTGCGTGTCACCATGGCATCAACCCTAAAACTCACCCTCCGTACCACCCTGATTGCACTCATTGGCACCGCCGCCATATCGGCGTGCAGCAACAGCGACACCAGCAATGGTGCGGTAACAAACGCCACTGACGCTGCCGCCGATACGAGTGGGCCGGCCCTCGCCGAGGTGGTCAACCTCGCCGGGCTCTGCTTTTCTCCGATCGTGGTTCAGACCGATTGGTATCCACAAACCGAGCATGGTGGCATCTATGAGTTGCTCGCTGACGACTACGTCGTTGATGCAACACGTGGCGCCACGACTGGTTCACTGGTGTGGGATGGCGTCGATACGGGTGTCGATCTGGAGATTCGCGTCGGTGGACCTTTCCTTGAGTCGCCAGTCGTGACTGAGATGTTTCTTGACGACAGCATCATGTTCGGGTACGTCGGCACAGATGGAGCAATTTCTCGATTCGCCGAGGCGCCAACACTGGCCGTCTTCAATGCGCTCACCATCAACCCCCAAATCATCATGTGGAATGCCACAAAACATCCAATGGCAACGACCATCGCCGACATTGCACAGGAAGTATCGGCGGTCAGCGTGTTTGGTGACCGCCCCTACATGCGATATCTCGTTGAGCAGGGCATCGTTCCTTCCGAGAAAGTTGACACCAACTACAAGGGTTCGCTCATGCTCGCTACCGACGATGTCGCCCACCAGGCATTCGCGACCAGTGAGCCGTACCGGTACGAAACACTCGAGTCTGGCGCAATCAAGACTGCCTTTCAACTCGTGCACGATGTGGGTTGGACTTCATATCCACAAAATTTGGCGATCAATCGACTACGCCTTGACGCCTTACGACCCTGCCTAACAAAACTCGTGCCGATGTTGCAGCAGGCCCAGATCAACTTCATCACCTCACCCGCGCGTACGATCGCCACGATCGGCGACGTCGTCACTCAGTTGAATACACCGTGGCGGCAAAGCCCTGAGTTGGCGGCCTATGCAATAGCCACCATGAAGCGCCTAAGCATCATCGGCAACGGCTCCACATCAACCTTCGGCGACTTCGAGTCACCTCGCATCGACGAGTTCGTCGCTCGTGCGGTTCCGATCTTGCGTCAGCAAGGCCTCGACATCCCCGATCTGACTGCATCTGATATTGCCACGAACGAATTCATCGACCCCGCCATCTCCCTGCCGTAATCGCCCACCCGAGCAGCGGAGGTTTAGGCGTCGCGAACCTTCCAGTCGCGTGTGGCCACCGGGTCTTTGTCGCTCCAGGGAAAATTGATCCACTCGTCGGTGCGTTTCCATACGAAGTCACTCTTCACGATGGACGCCGACTTTTCATACAACACCGCAATCTTTGATTGCTTCACTTGGCCGGCACAAAACTCGTTGACGAGCTTCAGGGTGTGCCCGGTATCCGCAACGTCATCGACGATCAACACCCGCGAATCTTTGAGGTCGACGATCGAAGGCACCGGCGGCAACATGATGGGAATCGCCAGTCGCTCGTTGACACCGGTGTAGAACTCGACATTGAGGGTGTAGGTGTTCTTCACCGACAGCGCGTAGCCGAGTGCACCAGCAGCAAGGAGCCCGCCGCGGGCGATGGCAAGAATGATGTCCGGTTCGTAGCCCGACTTGGCGATCTGCACCGCAAGTTCGCGACTGGCGACGCCGAATGAATCCCAGGTCATTATTTCGCGTGCCGACACTCAAGTCTCCTGTCTTGTCTTGCCCAGAATCTAGTGCCACCAACTGATGTCGACGCATTTCTCGGGCATCCGAGATGACATTGCACCCACCGCCTACGGTCGGGCGTATCGAACTGCACACCTACGATCTCACCCTTGTGCGCAATGGTGCCTACGACCCGACCACCCGCGTGCGGCTCGGTACAACGAACAACGGTCAAGCGCCTAGTCGTGCTGCACGAATCGAACGTGCCACCCTCACACCCGAAGGGCCCGGCACGATTGCGGTGAATATCGACGCAGCTGGCCAGCATCGCATCGAATCGTGGGGCCCAGGTGGCGACTGGCTGAGTGCACGACATCTGCGATTGACCGCGCACAGCACCGAATGCCTGCCGCTGCAGGGCCATCATCCAGTGGTGCAACGGGCGCTGCGCACAATGGGGCAACTACATCTCCCGGCCACCGACACGCCGTATCACGAGCTGCTGCCTGCCATTCTCGGCCAGCGCATCACCGCAGCCCAGGCGTTGGCGCAATGGGCCCGGCTCTGCGAGCGATACGGCGATGCAGCACCTGGACCACTATCGTTGCGATTGCCCCCGACACCACCGCAACTGTTGCGCATCGCCTCGTGGGAGTTGCACCGACTTGGTATCGAACAACAGCGGGCCCGCACCTTGCGCGTCGCGGCTCGACACGCAGCGTTCATCGACCACACCCGCGATCTCGACGGGCCGGCAGCCCGACGTGCGCTCATGCAACTGCCGGGCATCGGTGTCTGGACCGCCGCGGTGGCCATCGGGGTGTCACATGGCGACGCAGACGCACTCCCGATCGGTGACTTTCACGTAAAAAATACGGTGGCGTGGGCCCTCACGGGCAAGCCCCGCGGCACCGACGAAGAAATGATCGCGACGCTGGCCCCCTACGTCGGTCAGCGCTGGCAGCTGGTTCGACTGCTCGAGCGATCCGGGCTTGGCGCCCCGCAGTTTGCGCCAAAGCGAAAACTGCTCAACATCGCCCGGCTATAGCGGCGACGAATCGACCCGTCTAGGCGAGTGACAGTCCGCTGCGCATCGCTGACCAAAAACTCGGCCACGACTTGGCCACGACATTCGGGTCACTCACGCTGATGCCCGCCTGTGCAAGACCCAACAATGCCAACGACATGGCAAGGCGGTGGTCATCGTGTGGATCGATCGTGGCGGAATGCAGTGCAGCCGGGGTGATGCTCAAGCCATCGGTTTCTACCCGTACGGTCACGCCACATTTACCGAGTTCGTGCGCCAGGTCGCCGAGACGATCACTTTCCTTGGCCCGAATGAACGCAACACCACGAATTCGCGACGGGCCGGAGGCACAAGCGGCAATGACTGCAAGCGTCGGCACGAGATCGCTCATCGCCGACATGTCGACATCGATCCCAATGAGTGCTCGGCGGGCATCGCGAGAAACGGTCACGGTCGCGTTGTGCTCGCTCACCGCACAACCCATACGGGTGAGCACCCCAAGGAAAGCAGCCTCTGGTTGGCCGAAATTCTCGCGCAAACCCGCAATCTGTACCTGACCGCCGGCGATTGCAACGGCTGCAAACGGATAACTTGCCGACGACCAATCGGCGTCGACGACGAACTCGCCACCGCGATACATGTCGGCACCCACCGTGACATGCGTTGGCTGCACGGTCACGGCTGCACCGAATGTTCGCATGACCTCGGCAGTCATCGCGAGGTACTCACCCGACACCACATCACCCGTCAGGCTCAGCTGCAGCCCGCCGAGTAGCGGCGCAATGAGCATGAGTGCGGAAATAAATTGACTCGACACATCACCTCGTGCAGACAGCTCAGGCGGCACCGATGCTTCACGCAACCTGGCACCGGTGATCGTGACTGGCAGATACCCATCGCGATCACTCGTCACGGTGGCGCCGATGTCGCGCAACAAGCGGTGCAATTCTCCCATCGGGCGACCAAGTAATCCCTCACCGCCGGTGATCGTGCTGGGACCGGCACGCAATGCCGCGACGGCACTCACGAAGCGCGAGGTGGTGCCAGCCAAGCCAGCGTCGATGATGACGGCCGTGGTGGCCTCACGATCAACCCCACTGCGCACCCACACCGTGGTGCCGGTGCACTCGATCCGGGCGCCAAGTGTGCGTAGAGCGTCGATCATTCGCATCGTGTCGTCACCGACGGCGACCCCGGTCAACACGCTGTGCCCGTCGGCCAGTGCCGCACAGACGAGCGCCCGATTACTCACCGATTTTGAACCCGGCACGATCACGACGCCATGCAGCGGCGCGGCGACCGGGGCAAATGATTCGATGGTCACCGCTCAGGCAACCCGCGCAACAACGGGCTTAAACCCACGGGCAATGAGGCCACCACGAAACAACTCGGCGCTCGCTGCATCCACCACCATGATGAGCACGCCACGATCGCCCTCGACCGAGTGGCTGACCTCGAAGTTCGCGGTATTGACCCCCAACTCGGCGGCCAAGGTAAAGACCTCGGCTGCTGCCCCGGATCGGTCCGGAATCGGAATGCGGACTTCTGCGACATCGACCAGTTCGCGCACACGACCGGGCAGATTTGCACGAACCGATCGGGCGTCGGTCAGACGGGCGAGCAAGGTCGCTGAATCACTTTCGAAGACGATCTTGCGCATGTCGCCGAGACCATCGATCATCGCGTCGATTGCTTCAACAATTGCCGACTGATTTTCGCGGCAGATGTCGAGCCAGATTGCCGGATTGCCGCTCGCCACACGCGTCATGTCGCGGAATCCGCCGGCTGCCAGACGCATCACCGCAGCGTGGTCATCGGCGCGCGCCCGAGCCAAGGTCAACAGGGTTGCCGCGGCAAGATGCGGCAGATGGCTGGTGACAGCCACGAGTTGGTCATGGCGTTGCGCGGGCAGAGCGAGCATGTCGCCGCCAAGTTCACGCACGATTGCCGCCACGGTGGCGAACGTTGCGTCGTTCGTGGCTGCGCTCGGTGTCAGCACCCACACGGCACCCCGAAACATGTCGGCGTCGGCACCGTCGAGGCCCTGCAGTTCGCTACCCGCCATCGGGTGGCCACCGATGAAGCGCGGGTCGGTGATCGCCTCGACGATCGGTGTTTTTACCGAGCCGACATCGGTGACCAGACCGCGCGTGCACTGCAACATGGTGCGCACCCCGTCCACCAGTTGCGACACGGGCGTGGCAACGAATGAGACCTCCGCATCCGCATCGATGCCCCCTGCATCGATGAACCCACGCGACAACGCATCGGTGACACGTTCTGTGTTCTCGTCGGTGCCCGACACATGCCAGCCGCCGGCATGCAACGCAGCTGCCACTGAACCGCCGATCAGGCCGAGTCCGAGCACATTTGCGCGCCTTGTCACGACATTTCAGCGTACGGCGAGCGCCCGCACCTCTTGAGTCGTGAGATGCCGCCACTCGCCAGGCTTCAGTGTCGAATCGGTGAGTGCGCCGATTCGTGTGCGCACCAAACGGTTCACCTCGTGGCCAACCGCATCACACATGCGTCGCACCTGACGATGACGACCCTCGTGGATGACGATTCGCAGCACCCCAGGCTGCACCTGACCCACCTGGGCTGGTGCCGTGACGCCGTCTTCAAGTTCGATACCACGACGCAATTTGGTGAGTGCCGACTCGGGCACGCCTTCGGCCCCACAGCGCACATGCACGAGATATTCCTTTTCGACGCCGAAACTCGGATGGGTCAAATGATGCGTGAGTTCACCGTCGTTCGTCAGGATGATGAGCCCTTCTGAATCGAGATCAAGGCGCCCGACCGGGAATACGCGCGGCTCTTGCGGCACCAGTTCAACCACGGTCACGCGGTCGTGGGTATCTTTGGCGGTCGTAATCACGTTGTAGGGCTTGTGCAGCACGTAGTACACCAAGCCAGGTCGTACACCAACGGCTACCCCGTCGACGGCGACGACGTCGTGATCGACCTCCACCCGACGACCGAGTACCGCAACATCACCGTTGACCGTGACACGCCCCTGCGCGATGAGTTCCTCACAGATGCGGCGGCTACCAAAACCGCGCTGGGCGAGCACCTTCTGCAGGCGCTCACCGGTGGCGAGTTCGTCGTTCACGTCGTGGTGTCAGGCACCAGGCGAAGACCGGCTTCGAGTGCTTCAACGACACCGGCGTCGGGCACGAAGTCGCTGATCGGTGGCAGGTCGTCGAGCGAGTTGACACCGAGGCGCTCGAGGAACAACGGTGTGGTGCCGTACATGACGGCGAGACCCGGACCATCGTCGCGCATGACCTCGGTGATGTACCCGCGGGCCTGCAACGTGCGCAACACCGATTCTGGGTCGACGCCACGAATCGCCGACACCTGGGTGCGCGAGATCGGCTGTTTGTAGGCGATGATCGCCAAGGTCTCGAGTGCCGCCGATGAGATACGGGCTTGTTGGCCGTCGAGGATGAACCGCTCGACATACGGCGACGCTTCGGGGCGACTCTGCAGGCGGAACCCACCCGCGACGCGCACGAGTTGAAAGCCATGGCCTGCCTCGTCGTACGTGGCGGCGAGTCGATTGCACAACACCTCGACCACCGCGGTCGGTTGTTCGAGCACTTGCGCGAGCAGTTTGGTGGTGACGGGTTCTACGGCAACGAGCAGAATTGCCTCCAGCGCCTGCACGATTTCTGGGGCGATATCGCCCTCCACAACGCGGGTCATCGACTACCTCTCAACCGTCATAGCTGTCGATCGCGCCGAGATCGTCGCCCACCACATCGAGGTTCCACACCACACCGATATCGCCGAAGCGCTCGGCCTGGATGAGATCGACGCGACCCTGTTTGAACAACTCGAGTAACGCAAGGAACCGCACGACGACTTCGATGCGGTCAGTGATCCCCGCGATCAATGTGCGGAACGACGTGGGGCCCTGCGTTGGCAACGTCTGCAGGAATTCTTCGAGGGCATCAGCGACACTCGCACGAATCGGCGCAACGTGGAAGGAATCGATCGTCACCGGTGCCTTCGGTTCGGTGGCACGCAGGAAGGCACGTTGCATTCGCAACGGGGTGACTCCTTCGAGCAGGTCGGGTAACAGCGCTTCAAACCGCTCATCAGGCCCGGCCAGACGTGGCTGTGAAAGTTCGGCGCGCTCGATGAGGTCGTGCATCACCGTGGCCACGTCCTTGAATGTCTTGCAGTCCAAGAGTCGCGCCAGCAGGATGTCGCGCTCCTCCCACAGCGCCAACTCTTCGTCGAGCTCACCATCGTCACCGGTCGGCAGCAGTCGGCGGGCTTTGAGGTCGATCAAGGTTGCGGCAATCAACAAGAACTCGGTTGCCACCTCGAGATCAAACGTTTTCATCTTTTCCAACTCCGCGACATACGCCTCGACGATGCGGCTCAACGACACCTCGTGGATGTCTACTTCTTGCTGCAGGATGAGATGCAGCAACAGGTCGAACGGACCTTCAAAGACGGGGGTGGATACCGCGTACGGCATTTGTACGAGAGTACCGCTGCGCGCACGAGTAACTTGGGATTGTGGCTCGTGTCTTGTCATGCATCCAACCGACGGGTGACGTGCACCTGGGCAACTACCTCGGTGCTTTGCGCAACTGGGTGAGTGGGCAGCGGGAGAACGACGTCTTCCACGGCATCGTCGACCTGCACGCCTTGACCGTCACCGAAACACCCGGAGTGCTCGGCGACCAAACACTCTCGCTGGCGGCGATGTTGTTTGCCGTTGGTCTCGACCCCGAAGCGGCGACCATCTTCGTGCAGAGTCATCTACCGCAGCACTCACAACTGGCCTGGATCATGGAGTGCACCGTGTCATTCGGCGAACTCAGCCGAATGACGCAATTCAAGGACAAAGCCGCCAAGCGTGAATCCGACTTTGTGTCCGCCGGGCTATTCACCTACCCGGCGCTGCAGGCCGCCGACATTCTGCTGTACGACGCACAAGAGGTTCCGGTCGGCGACGATCAGCGCCAACACATCGAAATCACCCGTGACATCGCCATTCGTTTCAACCACCGTTTTGGTGACACCTTCGTGCTGCCAAAGGCCGTCACCCCCAAGGCAGGTGCGCGCGTGATGGACCTGCAGAACCCCACGGCCAAGATGTCGAAGTCTGCCGAGGGTGATGCCGGCATCATCTATGTGTTGGATGAACCAGCGGCCATCGAGCGCAAGTTCAAACGGGCCGTGACCGATAGTGGGAGCGAGGTGGTGTACGACCGGGCCACCAAACCTGGTGTGGCGAACCTGCTCGAGATTCTGGCGGCAGCCACCGCCAGCACACCCGAAGCGACCGCCAAGAACTACACACAATATGGTGCGCTCAAAACTGCAGCCGGTGCCGCGGTGGTGGAAATGCTGGCACCCATTCGACGGCGGTACGACGAATTGATCAACGATCGCGGCGAACTCACCCGATTGGTGCGCCGCGGCGACGAGCGAGCCGAGGTGGTGGCAGCCGCAACGCTGGCCCGTGCACACGCTGCCATCGGCGTGCTCCCCCGTTAGAAAATCGACTAGACGGCGTCGGCACGACGCAACGCAGCAACGAGGGTTGCATCGCCCTCGCCACGCAGCAACGCCAATGTGACCACGTCGGTGCGAATCGCCTGCAGCAGAACCAGACCATGTTGCTCATGGGCGTGATACTGGCGGAACGACTCGGTGCGCCCGCCCACCACGGTTGCAACGACACGCATGATCGCACCGAGTTGGCAATCCACCTTGCCGATGTCGTGCAAGAGCGCCGCTTGTCGCGCATGCAACGGGGCCCGTGGCGCAATGGCATCAAAGCGGCGCAACACATGCAGCGCATGTCGCTGGTCAGGCACACCCAAGCGGTCGAAGAGCCGCAACTCATCGGCACCGAGCACCCCGCCTACTTCTTGTCGTTCGGCAGGTGCCAGTGGCGTGGCACTGATCATGCCGAAGAATCGTTTCGCCAAATGCCACGCTGAACTCATCGACGCACCGCCCGGGGATGCGACTCGCGGTACACGCTCACGAGCAATTCGTCGTCCACCTTCGTGTAGATCTGCGTGGTGCTCACCG
This sequence comes from Bifidobacterium breve, assembly GCA_945862045.1. Taxonomy (GTDB): domain Bacteria; phylum Actinomycetota; class Acidimicrobiia; order Acidimicrobiales; family Ilumatobacteraceae; genus F1-60-MAGs027. The sequence continues at coordinate 58,747 of CAMAWR010000010.1, forward strand.
ACGCGTGACCGAGCAGTTCCTGCACGATGCGTAGATCAGCCCCGTGCACCAACATGTGCGTTGCGCACGAATGGCGCAGCGTGTGCGGTGATACCTCTGCCTTGATACCCGCGAGATGTGCGTATTTTCGCACGATGTGGAACGCCGCCTGGCGGCTCAGTCGTGTGCCGTGCACGCCGAGAAACACCGCATCGGCATGGTCACGCGTCTTCCAGCGTTTCGGCACGCGCATCCCGCGACCACCTTCATCGAGCCAGTCGCCGAGAGCCTCGTGCGCCCGGCGGCCGAACGGCACGATGCGTTCTTTGTCGCCCTTGCCGAGCAGTCGCACGAGTGAGTCGTCCATGTCGAGGTCACCGAGCGACATCCCGCACGCCTCGGAGATACGGGCACCAGTGGCATACAAGAACTCCACGAGGGCACGGTCACGACGGGCGAATGAATCGTCGCCCGTGATCGATGCGATGAGTCGCTCGACTTCGTCTTCCTGGAGCGGCTTGGGCAAACCACTCGGCACCTTCACGCCGTCGACCAAATCCGCCGGGTCGTCATTGCGTTCACCCTCGGCCACCAGGTATTTGTGCAACATTCGTACTGCTGCAAACTGGCGGGCAACCGAACGTGGTGCCTTGCCGTGTTTGCGCAGGTGTGTCACGAACGCTTCGATGTCTGCGCTGCCGGCAGTCTGGGAGGTTTTGCGGCGCTGGCTCAGCCATTCTTCGTAGTCACGCAGGTCGCGACGATACGCCTCGATCGTCTTGGCTGCCCGCCCCTGTTCGATCTGCAACCAAGCGAGGAACCGTTCGGCGGCGGCGAGCGTCATGACCTTCAGTCTGTGCGCAAGAAACGCTCGGTGAGCAGCAGCCCGATCACCGTCTTGGCATCGTTGATACGTCCGTCGGCCACCATCGCCAGCGCCTCGACGAACGGTATTTCTTCGATGGCCATGTGCCGCTCTTCTGGCCCATGGCGGTCAGGCTTGGTGTTGTGCAACGAGCGGGCCAGAAAAATCTCTACCTGCGAGTTCGAAATACCCGGTGCAGAGGTGTGACAACCGAGGCGGGTCCACTGATCGGCTTGCACGCCCACTTCTTCCTGCAATTCACGCTGTGCAGTAACGAGGGGGGCCTCCCCCGCTTGATCGCGCATCCCAGCCGGCAGTTCAAGCGTGAGGCAATGCAGTGCGGGTCGATATTGGCGCACCAACACCACACACGGCACATCGTCTTCGCGCAGCGCGACTACACCGACGGCACCGGGCGACAGCACGAAACTGCGCGAAAACACCTCGCCCGCAGGGTCGACGAATTCGCCACGCACGAGTGACCAGATTGCCCAGTCGTGAATCGGTGAGATCGAGGCCGTCACGAAGCCACCGACGGGCCCGTTTGCTCGGTCGTGCATCGTGGCACGCGTCAGCGCGCGTGCTCCACGGAACCACTTGCTGAACGCGGCGGGCCTGCACCGTCACGACGGGCACGATGAGCCAACGCGGCACCGATCATGTCGCGGAACAGTGGGTGTGGACGATCGGGGCGACTCTTGAATTCAGGATGCGCTTGGGTACCCACCCAGAACGGATGATCCGCAAGTTCGATGAACTCCACGAGTCGTTTGTCGGGCGAGGTACCGCTGCAGATGAACCCCGCTTCTTCGAAGCGTGCCCGGTACGACGAGTTGAATTCGTAACGATGACGATGACGCTCACTCACCACGGGCTCGTTGTACGCCCTCGACACTTTCGTGCCTGGTTGCAGCACCGCGTAGTACGCACCGAGGCGCATCGTGCCGCCCTTGTCGGTGATCTCCCGCTGGTCGCCCATGAGGTCGATCACCGGATGCGGTGTGGCGGGGTTGAACTCGGTGGAGTTGGCGTCAGCAAGACCCAGCACGTGGCGGGCAAACTCGACCGTCATCACCTGCATTCCGAGGCACAGCCCGAGGCACGGCACCCCGTGCTCACGCGCATACCCGGCGGCACGGATTTTCCCCTCGATACCCCGCGGACCAAAACCACCCGGGATGACGATGCCATCCAAACTCGTCATCCGGTCATCGGCGAGCAGACCTTCAACTTCCTCGGCTTGCACCCACTCGATTTCAACTTTCGCACCGTGATGGAAACCAGCGTGACGCAGCGACTCGGCCACCGACAGGTAGGCGTCATGCAACTCGACGTACTTACCGATCAAACCAATGCGCACAGGTGAGGTGGCTGCTTCGACACGGGCGACGAGTGTCTGCCAGGGCGACAAATCAATATCGCGTTCGATGCGCAGTGTCTCGCACACGACCGTATCGAGGCCTTCGTCGTGCAAAATAAGTGGCAATTCATAAATGTTGCCGACGTCAGCGGCGTTGATGACGTTACGCATCGGCACGTCGCACTGACCAGAAATCTTGCGCTTCAAGCCGTCAGACAGTGGTTGGTCGCTACGGCACACGATGACGTCGGGCTGGATACCGCGGCTGCGCAGTTCGGTGACGCTGTGCTGCGTGGGTTTGGTCTTCTGCTCACCACTTGGGCCGATGAACGGCACCAAGGTGACGTGGATGTAGCACACGTTGTCGCGACCAACTTCGTTGCGCCACTGGCGGATGGATTCAAGGAACGGCAGAATCTCGATGTCGCCGACGGTGCCACCCACCTCGGTGATGACGACGTCGACGTCTTCGGTGGTGATGCGCTGAATGCGTCTCTTGATTTCATCGGTGACATGCGGAATCACCTGCACCGTGCGCCCAAGGTAGTCGCCACGTCGCTCGGCAGCCAGCACGGCCTGATAAATCGAACCGGTCGTGGCGTTCGAAGAGCGGGTCAGATTTTCGTCGATGAAGCGTTCGTAGTGGCCGAGGTCGAGGTCGGTTTCGCCGCCGTCGTCTGTCACGAAAACTTCCCCGTGTTCGAACGGGTTCATCGTGCCCGGGTCGACGTTGATGTACGGATCAAGTTTTTGCATCGTGACCCGCAAGCCACGCATCTTCAGCAAGCGTCCGAGCGAAGAAGCAGTGAGCCCTTTGCCGAGTGCACTCGCCACACCACCGGTGACGAACACATGCTTGGCCATTTTGCATCTCCCGTCATCTACATCTGACGGGTTACCGCCAGAATCAACCTTGACGGAATGTCATCCTACCGTCAGCGACGTGTGGGGCGTGACTTCTTGCGTGTTTTCAGGAGGTTCCTCGCATGTTCCACGGCAGATTCCACGGCCAAACTACCCGACAGCATGCGGGCAATCTCGTCGGCGCGTTCCTCTTCTTGGAGCGACCGAGCAGTCGCAAAGGTGACGCCTTTGCGTACCTCTTTGCTCACCACGACATGATGTGCAGCTTGCGCGGCCACTTGGGGTAGGTGGGTGACCACCAAGACCTGATGACGTTCACCCAACGACGCCAGCGCTTCTGCCACAGCCACCGCCGCATCGCCACCAATGCCGGCATCCACTTCGTCGAAGACGAGTGTGCTCGGTGCCTGGGTGAGCACGAGTCGCAATGCCAACATCGCCCGAGCCAATTCCCCGCCCGAGGCCACCTTGGCCAGGGGTGCTGGTTCGCTGCCCGGGTTGGCGGCCAACAGGAAAGTGACATCGTCACCGGCGACATCATTTTCACGTTCGACCCCGACCGTGATCTGCACTCGCGCCCCGCCGAGCGCCAAACGCACCAAATGTTGCTCGACTGCCTTGGCTAGTCGTGGTGCTGTCGTCTCGCGTTGGGAGCGCACCTTGCGCGCGGCTTTCTCCAGCGAAACGACTGCGGCACTTCGACGACGGTCGAGTTCGGCTGCGCGAACTTCCCACGATTCAAGTTCGGCGAGCCGACTCCCGGTCTCACTTCCGTAGGCGATCACTGCCGCGAGGGTCTCACCATATTTGCGTCGCAAGTCGAACAGGGTCTGACGTCGCTCAACGAGGGCGCCCAACCGCGCAGGGTCTTCATCGACACCCTCCAGCACATGCCGCATCTCGTCGGCGGCATCACCAACGAGTGACTGCAACTCACGAATGCGGCCAACGTGGTCGCGCATTGCATCGCCACGACCGAGTGCGCCCGCAGCAGCACCCATGCGATCGAGTGCCCCGTCGTCATCGATCAGTGCGGCGATTGCCGTGGCAAGCGCCCCCCGATGCGCCTCGGCATCTTGCAACAGGTCGATCTGTCGTTCAAGCACCGCATCTTCGTCGGTATCGCGCAGGTCGGCCCGTGTGATTTCTTCGACCTGGAAGCGCAGCAAGTCGATTTCGCGGGCGCGCACACGTTCGTCGCCGCCCATGGTCGCGAGCACTGCATCAATCTCGGTCAGACTGGCCCGGGCGGCGCGCAGCGCGGTGAGGTCGATTTCGCCGTACGTATCGAGGGCGACCCGCTGGGCGGTGCCACTGAGCAGGCTTTGATGTTCGTGTTGGCCGTGGAGGTCAACGAGGTCCACGCCAAGTTCACTGAGATTGTTGACCGTGGCGAGACGACCATCGACATAGGCCCGTGACCGACCCTCGCGGGGCACCACTCGACAAAGTACGCGCTCCGTGCCGTCGGCCAAAACGAATCGACCCTCGACGCGCAATTCATCAGCGCCAGGTCGCACGACCGACGCATCGGCGCGCTGCCCCACCAGCAGATTGATGGCTTCGACGATCATCGTCTTGCCTGCGCCAGTCTCGCCAGTGAGCGCCGAGAGGCCCTCTTTCAGCACGATGGTGGATTCTGCGATCACACCGAAGTTCTCGATGTGCAGTTCGACGAGCACGCTTACTCCGACAGCCCGAATTTCGAGCGCAGAATCTGGTGGAATTTGGGTGCAGCAAAGCGCACGAAGTGTGCGGTGCACAGGTCGGGCGTGTAGGTCACCACGTCGTTGATGGCCAAACTGACCACGCGGCGACCGTCGATGGACAGGTCAACTGGCCGGGTGCCGACCACCGTCATCTGCAGATGCTCCTCGGGGCCGAGCACGAGCGACCGATCAAAGTTCATATGTGGCGACACCGGTGTAACGATCAGTGCACGGTGACGCGGTGACACGACGGGGCCGCGCGCAGACATCGAATACGCCGTCGAGCCGGTCGGGGTGGCAACGATGACACCGTCGGCCGAATAGCGCTCGAACAGTTCGTGATTGACCGCGACATCGATCCATATCGTTTGACCGGACTGTTGTTTTTCAAGCACCGCCTCATTGAGTGCACGCCACACCGTTTGCGGTTGGTCTTTTTTTGACACCGTTACCTGCAGCAGCAT
>CAMAWR010000011.1 GCA_945862045.1 Bifidobacterium breve
GTGCCGATCATCGAACCCGAGATCGACATCAAGAGCCCGCAAAAAGGGGCTGCCGAGGCACTATTGCGTAACGCCATCTTGGCTGAGCTCAATCAGCGGCCGGCTGCACAGCCAGTGATGCTCAAACTCACCTTGCCCGACTCCGCCAACTTTTATGCCGAGTTGGTTCGGCACCCCGGTGTTCTGCGAGTGGTGGCATTGTCGGGTGGGTATTCGCGCGACGTCGCCAACAAAAAACTGAGTGAGAATCACGGTGTGATCGCCAGTTTTTCACGCGCCCTCACTGAGGGGTTGTCCGCCCAGCAGAGCGAGGGCGAGTTCGATGCCCTGCTTGATGCCACAATTGCGGGTATTTACGGTGCGTCAATCACCTGAGCCACAAGTCTCAATTCGTATCCACTGTGACGTTTGAAACGTCTGATAAACAAGAGGTATGAAACCTAGACAAATTTTGTTAATCACCACTTTGCTGGCCGCCGGCGGAAGCTTGGCGATGAGTGTGTTCATTTACTTCTCTAACAGCAGTTCGGTGGACCAGAAGCTCAACGGCATCTACGTTGGCACCTGGGTGCCGTCAATCTTGGCGTTAGGGGCTTTTCTCGTAGTGGCCCAACGCAAGACGGATTGATATGGGCCAAGGTGCGCTGTTCGGCTTCGGCTGCGTGATCTTTTTTATTGTTGCCACGGGTGGGTTTTTATTCGCCATGATGACGGTGCGCGAATCAGTCGATCGAGAACGCGAGACATCCCGCTAATTTGCACATCACGTTGGAGCGGGCGACCGGAATCGAACCGGCGTGATCAGCTTGGAAGGCTGAAGTTCTACCACTGAACTACACCCGCAAAAGTGCCGTCTCAATCGTACTTAGAGCTGCATGCTCTTTATCTCGAGGAACTCCTCGAAGCCGTATTCGCCGTACTCGCGTCCGTTGCCCGACTGCTTGTAACCGCCGAACGGGGCGTTGGGGTTGAAATTGCCGCCGTTGACTTCAACTTGTCCGGTGCGCATTCGACGAGCGACTGCCGTTGCTTTGTCTTTGTCGGCAAGCCACACGCCGCCCGCCAAGCCGTAGTCGGTGGCGTTGGCGATACGGACTGCGTCGTCGATGTCGTTGTAGGCGATGATGCTGAGCACCGGGCCGAAGATTTCTTCACGGGCAATCGTCATGTCGGTGGTTACCTGCGAAAACACGGTCGGCAAGACGTAGTAACCCTTCGTTACTCCTTCTGGCACTCCGACGCCACCAACGAGCAATTTCGCGCCTTCGTCGATGCCTTTTTGGATGTAACTGTTCACGCGATCGCGTTGCGCGGCAGATGCAAGTGGTCCGAGGTTCATACCTTCGGTGAACGGGTCGCATGGCTTCATTGCGCTGGCTGCTGCTGCTGCATGCTCTTCGGCCTCGGCGAGGCGGGACTTGGGCACCAACATGCGGGTGAGTGCCGAGCAGGTTTGACCGCTGTTCAAGAATGCCTTGCCGACGCCTGACTTCACGGCCTTGCCGAAGGTCTCTGCATCGAGATCGTCCCCGATGATGTTGGCCGACTTACCACCCAACTCCAGCGCCACTCGCTTGATGCTCTCGGCACCAACCTGCATGACGCGCTTGCCGGCGCGGGTGCTGCCGGTGAACGAAACCATGTCAACGAGTGGGTGCCCGGCAATGGCTTCACCGACCACGGGGCCCGTGCCGGTGACCATGTTGAACACACCTGCTGGCAGGCCGACCTCATCGATAATTTCAGCAAGCATAAACGCATCAAGTGGCGCAACCTCGCTGGGCTTCAACACCACGGTGCAGCCAGCCGCCATTGCGAAGGCGACCTTGGCGGCAATTTGATGCAGCGGGTAGTTCCAGGGTGTGATGCAGCCGACAACACCGATTGGTTCGCGCACCACCAGAGAACTACCGACTTCCTTGCTGTAAGCGAACTTCTCGGCGATTGCCGCGGCCTGCTTGAAGCTGTTGATCGGCAGACCAACCTGCACGAGTTGGCTCAACATCTTCGACATGCCGGTCTCACGCGAAATAGCTGTGGCGATTTCGTCCATGCGGCCTGCCAAGCCGTCGCCGATACGACTCATGTACTTGGCACGCTCTTGTGCGTCGAGTGCTGCCCACGCGTCGAACGCTGCATGTGCAGCTTGAGCGGCGGCATCAACATCGGCAGCTGTGCCGGCAGGAATAGTTGCCATCACGGATTCGTCGGTGGAGTCGAACACTTGAATGGTGTCTTTGTTGGAAGCTGCTACCCATGCACCGTTGATATAGAACTTTTGGTAATTGGTCATACCCACATACTGCCAGCAGCAGTAGCAGGTATCGTTATCCGAACTTCACCCGCTGAAACTCGGTAACCCCCAATGAAACTCCTTATAAAGCGGTTCACTGCTGTGTGTCTCGTGGTTTCAGTGGCCGTATTGGTCGCCTGCAGCACTGACGACGCCACTGACAGCGCCACTAACAGTGAAATCACAGCTCAAAATTGTGTAGTGGGTGCCCCGCTTGTGGGTCGGGCACCACGTGTCGTGGCCACGGTGGCCCCCATCACCAGCTTGGTTGCTCAGGTAGTTGGCGATACTGGCGCAAGCATCGTGGGGCTCGTTCCTGAAGGCACGAACTCGCACACCTTCGAGCCGCCGCCCAGTGCCGCCGCGGTGCTCGAGCAGGCCGATGTGGTGTTCATGAATGGCCTCGTGCTCGAAGAACCCACGAAAGATCTGGCACAAAGCAATATCGGCACTGCCGCTGTGCTGTGCGAACTCGGCACCTTCGTGTTGCCCGAAAGCGAATGGCTGTACGACTTTTCATTCCCCAAAGAAGGTGGAAAACCCAACCCACACCTGTGGACGAACCCACCAATGGCCAAGCAGTATGCCGAAGTAGTGCTGCAGGTGTTGTCGGGGCTCGACCCGACGAACGCCGCGCAGTATCAAAGTAACTTCAACCTGGTTGCCGAGCAGATCGACCAGTTGGATGCCGCAATGGCAGTGGCAACCCTGACGATTCCTGCCACGGCGCGGTTGCTGCTTACGTATCACGATGCCTATGGGTATTTCGCCAAGCACTACGGGTGGACCGTCGTCGGTGCAATTCAGCCGTCATCGTTCGATGAGCCAACACCCAAAGACGTCGCCGATCTCATCGCTCAGGTTCGGGAACGAAAAGTTCGGGCAATCTTCGGTAGTGAGGTCTTCCCATCATCAATCCTCGATCAGATTGGGGCCGAAACCAGCACTCGCTATATCGACGTGCTTCGCGACGACGACTTGCCCGGTGTGTCGGGTGACGACGCACACTCATGGCAGGGGCTCATGCAGTTCAACTTCATCACCATGATTGAAGCGCTCGGTGGTGATGCGAGCGCGTTGCGAGCCCTTAGCATGGCTTTACCGGTGGCCGACTCTGCGCGGTACACCCAATGATGCCTGCAGGAGATTGCAATGAATAAAGGGACGCTGATTCGCTGCGACGCACTCGGTGTCGCGTATGGCGCCGGTTTCGTGCTGGAAAATGTCACGATGCACATTCACCGTGGTGAGTTCGTTGGCATCGTGGGGCCATCGGGGTCGGGTAAAACTTCTCTGCTGCGAGCAATCACTGGTTCGTTGGCAGCTGCGCGGGGCTCGGTTGAAGTAACCCGTGGCACTCGTATCGGATACGTGCCCCAGGTCGAATCGGTCGACTGGAACTTTCCGATTACGGTCGGCGAGGTGTTGGCCATGACCCGCACGCGTCGGCACTGGCCGCGCACGTCGCCCAGTGAACGTGCTGAGATGGCCGACGTGCTTGATGGCTTGGGGTTGAACGGTTTAGAAGGTCGCCATATTCGTGAACTCAGTGGTGGCCAGCAACAGCGCGTGTTCGTGGCTCGGGCAATGTTCGGCAAGCCCGACATTTTGATATTGGACGAACCGACCAGCGGCGTCGACGTGCGCACGCGCCACGAGATTTTGCATCTATTGCGCGACCTGCACGGCAAAGGGAGCACGATTCTGCTCACCACACACGACCTCAACGGCTTGGCATCGCACCTGCCGCGGCTCGTATGCCTGAATCGTGAGGTGATCGCCGACGGTTCACCGCGCGAAACGTTGATTCCCGAAGTTTTGGAGCGCACGTACGGTGCACCATTGCACGTGCTGGAACATGGCGGTATGCCGATCGTGCTCGACCACGACTACAGATCGTCTGAGTTACTGCGTGATACCGAGCGGCAAATGCGATCAGAACGCGAAACACTTTGATCACTATTGCCCTTGACCTGTTGGCGCCGTACGACTTTGCATTTTTTCAGCGTGGCATGGTGGCAGCCACGCTGGCCGGTGCGTTGTGCGGTGTGCTCGGTGTATTCGTGGTCTTGCGTGGCATGAGCTACATCGGTCATGGTTTGTCGCACGCAGTGTTTGGTGGGGCGGCTGCATCGGCAGTGATGTCGATCAATTTTTTCGTCGGAGCCGGTATCTGGGGCGTCATCTCGGGGGTACTGATCGGTCGAATTGCACGCCAGAAAATCATCGGTGCGGATGCCGCAATCGGCATCGTGACCACGGCGAGTTTTGCCGGGGGCATTGCACTGCTCAACCGCTACGGGCAGGCCCGCAAAAGCATCGAAGCGGTGTTGTTCGGCAGCGTGCTCGGCGTGTCGTGGGCTGACATCGCAGCAATCGCGGCAGTGTCGTTGGCCGTTGGGGCCATCGTGTTGTTTGCCTATCGGGCGTTTCTTTTTGCCACGTTCGACCCACAGGTGGCAACCGTGTCGGGAGAGCGTGTCGCAGCAATCGAAGTCATATTGATGGTCATGTTGTCGGTCACCATTTTGGTGACCATGCGCGTGATAGGAACCTTGCTGATCTCGGCGTTACTGGTGATCCCGGCGGCAACGGCGCGGATGATCACCAACTCGTTCTCGCGAATGCTGATGTTGTCACCAATTATTGGTGCCGCGTGCTGCCTGGTGGGGATGAATCTGTCGTACCACCTCGACACCAGTGCCGGCGCCACCATCATCTTGGTGGCTGCCGCAGTGTTTACTGCTACTTATTTGTTGGCTGGTCGGCGCGCGCGATTGCGAGTCGCCTCACTGCATCACCTTTAGGTTCGCAGCACCCACTCCACACCGTCTTTGGTGTCACGTACTTCGACGCCAGCGGCCAGCAGTTGGTCGCGTACCAAGTCGGAAAGATCGAATCGTTTTTCACCGCGCACGGATGCCCGCACTGCCAGCAGACCGTTGACGAATGGCGCAACTACTGAGCGGGGGTCGCGCAAGCCATTGATGGCAATCTCGCCCAGTTTGGAAATCATCGCGCGCAGCGTTGACACCGCGCGATCTTGATCGGGGCCTTGCAAAGTGTCGACAGACCACGCACGAATTTCAGACTCGAGTGCCAGCACCGCCCCAACGGCGGCATCGGCATCGTGCTTCGAGATGGCCAGGTCGAATGCGTGGCGGTGTGCATCGACGGCTGCCGCCAGTGAAGTGGGCGTGGCTGGCCGTGTAGCGACGGGCTGGCTGGCGGTGGTGGTCGATACCGCGTTGGCTCGCGCAGAGGTTGATGCCCAAGTGAGTGACCGTAGTTCTGCAAGTGGGATGCTCGCCCCTGCTGGGAAGATCTTTTGGGCATCGCCCTTGCGCAGGGTGACGGTGGCATTGCCGACCACGTCGGCCACTTCGCGCTCTAAGTCGATGACCAGCCCGGTGTGCTCATCGACGCCGATGATGAACTCGTCGGCGTGCAGATGTGTTTCGAGCATGCGTAGGCGCGATTCACCGAGATAACAAAAGCGTGTGTCGTGGTTGCCGCCCTCGGCATTGTCAAAGTGTGGGATCACGGTTGCGCTAACGCCGATGTCGCTCAAGACGTTGAGGCCGTCGAGCCAGAAGGGGTCGATACCAGCTTTATAGATCTCGTACACCGGCACCGTATGGCAACCCAAGGTCAACGCCGCGGCTGAGGCGAATGTGATGATGCCACCGCTCTGTAATTTGTTGGCCAGCAGTGAGCGCATCGGCGTGCCCGTCCATTGCCGCAACGCGTAGGTCGGCGAGCCGGGGCCGGCGAACAGATAATGGGCATCATCTACGAGGCGCAAACCCTTCTCGATCGCCACCGCATCGGGAGCGATTTCACCACCGGTTGGCTGTAGGCGGGTGAGCCCAGCCACCTGTAACTGCACATTCACACTCGTGGCGAAATAATCGACGGCGCGCTGGGCAAGTTCGGATGCATTGGATTGAAATCCGTACGGCGTGTCAAGCACCACTGCACGCACGGGCGCTGGCAGCAGCGAAGTCAGTCGACGATGGGTCGACACCATCGTCGGTGCGGTTTCGCCCGAACCCATGATGGCCAGAATGCGGGGGAGTGTCATGCCAAAAACCCGCTGATGATGTGTTCGTGCAGTGCTGCGGCCCAACGCTCGGGAAATTGAGCGTGCAGGTCGTGGTGGGCTGGCGAAAACCACTGCACTTTCACTCGCTCATTCTGCTTGGTGATTGCGTCGTATTCGCGACGCTTCTCGCTCGCCCAGGCGTCGCCTGAGTCAGCCGGGGTGAACAGCACTGGCACCGTGATCGTCGGCAAGATGTCGTGCGGCCGGTGAGCCCAGAGGCCCCGCAACACTTTGATATGTCGGTCGAATGTCAGCCATGGGCTGATGGTGCCGTCGTCATGATGTTGCATGTTGGCCAGTGCGCCGGTGATCGCAGTTTCGGGCCATCCTGCGTACACCTGGCGCATCAGTCGAGCAAACGAATCAGCGCGACTCCCCGCCAAGCGCGGTGGTTTGAGCGCATCGACACAGTCGTCCCACGAAGCGAATCGATCACACAGTTGGATGAGGCCACCATCCACCGCACAGACCCCACGCGTTGACCCTGGGTGACGATGCGCGAGTTCGACCACCACGTTGCCACCCCAGGACTGCCCCGCAACGACTGGTTGCTGCAGCCCGAGTTGGGCGATGAGTGTTGCAAGATCATCGACCACCGTTGCCATGTCGTAACCATCGTCGGGTTTGTCACTGAGGCCATGCCCGCGTTGGTCGAGCGACACCACGTGATAGCCGAGGTCGGCAAGTGCAATGGCCGCACCGTCCCACAAACGAGAATTGGAGGCCAAACCGTGCACCAACACGATGGTGGGTCGGGCGTTTGCGTGAGCCCATTCCCGAACAGCGAGACGAAGGTTGCCAACCTGCACAAGCCGATGAGTCATGATGATGTCTCAGTCACCATACCCGTGGCAATAGCGTGGGCGTATGGCCAACGACATTCTTGATGTCGATCTGCTGGCTTTTGAACAGGGCAACACGCAGCAGCAACGAGCGGTGGTCGATGGTGTGATGCGCAGCCTGGCGACGGGCTTCGTCTACACGAGCCATGATTTGTCAGAAGACCTGCTCGACACCACCTACGCGATGTTGTTCGAGTTTTTCAACAAGCCGCAAGCCGAAAAACGGGGTTACATCGCCGCGGGTGCCAATGGGCAAACTGGCTACACCGACGTATTGGTCGAAACTGCCGAGGTGAGCGACAAACCCGACTGGAAAGAAATGTTGAATTGGGGCAAGCAAGTTGAACCTGGTCACCCGATGCGACGCAAATTTCCGCAGGCTTACCCCGACCAAGTGCTGCCCGAGGCGTCGGTGCCAGGCATCAGCAAAGTGTTGTACGCATTTCATGACGCGATGATCGATTTGCAAACACGCTTCTTGCGCATCATTGCGGTGGGTCTTGGCTGTAAAGATAGTTTCTTCGACCAGATGGTCGACAACGGTTGTGCATTGAACCGTGCCATTCGGTATCCGAGTATGAAAAACGTTCCAGGTGATGGCCACGTGTGGGCAGCCGAACATGGCGACATCAACCTGATTACTGCGTTGCCACGGGCCACTGCCAGGGGCTTGCAGGTTAAGCACGACGGCAAATGGCTCGACGCAGTGCCGCCGGCCGGGCACGTAATTTTGAATACGGGCATCATGCTCGAGCGTCTCACCAACGGCGTGATTCCGATCGGCTGGCACCGTGTGGTTGCCGACCCAAACTTTGACGGTGAGCGGTACAGCATCGTGCAGTTCTGTCACCCGCGACCGAGCACCTTGCTGGCACCGTTGCCAACTTGTGTGACCAAGGAAAACCCGTTGCGTTACCCCACGGTGACCGCCGGGGACGCGCTTGATGAAGTGATCTATCGCATCAACCTGGTCGAAGGCGCCCGCCGCGTTACCAGTTAGATAACCGCGGTCTCATCTGATGAACATCGGCGTGCTCACCGGCGGTGGGGATTGCCCGGGTCTTAATGCCGTCATCCGTGCCATCGTGCGCAAGGCACGCAGCGTCGGTGGCCATCGCGTGCTTGGCTTCTATGACTCGTGGGATGGTGTGCTTGAAAAGCGCTACGAAGAACTCGACATCAGCAAAGTGCGGGGCATCTTGCCCAAGGGCGGCACGATTCTGGGCACGCGACGCGGCAGCCCATTCGATTACCCCGACGGCGTGCAGCGCACGAGGCAAGTGTTCAACGATCTGGCACTTGATGCTTTGGTGGTGATCGGTGGTAACGGCTCGCTGACTGTTGCGTCGATGTTGGCCGATGATCATGGTTTGCCCATCGTCGGCGTACCAAAAACAATTGACAACGATGTGGTCGGCACCGACGCAACGTTCGGATTCCAAACCGCGGTGCAGATTGCCACCGATGCAATCGATCGTCTGCACACCACCGCTGAAAGCCACGACCGTGTGATGGTCATTGAAGTTATGGGTCGTGACGCTGGGTGGATTGCTCTGCATGCAGGTTTGGCCGGCGGTGCCACCGCCATCTTGGTGCCCGAGGTGCCGTTCGACATCAAAGAAGTTGCGGCAATCGTTTCCAGACGCCACGATCGTGGTCGCTACGCGTCAATCGTCGTGGTGGCCGAAGGCGCCAAACCCAAACTCGGCACGCTCGAGGTGCCCGAACCGCAGCTCGACAAATACGGTCGCGAGTTGCACGGCAGCATCAGCCAGGTAATTGCCCCCGAGTTGTCACGACTCACGGGTTTCGAGTCGCGTGTGGTGCAACTCGGGCACGTGCAGCGCGGCGGCACCCCGACGGCCTACGACCGTGTGTTGTCGTCGCGCTTCGGCTTGGCAGCGGTTGATGCGGTGTACGCCAAGGCATTCGGCGACATGGTGGTGTTGAGCTGCGGTCGCATCGAGCGAAGGTCAATGCAGGTGACGCGCGGTCAGACCCGCACCATCGACCTCGACTTGTTCAATGACGTTGCTGCCACGTTCTTTGGCTGACGCTGCAAGGTTTCTCGTTCGCTAGTTCGGTGGCCCGAACTGTGTTTCTAGTTCGGTGGCCCGAACTGTCGATCGCCGGCATCGCCGAGGCCCGGCACGATGAAGGCTCGCTCGTTCAAGTGGCTGTCAATCGATGCCGTGATGATGTGCAGGTCCATGCCGGTTGATTCAAGAAATTTGATTCCCTCGGGGGCGGCCAGCACGCACGCCACAAAAATGGTGCCACTCGCCCCACGGTCGACCAAAATTTTGCAACCGTGGGCGAGTGAGCCACCGGTGGCAAGCATCGGGTCGAGCACCACGCAGGTGCGGCCACTCAGATTGGCGGGCAACTTGGCAACGTACTCACTTGGTGTGTGTGTCTCTTCGTCGCGCTGCACGCCCACCACCGCAATATCGGCATCAGGCAGCAACTCCATCGCGGCAGGCAACATGCCGAGACCAGCACGCAAGATCGGCACCAGCACCGGGCGACTGGCGAGCTGCACACCAGTGGTGGTGGCCAGCGGCGTCGTCACCTGGCGTGGCGTGGTGGGAATGCGTCGTGTTGCTTCGGCCACGACCACGAGCGACAAGCGCCGCATCTCGGCCCGGAAGATTTGGTTGGTGGTGGTCTGGTCGCGCAGGTTGGTGAGTGCCTCCTGAGCGACGGGGTGGTCGACGACGGTGACTTGCAGGGGCATGGCTACATACTTGCGCAGTCATGTGTGTTGGTGCGAACTAGCGTTTTGGACGTGCGAATCACCACAGCGCAGAGTCGCGGCGAATGTGAGCAGGCTGGGGCATTGTTTGACCGTGTCTGGGCGATGCGGGGCATGGTGCCCAACGAAGTGATCATCGCCACCGTGCACGCCGGTGGCTATGCGTCGCTGGCCTGGCTCGGTGATCAGGTGGTCGGGGCGAGTTGGGGGTTTCTCGGTGTTCACCACGACGAGCACACATTGCACTCGCATGTCACGGGTGTCGTTGCCGACCACAATTCGCGTGGCGTCGGCGAGGCGCTGAAGCAGCACCAATGGTTGTGGGCCTACGAGCGGGGGATCGCCGCCATCACCTGGAGTTTCGACCCACTGGTGCGCCGCAACGCGTATTTTAACCTGGTGAAACTCGGTGCACGCGTCACCGATTATCACGAAGATTTTTATGGGTCGATCAACGATGGCCTCAACCAAGGTGAACACACCGACAGATTGTTGGTGCGCTGGGCGGTCGCCGGCTGCGATGGGGTGCCACCAGTGGGAAAACACGTTGCGAAGGCAGAGTGGAGCATCACAACACCAGCTGACATCGAAGCCCTGCGCCGCAACGATCGGGCCGCAGCAGCGCAATGGCGCGTTGCCCAACGGGCAGACTTACGCCGCGTGTTCGCGAGCAACCAGACCATCGCCGGCGTGATGAGTGACGGCTCGTATGCGGTGGTGTCGGCATGATTTCGGGCATTCGTTTACGGCGCGCGCACATCGACCTGGTGACGCCGTTTCGCACCAGCTTCGGGGTCGAGACTGCTCGTGACCTGCTCTATGTAGAGGTGTCGGGTGGGGGTCTGACTGGTTGGGGTGAATGTGTGGCCATGAGCGAGCCGATGTATTCGAGTGAGTATGTCGACGGATGCGAGGAGGTTTTGCGTCGGTACATGTTGCCGTTGGTGCACCGCAACACCACCGCAGAGTCGTTCACCGATTCGGTGCGTGGCATTCGCGGGCACTACATGGCCAAAGCGGTGCTCGAGACCGCCTTGCTTGATTTTCGGTTGCGTAGTGACGGCATGAGCCTCGGCACATTTCTTGGTGCCACCCAAACCCGCGTGCGTTCGGGTGTGTCGGTGGGCATTCAACCAAGCATCGACGAATTGTTGGGCGTCGTGCAGGGCTATATCAACGATGGTTACCTGCGCATCAAATTAAAGATCAAGCCCGGTTTCGACCTCGAACCAGTGCGGGCCGTGCGCACGACCTTCGGAGACGATTTGCTGTTGCAAGTGGATGCCAATTCTGCGTACCAACTCAGTGATGCCGAGCATCTGGCCAAGTTGGACGAATTCAACCTCCTGCTCATCGAGCAACCATTGCCCGAAGAGCAGGTGGCATCGCACGCCCAATTGGCCAGGGTGGTGCGCACACCGATGTGTTTGGATGAGTCGATTCTTTCGGTCGAAGTCGCCCGTGAGGCCCTCGATATTGGTGCGTGCAGCATCATCAACATCAAGCCAGGTCGAGTGGGCGGTTATCTCGAGGCAAAAAAGATTCATGACCTGTGCTTTGAGCGCGGTGTGGCGGCGTGGTGCGGCGGAATGTTGGAGACCGGCATCGGACGTGCCGCCAACCTGGCACTGGCTGCGTTGCCAGGGTTCACCCTGCCTGGTGACACGTCGGCATCAGCCAGATATTTCGCCCGCGACGTAACCACGCCGTTCATTTTGCGCGATGGGCACTTGGATGTGCCGACGGGCCCGGGTATCGGTATCGACCCTGATATGGACTACCTCGACTCGATCACCGACCGTGCGGATGAAATCGTTTTGACGAAATAATGCAACGGGACTGACGGCATCGACGGCGTCAACGGGGCATTGCACTAGGCCGTGAGGCGGAACAGAATTGCAGTCTCGGCTTGGTGTTGGTTGTTCCTGCGAAGTTTGCCCCACAGGGTGGAGATGTTCCAATAGATGCTGAACATCGCATAGACAGGCCCATATTTTTTGGCGATGGCCTTGCGCACGGCGAGGGCTTCGCTGCCGGTAACGAGCCGAGCAGTGCCGGCCAGCAACGGTGTTTCGGCAGCGACCGCCCCTTTGATATCGCAGACCTGCAGGTTGACGGTTGCGTTGTTGCGGATTCGTTTGACCTTGCCGACGTTGGTCTCGGTGATGACGCCGAATTCGTCGTTGATTGCAGCAAACCACACGGCAGTGGCGACCGGTCGCCCATCACGACGAAACGTCACGAGTGACACGTACTTTTCTTTGTTGCTGAGCACCGCAGTCATATTGTTGTCGGGATGGCAGGATTTGAACCTGCGACCTCCTGGTCCCAAACCAGGCGCACTAGCCAAGCTGTGCTACATCCCGCGTGCTGTCAGGCTAGTGACTGAACAACCGAGAGCAGTCGCTGCACATCATCGTGGGTCACATAACGCACCACACCAGCACGAACGACACCGCCCGACTCCGTTAGCCCGAGATGCGACACCAGTTCGACTGCGTACGAACTGCCCGACCACACGGCGATTTGTTCGGCAGCCAACGACTCTGCAACGCGATCCGGCGACAGACCAGCAACCGTGAATGCCACGGTCGGTGTTCGCGCATCGAGCGTGGGTGGGCCCCACACCCGCACGTGTGGCATGGCGAGCAGACCATTGAGCAGCGGCGCAAACACATCCCGTTCATAGTCCGCAACACTCGTCATATCTTCTTCGAGCAGGTATCGGGCAGCAGCTTCGGTCGCGGCGATGCTTTCAAAGTTGGGTGTCCCGGTTTCGAATCGACGGGGCCCGACATCGTCGGCTGGTCGCACTTTGGCGACCGGCAAGGCATTGAGCAGATTCGGTTCGATGCACAACACGCCGGCATGTGGGCCGTACCACTTGTACGGGCTGGTGGCGAGCACGTCACAACCAATCTTGCGCACGCTCACGGGCATGTGTGGCGCAAGATGCACGGCGTCGACGAACACCCGTGCACCGACCTGATGGGCGAGTGCAACGATGGCTTGCAAATCGGGCATCGTGCCGATGAGGTTCGATGCACCGGTGACTGCCACCCACTTGGTGTTCGGTGTGATGAGAGAGGCCAATGCATCCATATCGAGTCGGCCGTCGATGGTCGAAAACGGTGCGAGCACATGCTCGGCCCCCGACTCTTCGCAGGCGATACGCCACGGTGACACGTTGGCATCGTGATCAAGGCGTGTGCCGACCACGCGATCACCAGATTTGAGTGTGCGGCCGATCGCCCGCGTCAAGGCGAATGTCAACGTCGTCATGTTCGCCCCGAACACCACGCTCAGGGGGTCGGTATCGAGCAGTTGCGCCACCACACCACGGGCGCGCTCAAGTAGATCGTCCGTGGCGTTGGCGGCAGCGAAGGCGCCATGTGTGTTGGCGTTGTTGCCGCCCGTTGACCACTCGCTCGCTGCACGAATCGCGACGTCCACCATCTGCGTGCCAGCCGGGCCGTCAAAACGTGCCCAGCCGTCGCGCACGCCTGGAAAGCGGTGGCGCACGTCGGCGCCAATCATTTGGTGCGCTTGGCGGCTTTCGCCAGACGCTTCTTGGCGCGTCCGAGCGGGGCCAAATGACGGTGATCAAGGTCGCTCGTCTCCGTGCCATCGGCGAAACGCACCCGATATCGCTGCCACTGAAAGCCGTTGGTGAGAATCACCCGACCCTCGCTGCCGGCCGGCAGATCGGGAAGCTCAACGGTCGTCATCACCGTGTCGCCGATACGCAAGTCGATTTGCCCCTCGTGGGGTCTGGCGAGGGAGTGCGGCTTCCAAAATGGCATGTACTCAGTATGGCACTTGTAGCCTTCGTGGCTCATGCAGTGCACAGTGGAACAGCTCGAAAACAACAAGGTAAAGGTCGACATCTCGGTTGATGCGGTCTCATTCGACCAGGACATCGAGATCGCCTATCGCAAGTTGGCACGCCAAGTTCGTATCCCAGGTTTTCGCCCCGGCAAAGCCCCCCGTCGAGTCATCGAAGCGCATCTGGGTGATGACGGCAAGAAAGCGGCACGGGCACAAGCAATCGAAGACGCCGTGCCGAAGTACTTGGCAGAAGCAGTCAAGCAACTCGACATCGACATCATCGCCACACCGAAGGTGGAACATGTGCACGGTGCGCAAGAAACAAGCGGTCCGATCTCGTTCCACTGTGAAGTCGAAGTTCGTCCCGTGGTTGCCGTTGCGGGCTACGCCGGTCTACGGGTTGAGTTGCCGAGTATCAGCGCCACCGAAGCCGAAATCGATGAGGTAGTCAACAATGAACGCAAGCGGCACGGCACGCTGGTGGATGCGACGCGGGCGATTGCCACCGGCGACCAGGTAACGATCGATCTTTCGGCGTCTCGTGATGGTGCACCAGTGCCTGGGCTCAATGTCGAAGCCTGGTTGTACGAAGTTGGTCGTGGCTGGGTGGCGAAAGGTTTCGACGAAATTTTGGTCGGCCTCGAGGCTGGAGTTGAAAAACAGTTTCGGGCAGTGCCCAACGGCAACGAGGATGAAGCCGATTTTTCGCTGAAGGTCATCAAAGTGCAGGAACTGCAGTTGCCCGAGACGACCGACGCATGGGTTGCGGAGACCTTCGGTGAGTTCGACACGGTCGCCAAGTGGCGAGTCACGATTGCCGAACGCTTGAATGAATCACGAGTGAATCAGGCACGGAACTCGGTTGTCGATCGTGTCACCGACGAATTGGCGAAGTTGGTCGACATTGAATTACCGGAACCGATGGTCGAGGGTGACCTTCGTTCGCGAATTCGCAACACGGTCGACACGTTCCAGCGCCAGGGCATCGAGATTGGGCAGTTTTTGCAGATCACCGGGCAAACCGAGGAACAGTTCATCGACCAGTTGCGGGAGCAGTCACGCAAGGCCGTGCGGGTAGACCTGGCATTGCGGGCGGTGGCGTATGATCAGAATTTCAACGCTGGCGATGATGACCTCGACATCGAACTTGAGCGCATCGCCGTTCGCGCGAATGTCAAAGTCAAACGTGTCAAGTCGCTGTACGAAAAGAATGATGCGCTCGGCGACCTCAAGGCCCAGATTCGAAAGTCCAAAGCCCTCGAATGGCTCGTGCGACAAGTCACGTACGTGGATCCGCAAGGCACGGTCTTGGCCACGGAAGCACTGCTTGATGCTGGCGTGGACATTGACCCCACTGCTGACACCGGTGCCTCTGTGAACATTGACGCTGAATCCAACACGAGCGAAGGGTCGACCAGTACCGTGGAAGAAACCCCCAATGAATGAGCGAGACATGAACTTTTCGAACTATTACGTTCCCAACGTCACCGAAGTAACGAGCCGCGGCGAGCGGGTGTACGACCTTTACAGCCGCATGCTCAAGGACAACATCATCTTTCTGGGCACTCCGATTGATGACACGATCGCCAATCTGATTTGCGCGCAGCTCATCCACCTCGAGAGTGAAAACCCCGACAAGGACATCAATATCTACATCAACAGCCCGGGTGGCGATATCACCGCGCTGTTCGCCATTTACGACACGATGCAATTCATCAAAAACGACATCGCCACCATCTGCCTCGGTCAAGCCGCATCGGCTGCGGCAGTCTTACTGGCTGCCGGCACGAAGGGCAAGCGTCTGGCGTTGCCCCACGCGCGCATTCTGTTGCACCAGCCAACCGGTCAAGTGGGCTATGGCCAGGTCACCGATTTGGAAATCGCCGCTCGCGAAATTCTGCGGATGCGCGATTTGCTCGAAATCATCTTGTCTGACCACACCGGGCAAAGCATCGAACGGGTGCACGCCGACACCGATCGTGACTTTGTGATGGAAGCAGAAGAGGCCAAGGCCTACGGAATGATCGACGAAGTGATTTCAACGAGGCAATTGGCTGACCGCAACGGACCTATTCGTTAGAAAGGGACACCATGGCTAAGTTTGGCGACACTGCAGAGCTTGTCAAATGCACGTTCTGCAGCAAGACGCAGAAGCAAGTGAAGAAGTTGATTGCCGGGCCATCGGTCTATATCTGTAACGAGTGCATCGATCTGTGCAACGAGATCATCGACGACGAGGTGGCCGACGCCAAGAACCTCGGGCTGGACAACGTTCCGACACCCCGCGAGATCCGGGCCTTTCTCGACGATTTCGTCGTCGGTCAAGATTCGGCGAAAAAAGTGCTCGCGGTGGCGGTGTTCAACCACTATCGGCGCATCAAGTACACGCAGTCCAAAAAACTTCGTCGTGACGATGTCGAACTGCAAAAAAGTAACATCCTGCTGCTTGGCCCCACGGGTTGCGGCAAGACGCACATGGCCCAGACCCTGGCGCGCATGCTCAACGTGCCTTTTGCCATCGCCGACGCCACGGCGCTCACCGAGGCGGGCTATGTCGGTGAAGATGTCGAAAATATCCTGCTCAAATTGCTGCAGGCTGCTGACTTCGACGTGAAACGTGCCGAGATGGGCATCGTCTACATTGACGAAATCGATAAAGTGGCGCGCAAGAGCGAGAACCCGTCGATCACCCGCGACGTTTCGGGTGAGGGTGTGCAACAGGCGCTGCTCAAGATCCTTGAGGGCACCATCGCATCCGTGCCACCCCAGGGCGGTCGTAAGCATCCACATCAAGAGTTCATCCAGATCGACACCACCAACGTGCTCTTCATCGTGGGCGGCGCGTTTGCGGGCCTTGATCAGATCATTGGCTCGCGTCTCGGTGACAAGGGTGTCGGCTTCCACGGCACGGTCAAGTCGAAAAAAGAACGTGATCCGGGTGATCTGTTTGCTCGTGTCCTGCCGGAAGACCTGCTCAAGTTCGGCATGATTCCAGAATTCGTCGGGCGACTCCCGATGGTGGGTGCGGTACACGCATTGAAGAAAGATGCGCTCGTGCAGATTCTCACCGAGCCAAAGAATGCGCTGGTCAAGCAGTACCAGAAGTTTTTTGAATTCGAAGACGTCGAACTGGTGCTATCACCGGAAGCACTGTCGGCGATCGCCGATGCAGCCCTCACGCGTGGTACCGGCGCACGTGGCCTGCGCGCCATTCTCGAAGATGTGCTGCTCGACACCATGTACGACCTGCCTGGTCGAACCGACGTGGCAAAGGTGGTTATCGAAGCCAAGTGTGTCACCGAGCGGGCAGCCCCGACGATCACCACTCGTTCACCACGGGTGAGTAAGCCGAAGCGCGCCGCATCGTAAGCCCACTACCGTTCACGGCATGACCGAAACGGCAATCGAGCGCGCTTCTGCGTTCCTGGAATCCCATTCGGTCTACGAAAAAACCGGACGTATCGAATCCCCGAGTACTGCCAACATCGAACGTCTTGTCGGGTTGCTCGGTGACCCGCATACTGCGTACCGCACGATTCACATCACAGGCACGAATGGCAAGGGTTCGACCAGCCAAATGGTGACGAAGCTGTTGATGGCGCATGGTCTACGAGTGGGCACCTATACCAGCCCACATCTCGAGCGTGTCAATGAACGGATGGCGGTCGATGACGAGCCAATCAGCGATGACGAGCTCGCAGAGAATGTGCTGGCAATCGCCGAGTTGGAGCCGCTCGTCGGTACCCGACTGAGCTATTTCGAAATCTTGACCGCAGTGGCGTTCCGCTGGTTCGCCAACAGTGCAATCGATGTTGGGGTAATAGAAGTTGGTCTACTTGGTCGCTGGGACGCCACCAACGTGGTGAAGAGCGATGTTGCGGTGCTGACCAACGTGTCGCTCGACCACACCGAGTTTGCCGGCCCAACCCACGCCCACATCGCAGGTGAGAAGGTCGGCATCGTCAAGGCCGACAGTGTGTTCGTGCAAGGTGAAACCCGGGAAGATGTGCAGGAGATCTGCACGGAAGTGGTGTGTGCCCGACGCGTGGTACGAGGCGAACATTTTGAGGTCACGTCGAACGAATTGGCGGTCGGTGGGCGACTCGTGTCGATGCGCACGATGCGAGCGCGGTATGAAGACGTGTTCGTGCCACTGCACGGAAGTCACCAGGGTGACAATGCGGTTGTTGCCGTCGCTGCCGTAGAGGAATTCTTCGACAATTCCGTACATCGTGACGTACTCGATGAGGGTTTTGCCGCAGTCACGATGCCGGGTCGATTCGAAGTGGTTGGGCATCAGCCATTGGTGATCGTTGACGGAGCACACAACGTCGGTGGGGGCGAGGTGTGCTCGGAGGTATTTTTCAACGACTTCCAAGTCGAAGGCAAGCGAGTACTCGTAGTGGGCATGTTGAAAAGCCGTGCCCCCCAAGAACTGCTCGGTGCATTGCGTGCCGACGAGTTCGATCTCGTGGTGTGTTGTACCGCGCCGACGCCACGCGGAACCCCGGCGAGTGAAGTTGCCGCTGCTGCGCGTGCCATTGGATGCGACGATGTAAAAATTGTCGAGCAGGTTGACTCGGCACTCGCAACCGCATATCGACAGCTGCGCGCTGAAGATGCGCTGCTTGTTGCGGGCTCGCTGTATGTGGTGGGTGCAGCACGACCCGTTCTTCGCCAACTGATGCCGTAGCGGTAGCCTTGTTGCGTGGCAAATCCTCAGAACAGCAAGCGGACCCTCGTTCTACTCAAGCCTGATGCAGTTGAGCGAGGCCTCGTGGGCGAAATCGTTGGCCGTTTCGAACGCAAGGGTCTGACCATTGCCGCCATGCAGCTGCGCACGCTCGACCAGTCGATACTCGCCAATCACTACGCCGAGCACGAAGGCAAGCCGTTCTATGCCGATCTCGTCAAGTTCATGTCGCGTGGGCCCGTCGTGGCGATGGTAGTGGCCGGTCCTGATGACACATGGGAGATACTCCGGGCGATGATGGGTGCCACCAACCCGAAAGCAGCCGCACCCGGCACCATTCGGGGCGATTTGGGCACCATCTTCACCGAAAATCTCATTCACGGCAGTGACTCGGCAGCAGCTGCCGAGAGGGAAATCCACATCTTCTTTCCGGGTCTCTGAGGCAGCACCTTGGCCGGCACCAATCCGATTTCCCTGACGCGGGACATTGCCATCGACCTCGGTACTGCGAACACGCTCATCTATATCAAGGGCGAAGGTATCGTGCTCGATGAGCCGAGCACCGTCGCGCTCGACATCGCAACCGGGCAGCTTGTCGCGGTCGGCCACGATGCCAAACGTATGTGGGGACGCACCCCCCGCAATATTCGAGTGGTACGACCGCTCAAAGATGGTGTCATCGCCGACTTTGACTTGTGTGAGCAAATGTTGCGCGAGTTCATTCGCCGTGTGCACACCAGCCGTTTCAGCAAACCCCGCGTGATCATCTGTGTGCCATCTGAAATCACGGGTGTCGAACGCCGTGCCGTGCAGGATGCGGCCGAGTTCGCTGGTGCCCGCCGACCCGTGTATGTGATCGAAGAGCCGATGGCTGCTGCGATCGGTGCGGGCTTACCGGTCAGCGAGCCGAGTGCCAACCTCATCGTCGACATCGGGGGTGGCACCACGGAAGTTGCAGTCATCTCCCTCGGAGGCATCGTGACGGCGAGTTCCTGTCGAGTGGCCGGCGATGAAATCAACGATGCCATCGTGGTGATGTTCAAAAAAGAGTTCAACCTTGAGATTGGGGACAACACCGCCGAGGACGTGAAGATTCAGTTGGGTTCGGCTTGGCCACTCGAGCAAGAGCTCACCGCCGATGTTGGCGGTCGCGATGTGACGAGTGGCTTACCACGCACCCAAGAGGTGACGACGGTGGAAATTCGGGCGGCAATCGATGTGCCGGTCAGTGCGATCATCGATGTGGTGAAGAGCACCCTCGAACGTACGCCACCGGAATTGGCCGCTGACATCATTAGCAACGGAATCACGTTGTCGGGTGGTGGCGCGCTACTCACCGGGCTTGCCGAACGCATCAATCACGAAACGGGCATCAATACCGTGGTGGCCCCCGACCCGTTGCTGTCGGTGGTGCTGGGTGGCGGGCTCACGCTGGAGAACCTAGATGCGATGAAGGGTCTCACGGCGCAATCGGACGACGAGTAACCCGGCGGTAGCAAGAGCGTGGCTCAAAATAAATCCAATCTCACCCGGGCCATCGTGCTGTTGGCACTTGCCTCCGTGTTTTTTATCACACTCGACCTGAGCGATTCGGCGGTGACGTCGCGCATGCGACGTGTGTTTGGCACCGTATTTAGCCCGATTGAAGACGTTTCGCGAGTCGTCACCCGCCCGTTGAGCGGGGCATGGAAGGCATTTCGTGACTACGACGACGTGGTCGACGAAAATGACCGCTTGAAGGAAGAGGTTGCGCTGCAGGAGGGCGCCGCAGTTGCCGCTGCTGCCTCCGTGCGGTTGGCGCAGGAACTCCTGGCCCTCAATGGTCTGCCGACGTTGGCCGGCATTAATTCGGTTACCGCCCAGGTCATCGGTGAAACACCGACTAATTATTCTCAAATTGTCGAAATCAACCAAGGGTCGAGTGCAGGCATCAAGGTTGGTATGCCAGTGCTCAATGCGGCGGGACTCATCGGTAAAGTCACCGAGGTCTTCGACGATCGCGCCCTCGTCATGTTGATTTCTGACCCTGATTATGCGCTATCGGTCAAAGTCGTTACGAAGTCGAGCCGCACGCCGATTACCTTGCCAACTTTGCCGAAGGAGGATGCTCCGACGGTTGACTCGGTGCTGGAGACGAACGACACGAGCTCAACCTCGTCGACCACATCCACGACGACCACGATTTTCGGTTTCACGCCATCTGCCACCACGGTGCCTGCGGATGTCGTGGCGGGTGCCGGCTCGAAGATCAACGTGCCGCTTGCCGGCCAACTTGCGGTGCGTGAAACCGGCATTCTTGAAGGGCGCGGTCCAGGAACGCGACCAATCGTTCGTTTCCTTGATGCCACCACCCGTGCGGCAGCCATCGAGGTCGGCGCACCGGTGGTGTCGGCGGGCGGATCTCGAAGTCTCGCACCGCCCGATGTCGTGATCGGTGTCGTGTCCCGGGTAATCGAGCGACTCGGAACTGCCGGACCAATTTTGGAGATAGATCTCGTCGCAGATCTTTCCAACCTGTCGTTCCTGCGCGTATTGCTGTATCAACCAATCACCGAAGCAGGACGCTGAAACATGCTCGAACGTGTGTTGCGGGCAATTGCCAGTCGTTGGTTTCGGTTGGTTCTAGTCGTGTTCATCGTGCTGTCCCTGCAGACCACGTTGTTCAGTGCAGTGCGGCCGTTCGGGTATGCCATCCAACTCGTTGCGATTTTTGTGGCGAGTGTCGGCTCGGTGCATGATGTGCGTACTGGTGCCATCGTTGGTTTGGTCAGTGGTTTGATGTTCGACGCGGTACTGGCCACGCCCCTCGGAATTTCTGCGTTGGTGCTCGGTGCGGTTGGTGCTGGTGCGGCGCTGATGCTGCGGTCATTTCGCGACCCGACGTGGTGGTTGAGATTGCTGGCGGCGAGTGCTGCAGCCGCATCCGGCGAGCTGTTGATGCCTCTCACTCAGGCAGTGGTCGGTCAAGGGGGCTGGCTCGGGATACGGGTCATCTCGGCGATGTTGGTGACCTTCATCGGGGCGTTGCTGATTGCCTCATTATTCATTCCTGTCACAAGATGGACATTGCGCGAGAAGGTGTTGCTTGGCAACTAACAATCAGCAGCGTCGTTGGTCGGCACTCGGTGGGCTCGCGATCGGTCTGTTGGTGTTGTTGCTTGCCCGCGTGTGGTTCCTGCAGGCAGTCACCAAGGAAGAAACCGACCGCATCGTCGATCGGGTGCAGTCGCGGGTGGTCAAGTTGATCCCCGAACGGGGGCGAATCTTCGATGTCAACGGCCGCGTGGTTGCCGACAACAAGCGGGTACTTGTCGCAACGATTGACCGGCGCATCGTCAACGATCCACAAGACCGATTGGAGATGTTCCGGCGGCTGTCGGGGCCGCTGGAAACCCCGATCGAGCGTCTCTACACGCGGGCTGCCGACGAGCGATACGACCAACTCACAGAAATGCCCCTGGCCTTTGACATCTCCGAAGAACAAGCCGCATTCCTTCTGGAGCGCATCGAGGATTATCCCGGGGTGGTCATCAAAGAGGATTGGCGGCGCATCTATCAGTACGGGGCCATCGGCAGCCATGTCACCGGTTTCTTGGGTGCCATCCAACAAGAGTCCGCTGCGTATTACAAGTCGTTGGGCTACGACCCGAATGAACGTGTCGGGCTGTACGGCGTCGAACTGATCTATGAAGTTGACCTGCGTGGGATTCCTGGCTTCGTGCGCTACGAGGTCGATGCGGTTGGTCGAGTCAAGCGGGTGCTTGAACGTGTCGAGCCCCAGTCGGGCAGGGACATCCAGCTTTCGCTCGACTTCAAGCTGCAACAATTTGCCGAGCAGGCACTGGAAACGCAATTGCTCGTGCGCCAACGCAATGAAGCCGCAC
Organism: Bifidobacterium breve; assembly: GCA_945862045.1. GTDB lineage: Bacteria > Actinomycetota > Acidimicrobiia > Acidimicrobiales > Ilumatobacteraceae > F1-60-MAGs027. The sequence goes on from CAMAWR010000011.1 coordinate 22,401, forward strand.
AAGTGATACTGCCAGAGGGCATTCCCGACCCGCAGTACGACGAAGTGAACTATTACAAGGCTCCTGCGGGCTCAGTCGTGGTGATGAACCACGACACCGGCGAGGTCGTGGCGATGGCTTCGTACCCGCGCTTTGACGGGCGTTGGTTCTCGGCGAACATCAACGCCGAAAAGTTCGCCCAAGTATTTCCACGCACTGACGACCCCGACCGTTCGATCCTGATCAATCGTGCGGTGTCGGGTCGATACAACCTCGGCTCAAGTTTCAAGCCGTTCGTCGCCTATGCCGCCCTCAATACGGGGCAGTTGCCGGGGGGCGCCGAATACCTGTTTGACGACCGTGGCTCGTACAAACTGGAGAGCATTCCGAAGGAGCGTTGTGACCAGGGTGTGAAGTGCGTCTTTCGCAACGCGGTCTGCCGCGCGACTGGTGCGCCGTGTCGATACGGAGAAGTCAATGTGGAGACCGCGCTCGCTGTGTCGAGTGATTCGTTCTTTTACAAAATCGGTGAACAAATCCTGACTGAGCGTGGCTACCGCGCAATTCTTGAACAAGAAGTGCGACGGTTCGGTTTTGGCTCGCCAACGAATATCGACCTGCCATTCGAGTACGCCGGGACGATTCCGAACGCTGCGTACAAAAAGTATCTGGCCAGCCTCGGGGTCATTGCCGAGGATGCAGGGCGTGCGTATTACGTGGGTGACAACGTGTTGTTCTCGATCGGCCAGGGCCTCTTGTCGGCGTCACCGCTGCAGGTAGCAAATGCATACGGAACGCTGGCGAATGGCGGAACGAAATTCGAACCGCGAGTTGTTCGAGCAGTATTGGCACCCGGTACCCGCAATAAGGCGTCGGGGCTGGCGGATCTCGCCAACGCGTCAGTGTTGCGCCGAGTGGCGGACGAGTCTCCGGCAGTAGAGGTTCCACTGCCGGCAGCGGTGCGTGACCCCATCGTGACTGGGCTGCGGCGTGTTGTCACCGGGCCTGGCGTTATGTTCGACTATTACCACAAGACGACGGGGGAAAACCTGTTTCGTAACTACCGCGGAATGCCGATTGCGGGCAAGACCGGCACGGCGCAGGGTTTCAACAACCTGCCCTGGAACGACTCGTCAGCCTTTGGGGCGTTCAGTCTCGATGAGCGTCAGCCGTACAGCGCGTTCGCCTATTTGGAAAAATCGGGATACGGCGCGCTGGCTGCGGCACCGGTTCTGAAGTGCATCTTTTCGGCACTCAGTAAGCAATGGCGCGTTGACGACCTCAGCCCGGCTGACCCGCTCGACATTGCATCGACGATGGCGGCGCCGACAACGCGACTGCGCAACCCGATGTGTTTGGTGAGCACCGTTGCGGACAGTAGGGACTGATATGTCGACCATCTTTCTGGGTCGTCCACGCCCGGGTGATCCCCGTGGTTCAGCGAGTGTGCTTGATCCGTGGCGCAACGTCGATTGGATGATGATCTGGGCAACCATCGCACTCGTTGTAATCGGCGTTTTCAACATTTACGCAACCACCAGCCCCCGCCTCGTTCTGCGCGGGGCTGACCCCTTCTATTTCACCCAGCGCCAGGTGCTGTTCGTCATTGCGGCGACGTTCTCGCTGTTTGCGGTGATGTTTTTTGGTCATGACTGGTTGCGAAGTAAAGCCGTGTGGCTCTACGGTGCCACCACGTTTTCATTGCTCATTTTGCTGCTGTGGGGATTCGTGAGTGATGAAACCAAACTGTCGTTCGACCTGGGCATCATCGCCGTGCAGCCAGCCGAAGTCATGAAGCCCGTCCTCGTCCTCGTCTTGGCGGCGTGGTTTGCCGACGCCGGGATGCGAACGGTGCCGTACGACGAGTTCATTCGGGCATTGTTGATTGCCGTGGTGCCGTTTCTGTTGATCGCCGGGCAGCCCGACCTCGGCTCGGCGATGACGATTGCAGCAGGCGTGTTTGGGGTGCTGCTCATTGCCGGGACACAACAACGCCATTTTGTTTTTGTTTCGTTATTGGCGGTGTTCAGTTTTGTGGCATCCATCTGGTCGGGCGTGGTTCGTGATTATCAGCTGGAACGTTTTACCGCGTTGTGGAACCAGAACAACACCACCAACGAAAGTTTGCAGAGCCTCGTCTTGCAGGTGCGTTATGCAAAACGGGCGGTCGCTGCCGGTGGATATTTCGGTAAGGGCTATCTGCAGGGCGAGCTGACGAACGGCCGTTTTATTCCGGTGCAGTCGACTGACTTTCCGTTCTCGGCGATCGGGGAGCAGTTCGGCTTGGTTGGTGCGTTGATCGTGGTCGGGCTATTTGGCTTCATCTTGTTGCGCGTATGGATCATCGGCCGCAACGCCAACACGCCATTTGGGCGGTTCTTGGCGGCGGGAGTGTTTGCGACCCTGGCCTGGCAGGTGTTCCAGAACATCGGTATGACCATCGGCATTACACCCGTCTCGGGTCTGCCCCTGCCCTTCGTCTCGTATGGGGGGTCACACCTCGTTTCCTGGGCCGTCATGATTGGTCTCGTGCAAAGCGTGGAGATGCGTCGCTCGGCCTGAGGAAGTCGGTAGGCTTTAGCAACCGTTGGGAAATTCCCAACAGCAGATTTGGACATACGCACGAGCGTGCGAGCGCAAGGGGTAGATGCGCACCGCGCCACGGCACGGCGAATTCGGCGCACAGGCGCGAGATTGCCGCCATCGGAAAGGTTTTGACATGACGAATGAATTTGGTGAGAGCGAACGCTCGCCCGTTGAGTTGCCCGAGCACCCGCGCGAGGGTCGGGCGTCAATTCCACCGCCACCGGGACGAGCCTTTGGCGGTTCGCCTGAGGGGGACACGAGCGACAATGCCGACACGAACGACGCGCCTGACCGCGCCAACGGTTCTGACCGTTCCAACCGCTCCACACGCCCGTCGCGCAACGGTGGCGAAGGCGGTGGTCGCTCGAACAACCGACGCCGACGACGCGGTGGTCGCGGCCGTAGTCGCAGTCGCGGCGAGAATCGCTCGGTCGATCGTCGTTCTGACAACGGTGACGGTGCCCGCGACGAATCCGAAGCTGGTCTGATTGCCCGACGTCGTGGCAAAGAACGTGACGGCCGCCCGCTGGGGCGCTATCTCATGTGCGTGCACGTACGCAACGACCTCACACAGGTCGCCCTACTTGAAGGCCGCAGCCTGATTGAGCACTACGTCAGTCGTCCCGCCGATGATGCGTTGCAGATTCACGGCAATATCTATCTCGGCAAAGTACAAAACGTGCTGCCGGGCATGGAAGCGGCTTTCGTCGACATCGGCACCCCGAAGAATGCGGTGCTGTACCGCGGCGATGTGCAATTCGACAAGGAAGATGTGGTCGAGCAGGGCCCCGAGCCGCGTATCGAACAGGTCCTGCGGCGCGGTCAATTGATCCTCTGTCAGGTGACGAAGAATCCGATCGGTGAAAAAGGTGGGCGACTGACCCAAGAAGTGTCGTTGCCGGGCCGCTTCGTCGTGTTGATTCCTGATTCAAAGACGTACGGCATTTCTAAACGACTGCCCGAGAGCGAACGGCGCCGCTTACGCAACGTGTTGGACCGCATCAAGCCCGATGAGCACGGTCTCATCGTGCGCACGGCTGCCGAGAACGCCACCGAGCATGAACTCACCACCGACATGGAGCAGTTGATCGAGCGCTGGGCACAAATCAAAGCGAAAGCAGGAAAAGCCAATTCGCCGACCCTGCTGTACCGCGAGCCATCGCTGGCGGTGCGGGTGATTCGCGAGGAGTTCAGCAGCGATTACCGCGGCATCGTCATTGACGACCGCGAGCTCTACGAGGAAGTGCGGGATTACATCATCGCGTTCAATCCTGAGTTCGTCGATCGCGTTGAGTACTGGGATGCCAAGCAACAGGACCTTCCGCTGTTTGAGCAACACCGAGTCGTTGAACAGTTGCGCAAGGCGCTCGATCGAAAAGTGTGGTTGCCGTCGGGTGGTTCACTCGTGATCGAGCACACCGAGGCGCTCACCGTGGTCGACGTGAATACGGGTAAAAACGTCGGTAAGAACAATCTCGAAGAGACGGTGCTCGGCAACAATCTCGAGGCCGCCGAAGAGGTCGCGCGTCAGCTGCGACTGCGCGATATCGGTGGCATCATCGTGATCGACTTCATCGACATGGAAATCAAAGAAAACCGCCGCAAGGTGGTTGACGCGTTGCGGCATGCCCTGGCGCGCGACAAGACCCGCACCCAGGTGTTCGATGTTTCCGAGCTCGGCTTGGTGCAGATGACACGTAAACGCATCGGCGAGGGGCTCATCACGTCGTTTGCCGACACCTGTCAGCCGTGCCAAGGTCGCGGTGTGGTGCTGGACACCGAATTGCTCGAAGACGACGCCGCGGTTCAGGCGGGCGCCGATCTGCCAGGGAATGCCCGATAGGGTACGAGGTCGTTATGTACGCAGTGATCGCCACAGGTGGCAAACAAGCGAAGGTCTCGAGTGGTCAGACCCTGCGCGTTGAGTTGCTCGACGGTACGACTGGCAGCGAAATCTCGTTGCGACCGGTGCTCGTCGTGGACGGCGCCACGGTGCTGTCAACCCCCAAAGACCTCGCCAAAGCCACCGTCAAGGCGACGATTGTCGGCGAAGACCTCGGCGTCAAGATTGATGGCTTCACCTACAAGCGCCGCACCAACCAGCGTCGCCGGTTCGGTCATCGTCAGCGTTATACCCTCGTCAAAATCACCAGCATTGTGAAAGGCTAAATCATGTCAAAGACAAAGGGTGGCGGTTCAACCAGGAACGGTCGCGATTCCAACTCACAGCGTCTCGGTGTCAAGGTATTCGACGGCACCAAAATCACCGCCGGCACCATCATCATCCGTCAACGGGGCACCAAGGTGCACCCCGGTAAGAACGTGCGCCGCGCCAAAGACGACACGTTATTTTCGGTGGTCAACGGCAGCGTAAAATTCGGCGAGCGCCGCGGGCGCAAAGTCGTCGACGTGCTACCCGTTGCCTAGAGCAGCGCGCAACATCGACTGAAATTTCGCCTGGTCGGCACGCAACACCACGCGCGTGTTGGCTTTCTTGCGCACCGCGCCACGCCAGTCGACCATCGTCTGGCCCCGGGCATGACCTTCACCAAGGATAATTTCGACGTATTTGGTGGCCTCCTGCGTGACGATCGAGTCGTCGATTGCCACACACATTGCAATGGGGTCCGGGAGATCAAAGCCGTTGATCTGTGTGACGTTGCGGCAAAATTCGCGCACGTTGCGTTGAATGTCGATCGCGAATTCGCCGAGCGGTGACAGCGCCCATAATTCGGCGGCCAAATCATCCATCACGACGGCGTCCTGCCAACTCACGTCCCACCCGACCATCTCAATTTTCAGACCTGACTCGAACACGACATAGGCGGCTTCAGGATCAGCCCACACGTTGAACTCTGAAAGCGCCGTCACATTGCCCGGAAGCACGCCAGTACCAGCCATGCTCACGCAGCGTTTGACCCACGAAACGAATTGTGGCTCACTGCGCACGGCGACGGCAATGTTGGTGAGTGGGCCGAGTGTGACGAGTTCAATTTGACCAGGGTTGGCGCGGAAGGCGGCGATCATCGCACCAATGCCGTCGTGGGAGGTGGGCACACGCCCGCTCAGGTGCAGGCCGATATCACCCATGCCGTCGATGCCGTGCACATTTTGGGCCGAGTCCAATGGTCGTGAGAGCGGGCGGTCAGCGCCAGCATGGACCGCGACGGTCGCCCCACAGCGTTCGATGGTGAGCAGGGCGTTCTGAACGGCCATTTCGAGTGGCACGTTGCCGGCGACGATCGACATGCCGACCACCTCGACATCGGGATGCCGCAGCGCGATGATGAGTGCAACGACGTCGTCGCTCGCCGTATCGGTGTCAATCCAGATTTGACGCTTCACGCGACCGCACGCTAGACGATGATCGTCAGACGTCGATACCGCGGGGGAGTCGCGCCCGGTCGTAGTCGAGTAGTTGCAGCGCCTGACGACAAGCGAAACGGTCGGTCATACCCGCCACGTAGGTGACGGCCTGTCGCAGTGCTTCGGCACTATTCGCCGGCCCGACACCTTGTTCGAACGCCACTGCCATGTGTTGTGGTTGGGCATGAAAGTGCTCGACCAACGCCCGTAGCAAGTCGACCACCGACTTGGCTTGCGCACGTGATTCGGTTCGCATGTAGATGTTGTCGTAATTGAATTTACGGAATGCAGCAAGGGCACCGGCCGTCTCGGCGGTCATGCCGATTCGACCCGAGTGTCGGGCAGCTTCGATCATTGCGGTGATGAACGAACGCAATTGCGAGCCGCGCGTCGTGCCGCAGCGTGCCCGCACCTCGTCGGGAAGGTGCTCTGCGACGACGAGACCGGTCGATACTGCATCTTCGAAATCGTGGCAGACATATGCAATGCGATCAGCCCATGACACGACTTCGCCCTCGGGGGTAGCAGGGGCAGGTCGGGACCATGAGTGGTTGCGAATACCGTCGAGCGTTTCGTGGCACAGGTTGAGCGACGACAGCGCGACGTCGGCACCCCACACGGCATGGTCGTAGCCGCCATCAATGTACGGCGAGAGGGCATCTTCGCTGGCGTGACCACCGGGGCCATGCCCACAATCGTGGCCAAGGGCGATGGCTTCGGCGAGTGCCACATTGAGCCCGAGTGCCCGCGCGATCGACACGGCGACCTGCGCGACTTCGAGCGCATGAGTGAGACGCGTTCGTTGATGATCTTCGGGGAAGACGAACACCTGGGTTTTGCCGGCGAGTCGCCGAAACGATGACGCGTGCAGGATACGGTCGCGGTCGCGTTCAAAACACGTGCGGAACAGGTCTGGCTCTTCGGCGACCGTACGATTCCCTGCACCGAACGACCGCGTGGCAAGCGGCGCCAGAAATTCGGCTTCGTGCGCCTCGCGGGCATCGCGCGAGACCAACTCGAGGCGACCGGTACCCGCCCACGAATCGGCATGTGCAAACCGAATGGTGCCATCGGAGGTGTGTCCGTGCATCGTTGCCGCCCACGATTCGGCGCGTGACGTCATACGTTCACGATACGCAGTGGGTCTGCGCTTGTAGCGTAAAAAGGCCGCCACTTCGGCCCGAGCGTCACCAGGAGGTCATCAAATATGAGTGCCTTCGTTGATGAAGCACAACTCAACGTTTGTGGTGGACAGGGCGGGGCCGGTTGTGTAAGTTTCCGTCGTGAAGGCCCCGAGGTGTTCGGTGGACCGAACGGTGGTGACGGTGGCGATGGCGGTGCGGTGTGGCTGATTGCCGACCACAACGTGGCGTCACTCGTGGCATTCCGTGACCACCCGCACCGCCGCGGTGAAGACGGCGTGTCCGGGATGGGCAAAGACCTGCATGGTCGTCGCGGTCGTCCAATGGAAGTGAAGGTTCCCGAGGGCACGATCGTGAAGGACTTCGACTCTGGTGAGGTGCTGGCTGACCTGCGCACCCACGGCATGCGCTGGCAGGCGATTCCTGGTGGTCAGGGTGGTCGAGGCAACGCACGATTCCTCACCAACAAGCGCCGGGCACCGAAGTTTGCCGAGCAGGGTGAACACGGTCCCGACCGGTGGTTGCTCCTGGAACTGAAATTGATGGCGGACGTCGCCCTCGTCGGGTATCCGAACGCCGGCAAGAGCACGTTCATTTCAGCGGTGTCGGCGGCCAAACCGAAAATTGCGAACTATCCATTCACCACGCTTGAGCCGCATCTCGGCGTGGTGCGCATGGGGGACGAAACTGAATTTGTCATCGCCGACATTCCCGGTCTCATTGAAGGTGCCAGTCGAGGTCGGGGCCTCGGGCACCAATTTTTGCGCCACATCGAGCGGGCCCGGGTGCTGTGCATTCTCGCCGACCTTGTCTCGATGGAGGGCATCGCACCCGAGACCCAAGTCGACGTGCTGCTTGGGGAGTTGCAGGCGTATCGACCAGAACTCCTCGAGCGTCCACGCTTGATCGTTGGCACCAAGCTCGACTCGGTAGACCCAGAGACCAAGGCCAAGTGGGAAGCCTCGGGCAACCGTGTCATGTCGGCGGTCACTGGTGCCGGCGTGCGCGACGTGCTCGGTGCGCTGGCGGAGATCGTGCGTGACGCCCGAGCCGTGCCCGACATTGATGACACCGAAATTACCATCCGCCCGCAGGCCGAGGGAACGCGGGTAGAAAAAATGGGGGACAACGAGTTCCGCCTGCACGGCAGATCGGTGGAGCGTGCCGTCGCCCTGAGTGACGTCAATTCACCCGATGCGCTCAACTACATAGATGATCGTCTCACCGGGCTTGGTGTGCCACGGTTGCTGTCGCGGGCAGGTGCGCAAGACGGTGCGACCATCCATATCAAAGAATTCAGTTTTGAATACACCCGTGAGGTTGGCTGACCATGAGATCGGTTGTGGTGCACCCAGCATGAAGCTCGTTGCAAAAATCGGAACATCGTCGATCACCGATGGTCGTGGGGCCATCGACGTCGCAATGGTTGAATCGCTCTGTGCCCAAGTGGCGCAACTGCGAACGAATGGCCACGAGGTGCTCGTCGTAACCAGCGGTGCCGTTGCCGGTGGGGTTGCGGCACTCGGGCTGACCGAACGCCCAACCGATACTGCAACGTTGCAGGCACTCTCGGCTGCGGGTCAGAGCCGTCTCATGGGTCACTACAACATGGCCCTCGACCGCCACGGTCTGGTGGGGGCCCAGGTGCTCCTCGTGCCGAACGATTTCATCGATCGTGCGCAGTACCTCCATGCGCGACAGACCATGCTGCGACTGCTTGAACTTGGCTGCGTGCCGATCATCAATGAAAACGATGCAATTGCCAGCGATGAAATTCGTTTTGGTGACAATGATCGAATCGCGGCCCTGGTCGCTCACAGTGTCGACGCCGATGTACTCGTGTTGCTCACCGACACCGAAGGGCTGTTTACCGCCGACCCGACGAACAATCCATCGGCTGCACTGATTACCCACGTGGCGGCCAATGATGAACTCATGTCGGTACGCGCCGGATCGTCGACGACCGCGCGGGGCAGCGGGGGCATGGCGTCAAAATTAACCGCGGCACGAATCGCCAGTTGGTCGGGGGTGCGCACCGTGATCGCCCGCGCCACACGCCCCAATGTGTTGCAGGATGCAGCCGCTGGCGCCGACGACGTGGGCACCACGTTCGCCGCCCACGATCGCCGTCTGACCGCTCGGAAGTTGTGGATTGCATTCGCCGCCCAGCCGACAGGTTCGGTCACGGTCGACGCCGGTGCCGCCACTGCGCTGGTGACGCGCGGAGTGTCATTGCTGCACGCCGGCGTGGTTGAGGTGCGCGGTGATTTCACGGCTGCCGACATCGTCGAGGTGCTGGATGTCGCCGGCGATGTGATCGCCCGTGGTTTGGCCCGTGTCGATGCGCGTCAAGCAGCGGCGGCGGCCGGCAAAAAAAGCAGCGAGTTACCCGATGACGTACCAACCGAGTTGGTACATCGCGATGATCTCATCGTTTATTGATAAGACCGTCTACTGACCAGGCCGCCGAGGTGCGCGGTGCCGTGCTTACGACGCAAAACCTCCACCGCCACGACTGCCGAGACAAGGTAGGCAATCGCAAACGCCAGGCCGAGACCCCGCACGCCGTACAGCGGCATCAGCACGAATGCCAACAATACGTTGAGCACGTTCTGGAGCACGTTGATGACGAACGGTGTGCGCGTGTCGCCATGGCTGTAAAACCCCCGCAACGTAAACAAATACAGCGAGAAGCCAACCAAGCCGATCGCCAGACCACTGAGAGCTTGCGCGGTTGATGCAACTGCGGCATCACTGAACTTGCCCCAGCCGAGCAAGATTTGCACGATTGGCTGGGCAAAGATTGCCAGGGCAATACTCGGCAACAATGTGAGGGCCATGGTCGTTCGTGCGCCACGGGCGAATTGAATCTGAAATTCCGTTTGATTACCCTGCGCGGCGGCCCGGGCCAGTAACGGGGCGGCAGTCGTCACGATCGTGACGGCAAGCAACCCGTGTGGCAACTGAAAAATCATCATCGCCTTGGCGTACGCATCGAGTTGACCAGTCCCGGGCTCGGCCAGATTCTTTACGACCACCAACGCCGTCTGATTGGCGGCGATATATCCGATTGTCCAACCAGAAAGTCGGGCCAGTTCGCGTACGGCTGGATGGCGCGGGGCAAAGTGTGGCCGTGGCAACGCTCCGGTGCGAATCGCGGCGATGAGCACGAGACCCGCCATCGCTGCGATGCCGACGGTGGGCCCGAGTGTGAACCACCAGAACAGTCGTGTTCCCGCCACGGCATTGGCCAGGTCGACTTCGAGAATCGCAGTGTCGGTGCGCAGCGCCAGCAGGGCAGTGATGGCGACCAAATTTGACGCAACCGGTGCCCAGGCGGCAATCAGGAACCGGCCCTGGGCATGCAGGATTGCGGCGGCAAGCGCGTTGACGCCGTAGAAAAAGATCTGGATGAGAAACACCTGCGTGAGGGCGGTGCCGACCGTCTGGAACAGTTCGGCATCGCCAGCCGGAGAAAGTGCGTACAGTCGAAAAATAAGTGGAGCAGCAGCGATCGCCAGCACCGTGATGAGGGCCAGGGCGACCAGCCCCGTGCCAAAGACTGCCGCGGTGCCATTGCGATCGTTGCGTTCGCGATGGCCGACGAAGAGCGGTACGAGTGTGGCGGTCAGGGTGCCACCAAGCAGCAGTTCATAGATCACATTGGGGGCGTTGTTGCCGACATCGAATGCGTCGGCCAGCGCCGTTTGACCGATAATTGCCGCAAAGACAATGAGCCTCGCCAGCCCGGTGATTCGTGATGCGAGGGTGCCACTCGCCACGCCGAGATTGCTCGCCAAGAGCGAGCGCTCAATCATCAATATCACCGCGGCAGTGGCGGGGTCGGGGAGAGCATTTGCTGCTCACCACACCACTCAGGCTATTCGCTAAATCGGTTCGGTGAGAGTCACGGCGTGTTGCATGAGTAGCGTTGCACAGATGACTAGTACTTTTAGCTCCGTTGCACAGGTCCGCGATGGACTCAAGACGCTCAATTATCTTGCCGATGACGGCATTGCCGGCGTCGTGTATCTGGCCCAGCGCCTCGGTAAGCCGGTCTTGATCGAGGGCCCTGCCGGCACCGGCAAGACGCAGTTGGCCAAGAGTGTCGCCGAACTCGTTGGTGCACGTCTCATTCGACTGCAGTGTTACGAGGGTTTGGACGAATCGAAAGCGCTTTATGAGTGGAACTATAAAAAGCAGTTGCTGCGTATTCAATCCGACAAAAAGAGTGACACCTGGTCGGACGTGCACGACGACATTTTCAGCGACGAGTTCCTCCTCACACGCCCATTGCTGGAGGCCATCTCGGCACCGGATCCGGTCGTGTTGCTGATCGACGAAGTCGATCGTGTCGAGGTTGAAACTGAGGCATTGCTGCTCGAGGTGTTGAGCGAGTACCAAGTGTCGATTCCAGAACTGGGCACGATCACCGCCAAGCAAATCCCGATGGTGTTCCTCACCTCGAACAACACGCGCGAGCTATCCGAAGCGTTGAAGCGTCGTTGTTTGTACCTCCACGTCGACTACCCCGACCTTGAACGCGAGAAAGAAATCGTGCTGGCTCGGGTGCCGGATATCAGCAAGAACCTCGCCGACCAGATTGCGCGCATCGTGCGTAGCATTCGCCAACTCGACCTCAAGAAGGCCCCGTCGGTGAGTGAAACACTCGACTGGGCCCGCACGCTCATTCTGCTTGGTGTCGAACATATCGACGCCCAGCAAGCCAAGGAAACGTTGCACGTGCTGTTGAAGTACCAAACCGATATCGCCAAGGCTGCCAAAGAGCTGTCGGTCGTCGAGTAGGCGCACCATGCCGGCCATCGACCTGATGTCCGGGTTCGTCGCAGAATTGCGGCGCGCCGGACTGCCCGTGAGCCTCACGGAGAACCTTGACGCCATGGAGGCGGTCAAAGTGATTCCGATCGAGGATCGTGATGCGTTCAAGTATGCACTCGGCGCCACCCTGGTAAAAAATTCGTCGCACTGGCGCGTCTTTGAAACGATTTTCGAGGTGTATTTTTCGCTGCGTGGTTCGCAGTACAACATCGTCGATCCGAGCGATGACCAGGCCGACGAGTTCTGGCGTGATGAACAGGATCAGGCGCAACAGGGGCAAGGTGAAGGCCGCGGTGCCGGCGGTGGTGGTCTCGAGGCGCTGACCCCAGAGGAACTCGCCAACATGTTGATGCGTGCACTCATGGCTGGTGACCAGGCGATGATGCGGGCCCTGGCCCGGCAATCCGTGGCTCGCTTCGCCGGAATGGAACCGGGCCGACCCGTCGGTGGCACGTACTACCTGTATCGCACCCTGCGCAATCTTGACCTTGACAACATGCTCGCCAAGTTGCTCGAAGCCGGAAAGCACACACCACAACGTGACACCAGCAATCTTGAGCAGCGACTTGCTAAGGACGAATACGAATCGCGCATCGAGCAATTCAAAAAAGAGGTCGAGGCCGAAATTCGTCGGCGACTGGTGGCGGATCGCGGGGCCGAGGCGATGGCCAAAACACTGCGCAAGCCCCTGCCAGAGGATGTGGAATTCATGCATGCCAGTCGGGAAGAAATGCAATCGCTGAAAAAAGCGCTGTTCCCACTGACTCGCAAACTCGCCGCACGCCTGACGCGAAAACGTCGGCACGGTCGTAAAGGTGCGCTCGATTTTCGTAATACGGTGCGTCATTCGCTCAGTTACGGTGGCGTGCCGGCCGAGCCGAAATTCAAGTACCCACGCCCGGCCAAACCAGAACTCATGGTCATTGCCGACATCTCGGGCAGTGTCGCTGCGTTTGCGAGGTTCACGTTGATGCTGGTGTACGCGATGCAAAGCCAGTTCAGCAAGGTGCGATCGTTCGTCTTCATCGACGGCATCGACGAGGTGACCAAATACTTCAAGGCCACCGAAGACATCCAAGAAGCGATCCACAAGGTGAACACCGAAGCCGATGTCGTGTGGGTGGACGGACACTCAGATTATGGGCATGCCCTCGAGGTGTTCTGGGAGCGTTACGGCAAAGACATCAACCCCAAGACCACGGTGTTGTTGCTGGGTGATGCGCGCAACAACTATCACGCGTCGCAGAGTTGGGTCGTAAAAGAAATTCGCAAGCATGCCCGGCATGTGTACTGGTTGAACCCCGAGCCGCGATCGTATTGGAACACAGGTGATTCCATCGTCGGCGAATACGGCGGTCATACCGACGGCGTCTACGAATGTCGCAATTTGCGCCAACTTGAAGGCTTCGTCGAAAAACTGGTATGAACGACACCCGCGTGGTGCTCGTGCGCCATGGCGAATCCTTCGCCAATGCTGAGCGCTTCGTAGGGGGCCTGCGTACCTGTCGTGGTCTGACCGATTATGGCCGAGCGCAGGCGAGGGTGCTTGGTGAGCGGCTGGCGCGCACGAAGGAACTGACCGTCGACGCAGTGGTCTCCAGTTCGTATCCGCGGGCCCTGCAAACTGCCGAGATCATTTCGCCTTACATCGGGCATTCGGTGGTTGACGTGCGTGCCGCGTTCGGTGAGCACGATCCCGGTCCCGAATGTGATGGGCTGAAATTCGACGAGTTCGTCGCGCGCTACGGCCCCCCAGACTTCAATGCCGATCCGCACGCAGTCACCTTCCCCGGTGGCGAGACAATCGCCCAATTTCATGCGCGCATCATCGAGGCGTTTCGTGAACTGGAACGCGACTATCGCAACCAGACGGTGGTCGTCAGCTGTCATGGAGGCACCATCGAAGGCTTGCTGCGCCACTGTTTGCAGACGCCATCAACGGGCCGGTTCGAGCTGTATGCAAAAAACTCTTCCATCACCGAATTGGTACGGGCGCGCGAAAACGTCTGGCGCCTGGTGCGCTATAACGATCACGCTCACCTTGCTGACCTTCCTGATCTCGGGTAATCAATGCGCCACGACATAGTCATCGTCGGCGCTGGGCCCGCCGGCTTGTCGCTAGCCCACGGGCTGGTGTCGCGTGGGGTGGACGCGCTGATCGTGGCACCGAGTGGTGCCTGGCATGCCACGTACGGTGGCTGGCGAGACGATGTCGCGTCGTGCGAGTTGGGGGCCCCACTCAACGCACTGGTGCGCGGAGCATGGTCGACGGTGCGCGTGGTTGGCCGTCAGGAACATCGTCTGGCGCGACCATATGTGGTGTTCGACAACGAGCGACTTCAAGCAAGTTTGGGTGCAGGCGTGCGCGTTCTTGACGACACCGTAACGGGTGTGCAGCACGATAACGACACCTCGAATGTCCACCTGCGTAGTGGTGGTGTGATACACGCCCGTCTGGTGATAGATGCAACCGGCGGCGGGTCGTTACTCGCTCGTCGTGGCCAATCATCGGGTGCCCAGACGGCGTACGGTCTCGTCGTGGGCGATCAACCCGACGAAGTACCACGACGGGCCAAAGTTGAGGCTGATGTTTTTACGCTGATGGATTGGAGCACACCTCCCACGTTCTTGTATGCCGCCCGATTCACCGACGGTCGGGTGCTTGTTGAAGAAACATCGTTGTATGCCGACCCGCCGCACGACATCGACAACCTGCGTGCACGGCTCACGCAGCGACTCGGCGTCGATGGTTCGGCGACTGCCCACCGCATCGAACGTGTCAATATCCCGATGGGTGCACCATTGCCAGTTCGTACGACACGCGTGGTGGGGTTCGGTGCTGCGGCTGGCTACACCCACCCGGTCACTGGCTACTCGGTGGCCGCGTCGCTACGCGCAACGCCACGGATCGCTGACGCCGTCTGTCAGAACCTTGCTCAGGGAAGGTTCGGTTCTGAATTGTCGCTCGCGGTGTGGGCAGCAGTGTGGCCTGCTGCGTACGTGCGCACCCGCGGCTGGCACGAGATGGGTTTGTCGGTGTTGCAGTCATTGCCACCCGAGTCGATCGGTGAATTCTTCGATGCATTCTTTAACCTGCCACCCGAACAATGGGGCGCCTATCTGCGCATCGACAGCGAACCGGTACTCGTTCGCCGGGCCATGCTCGGTGTGTTTCGTAACGTCAGGAACGGTGTGCGACTCAGGTTGATGTCGTCGCCTGGCGCGCTGTTGCGAGCACTCGGCGCACGATAATTACCCAAGCGACCACCGCACACAGGGCGAACACGAACCACTGCACCGTGTACGACAGGTGTGACCCAATAGTGAGTTCAGGGTCGGCGATCCGTGACAACACGGGGGAGTCGGCTGGTTCGCTGGCGAAGAGATCGATGTACACGGGCAGTACCACGCCCGGTAGCTGGGCAGCGAGACGTTCAATGTCGATGCGCTGAATCTCGCGGAGTTCGCCGAGTGCTGCGTCACTCAACTCGCCGCGCTGTCGTGGGGCCGCAACACGCACGCGACCGGCCACCGTCACACGGCCGACCGGCGGCATCGGCACGCTTTCGGACAGCGGTATGAAGCCACGATTCACCAGCAGGATGCGACCGTCGTCGAGACGCAGCGCAGATATCGGGTCAACTCCGGCGCGACCATCCTGTGACAGGTTGACGAGCAAGAGGTCTTCGCCGGGCAAGTACTCACCTGACGCCACAAGTGGATACCACTCAAGGTTGGCAAGGTCTGGGCTGAGTGCTAGTAGCTCATCTGGTGACCGCGCTGCATCAGCGGCCCGAGCGCGCACGGCAGCGTTGAATGTGACACGTGCATCATGACGGCGCAATTGCCAAAAGCCGAGGCTTACCATGAGAGCAACGAGTACAACAGTCAACACATGGAGCCCGATCATCTTGAGTGACGACAGCACGCGCAACACGACCACCCCCACGCTAACGAAGCCGGTGCTGGTGTGGGACGGCGAGTGCGATTTTTGCCGGGCGTGTGTTCGATTTTTGGCGCGGCGCACACGTCGACCAATGACCAGCGTGGCGTATCAGGATGCCGATCTTGCTGCACTCGGGCTGACTCGCGAACAATGTGCCGATGCCGTGCAATGGGTGAGTGCTGATGGCACGGTGCAGTCGGCCCATGTTGCGGTCGCTGCTTGCCTGCGTAACGCCAACAAGCCGTGGCCGCTCGCAGGGCTACTCATCAGTGCGCCAGGCGTCCGGCGTATTGCCTCGATTGTGTATCGCCGGGTCGCCGAACGGCGCCGCTGTGCCCTCCCGACGCCACCCGCCAGATGAATTGGCGGCACCGCTAGCCTCAAAGTTGCAACATCACGAGAGACCAAACGGTCCGGCAACCGGGAATCCACGGTGCCAAGTCACTTCGGTGGCGATGTGGTCCCGCCAGGGACAACGGACCGCATGGTGGCACAACCGTCAGGACCATCAAACATGCAACGCACCGACTACCCCGCAACAGGAGCGTGGTCGCCCGCGCAGCCGGCGGGACGTCGACACTTTTTGTCGTTCGGTGAGCGTGCAGTTGCGTTGGATGTCGGCGCCACCCTGCGCGACGTTATTGTCGCCTACGAAACCTGGGGCACGCTCAACGCCGATCAGTCGAATGCAATCCTCATCTGTCACGCTTGGACGGGGGACAGTCACGTCGCTGGTGCCGCCGGCGAAGGCCACCCCACGCCTGGTTGGTGGGAGGGTCTCGTTGGGCCAGGTCTGGCGATCGACACCGACGAGTGGTTCGTCGTGTGCAGCAATGTGCTCGGCGGCTGCCAAGGCACGACTGGCCCCGCATCGTTGCACCCCGATGATGGCGCACCGTACGGCTCACGATTTCCGGTCATCACGGTTCGCGACATGGTGCGTGCCCAGGTGCGGCTCGCCGATGAGCTAGGTGTGCGGCGTTGGCACTCGGTAATCGGCGGCTCGATGGGCGGCATGCAGGCGCTTGAGTGGGCGATTACGTATCCCGATCGTGTCGGCTCACTCGTTGCCATCGGCACATGTGCCCAGGCGACGGCCCAGCAGATTGCGTGGGGCTCGATCGGGCGTCGTGCGATTCGTCTCGACCCGCAATGGCGCGGTGGCAATTACTACGACGCAGCCGTGGGTAAGGGGCCATGGCAAGGGTTGGCGATCGCGCGCATGGTTGCACAAGTGACGTTCCGCAGTGACAACGCGTTCACCGAACGATTCGGCCGTGATCTCGCCGACATGGATGCAGAGAACAGCGGTATCGGGTTGTGGGACAAATTCGAAGTGGAGCGCTATCTCGACCACCATGGTGACCGTCTCATCCGACGCTTCGACACGAACAGTTACCTGCTCATCGGCAAAGCGATGGACCTGCATGATGTGGCCCGCGGGCGCGGCGGTCTCGAACGGGCGATGGCCAGAATCACTGCATCGACGCTGACGATCGGCATGTCCAGTGACATTTTGTATCCCGCCTATCAGCAGCGCCAAATTCGTGATTTGGTCACGCGCAATGGTGTGCGCACGGAGATGGTCGAGATTGAATCGCCGCACGGTCACGACGCATTCCTCATCGACCTACAGCAGGTTGGGCCGCCAATCACACGCTGGTTGCACGCCGTCGATTGATACACGCTTTATTGCAGGTCTACCCCGAAGCGTTCCTCAAGGCACCAGACGGTCGAGTAAGGGCACACAGCGGCTGCTTTGCGGCACCCGCAGTGTGGCACTTACGTCGTTCGTCGATCGCACTTCATAGAGACGACGATTCTTTTCGTCGATACTTACTGCCCCCACCACTTTCCACACACCGCGCAGTGCACTCGATTTTCGTGCGCGGGCAGATACGAGCAGTTCACTCGCATCCACTTTGACTTTTACGTCATGCCATCGCAGACGTTGACCGGGGTCGTCTGAGTATTCCTGCATTCGGCATATGAACTTCACACCATCTTTTGATGCCCAGTGCGGCTCGAGACCCCAACCCACGTACGCCAGGAGACCGATCACCGCCATGAATGCCAAGCTGGAAAGCACATTCGACATGCCACTAGTTTGGCAGCATGGTGCTTGGTCTGGTGCTCATCATCGTTGGTGTGGCGCTGGTTGGTGTCACCCTGTGGTTTTGGCGCGGTGCGCGGGCCGATGACCCCGTACTTGGGCCGCTGGAAGTCATCGGTGACCGCCGCTTCAAAACTGCCGACGCCGAGACTCGCAAGGAAATGTTGCGAGAGGCGCGAACTACGGTAGAGCCGTGAGTTTTGACCCCCAAGCGATGATCGCACGCTTCAAGGAACGCGCTGGTGCGGTTCGCAAGCGTCCGCTCCCGCCGGTCGCCGGTGAGGAGCGTCAACAGTTCATCGCCCAGGCCAACACCGATTTTCAGGACTTCGCGATGATCGGCGATGCACAAGCGTCGCTGGATGACGGGATATTGACCTTGCGAATCGATCTTCGGCCTGCCGACAAGCGCCCGTAAGCAAGCACCACCGATATGACGGCGGCCAGCAACACCGGTGCGCTCCATCGTCGCCGTGGGGCGCCAATCGTGGCAGTTGCGGTGGCGGTGATGGCCTGGGCGGTAGGACCGCTCTTTGTCTCGAGTCTCACGATTTCGTTGCCAACGATGGTGTTGTTTCGCCAACTCATCTGGCTGCCGGTGCTCTTCTTTTTGGCCCACACGGCTGGTGATGGTTTCAATCGTCGTCATTTTACGGTGGCGTGGAAGCCGGGCATATTTTTTGGACTGTCGACCGCTATGGGCTTTGCTTCGTTTAAGGAAACCACCATCGTCAATGCCACCCTCATCGGCAGTCTTACCCCGGCATTGTTGTTGTTACTCGCCCCCCGAATTCTCGGTGAGAAAATCACTGTTAAACGGTTGCTGTATTCACTGGTTAGTTTCGGCGGGGTAGTTGCGATCGTGATCGGCGCCGACACCTCCAGCGGCAGTCAGCACGGGTTGATCGGCGACGCTTTGGCGTTCGGCAATATGGCTGTGTGGACGATTTATTTCATCGCCGCCAAGCGTGCCCGTGACGAGGGCACCAATACGTGGTCATTTTTGACGGGGATTTGTCTCACCAACGTGCTGTTGGCAATTCCGTGGGCACTCATCGCCAGCGACGATCTCTTGGATGTGCAGCCCCGCGACTGGATGTTCTTGGTGCTGATGATGTTGATCCCCGGCACGATCGGGCACTATCTCATGACATGGGCGCAGCGGTACCTCGACACCACCGCCTCTTCGTTGATCACGTTGGGTGGCCCCGTTGTTTCGACACTCCTGGCCTTTATTTTTCTCGACCAGAACATTGCCGTCATGCAGATGCTCGGTGGTGTCGTTGTGCTGTTGGGGTTAGGTGGTGTAATCGTCAGTGCCACCTCGGCGCGAGGCACGAAAAGCGACATAGCGGCGACTGCCGACCCGTTGCTAAACTCAAACCCGTAACGCGGACGTGGCTCAGTGGTAGAGCATCACCTTGCCAAGGTGAGGGTCGCGGGTTCGAATCCCGTCGTCCGCTCCATTCGGTTCTTGTCGCGCGCCTGCTCACGGTCGATCGGTGTTCTACTCCTTGCCACACTTTCAGCCTGCGGTGGCGCGGTGCGCTACGACGCGGTGGTTGCCGCAGCCAGCGACACCCGTGATGTGTTTCAGGAAGTCGCCGTACTGGTGAAAGAGAACGACGGTGTCGACATTGGGTTTGTGTTTGGCTCGTCGGGCCTGCTGCGCGAGCAGGTACTCAATGGGGCGCCGTACGACGTCTACGTGTCGGCAAATGCGGCGTACGTCGACGAGGTCATCGCTGCCGGTTTCGGCATCGATTCGTCGCGCCAGTCGTTTGCCGTCGGACGCCTCGCGCTCATCACCGCCACGGGTGTCGCACCACCAACCGACCTACGCGACCTACCGTCGTATTCGCGGATCGTCATCGCCAATCCGGCCCATGCGCCTTATGGTGTCGCAGCCCGCGAAACTCTGCAGAGTCTCGGCATCTACGACCAAGTCGCCGGCCGACTTGTTCTTGCCGACAATGTTGCCGATGCAGTCCGCCTCGTACAGGCTGGTGAAGTTGACGCGGGGCTTGTGGCGCTGGCGCTCGTCGTGCGCGACAAGCATCTCGTGGTTGCCGCTGATCTGCATCAGCCGATTCGCCAGACTCTTGTGATCACCAGTCGCGCTGGTGACAATGACGCAGCACAGCTGTTCGTGGCAGCGCTTCACTCGCCGGGCGGTCGGGCGATTCTCGTGCGGTACGGCTTTACGGTGGACTCATGAGTGACTGGTTTCCACTCTGGCTTTCGCTGCGGGTGTCGGTCATCGCCACCCTGCTGGCGTCGTTGTTCGGCGTGGCCTTGGCGTACCTACTTGCCAAATGGCAGTCGCGCTTCACCGCAATCGTCGAAGCGATTTTTACCTTGCCGATCGTTTTGCCCCCGACGGTGCTCGGCTATTACCTGCTGACCCTGTTGGGCACACGTTCAACGTTGGGTCAGGGCTGGGAAAACATCTTCGGATCACCATTGGTGTTCACCCAATCAGGCGCCGTCGTTGCCGCGACCGTTTCGGCGTTGCCCTTCGTCATTCGCGCCGCGCGTGCGGCAATCAGCAACGTCGATTCACGGGTTGAAGAGGCGGCACGGGTCATGGGGTTGTCCGAGTGGCGAGTGGCGCGAGTCGTCACGTTGCCGCTCGCGGCGCGGGGCATCGGGGCGGGTGTCGCGCTGGGGTTCGCGCGGGCCCTCGGCGATTTCGGGGCGACGGTCATGGTCGCGGGCAACATCCCCGGCCAGACCCAAACCCTTCCCGTGGCGGTGTACGACGCAGTCCAATCCGGGGATGATGCCACCGCCCGCACGGGCTCGCTCGTGCTTGGTGCAATTGCGGTGGTGGTGCTCATCTTGGTGACCCAGGTATTTGCGAGACGACGATGACCACGCTCGCCGTTGACGTACGGGTTGCGGTTCCCGGGTTTGAGGTTGCGGCATCGTTCACCGCACAGGGTGGCATCACCGTGCTTTCTGGTCCGTCAGGTTCGGGCAAGAGCCTCACGTTGGCGGCAATCGCGGGCACCCTTCGCCCGGCGCGTGGCACCATCGTGTGCGGCGACAATATTTTTGCCGACACCACAGTGGGTGTGCACATGCGTTCGCAGGATCGTCGCCTGGGCATGGTGTATCAGCATGCGGCACTGCTCGACCACCGATCACCCCTCGACAATGTGGCGCTGGCGATACGTCAAGCCAATGTGGCGACGGCGAAGGAAAGTGCGACGGCCCTGCTGGAGCGAGTTGGTTTGGGTCGGGCGATGTCGGCCAAGACCCGGTTGCTTTCGGGTGGCGAGCGCCAGCGAGTGGCGCTGGCTCGGGCACTGGCGGGTGAGCCACGGATCTTGTTGTTGGATGAGCCGTTCAGCTCGCTTGACGCGACAAGCCGCGACTCGATGCGTTCGTTGGTGCGTTCGCTCGTGGATGAGCGGGGGATTATCGCTCTCTTGGTAACTCACGACGCACAGGACGTGACCGCACTGGCTGACCACGTCGTGGTGTACGAGCCCGGCCGGACCGTCTCGGCATCGGAATGAAGCCGCTCGTGCGCTCCATATATTCGGCGTAGCCAGGTTTGCGCTTGGCCAGCAGACGATCAAGCAACGCAGCACCAGAGACACGAACCAACAACACGGTCATCACGATTGCGCCGAGAAACGCCCACAAGCCGGCGCCCTGCGTTGCGCCAACGATGGCGAGGCCCCACCACACGAGGCAGTCACCGAAATAGTTCGGGTGACGGGTGAGACCCCACAGGCCTTGATCCATGATTTGGTCGGCGTTGCGTGGATCGCGCTTGAATCTCGCAAGCTGGGCGTCGCCAACCACCTCGAAATACGCACCGATCGCCCACACGATGAAACCGAGCAGCACGACGAACCCGGCACCGGCACTGGTGTCGCGTTGGCCGAGTGTGACCGGGAGCGACACCACGAACATGAGCAAACCTTGCAATCCGAACACTGAGTACAGGCTGACGATCGCAAAGCGCTCACCATGCTTGCGGCGCATCGCGCGATAACGAAAATCTTCGCCGTTGCCAAGGTTGCGTTTGGCGAGGTATCCAGCCAGGCGAAGCCCCCAGAGCGTCACCATCATGAGCAGCAACCAGTTGCCAGCACCCGATGCACCAGTCACGAATTTTGCCGCCCAGGCGACGACCACGAAGCCCAGCCCCCACACGATGTCGACGATGGATGCGTCGCGTCGCAAGAGTGACACCGACCACGAGGCAATCATCAAACATGCAATGGTGACAGCGGCCCCGATGAGCACGCTCGAGCTGCCGACCACACCGCAAGATTAGGCGTGAATAGTGGGCCGTTCAGGGATGTCGCGGGGCAACGTTGTGGTATCGCCAATGTGGTGCGAGCCTTGACGAGTGCTTCAGGTGAAAAATCTCAGCGTCGAGGTCGGCGCGCGCATGGTGGTGAGCGAGGCGACGTTTGCCGTGATGCCTCGCGACAAAGTGGGCCTCGTCGGTCGTAACGGTGCCGGCAAGACGAGCCTGTTCAAGGTGCTGGGTGGCGCTGCTGAGTCAAAATCCGGCACGCTCACCCGCGGTGGCGCATTTGGCTACCTCCCACAAGACCCCCGTATCGCTGGCGCTTTTGATGGCCGAACCGCGGTATCACACATTTTGTCGTCGCGGGGCATTGATGATGACATCATCCGTTTAGAAAAGTTGCGCATCGCCATGGAAGAGCGTGCCGATGAACAAAACATCGCGCGGTTCACCAGAGCCCAGGACGAATTCGAAAGCAAGGGTGGGTATGCCGCCAATAGTGAGGCGCGGGCGATTGCTGCCGGTCTTGGTTTGAAGCCCGACCGCCTCGATCTGCAACTTGGTGTGTTGTCGGGTGGCGAGCGGCGTCGCGTCGAACTTGGGCGCATTCTTTATGGCGGAAGCGAAACGTTGCTGCTTGATGAGCCCACCAACCACCTCGATATCGACGCCAAGATGTGGATGCTCGACTTCCTGCGAAGTTATAAAGGTGCGCTGCTCGTGATCAGCCATGACCTCGAGCTGCTTGATGAAGCAATCACCCGCGTGTTACACCTCGACCGCCCGAGTGAGGCAGACGCCGGCAACATCGTGGAATACCGCGGCACTTATTCGCAGTACCTGCGTGCCCGGGAGGCTGACGAGGCTCGTGCGGTGAAGATGGCAACGCAGCAGTCAAAGGAAATCGATCGCCTGCAACGCGTCGTTGATCGCTTCGGTGCCAAGGCATCAAAGGCGTCAATGGCCAAGAGCATCGAAAAACGCATCGGTCGACTGGATGCTGATCGCGTGCATGCACCGCGCGCCAAGCGCACGCTGGCCGTCAAGTTTCCTGATGCGCCAAGTTGTGGCGAAACGGTGCTGACTGCCAGCGGACTGCGCAAGACGTATGGCGGGCCGGACGTGTTTCATGACGTGAGTTTTGACCTTGGTCGTGGCGAGCGGCTGCTCGTGCTCGGGTTAAACGGTGCCGGCAAAACGTCGCTGCTGCGGATCTTGGCCGCAGAGTCAAAGGCCGACGACGGTGACTTCTCATTCGGCTTTCAGGTGCAGATGGGTTACTACGCACAGGAACACGACAACTTGGTCGGGGAAAAAACGCTCATTGACCATATGCGTGAAATGGCGCCCGTACGTCTGGGGCTCACCGAGACGCAACTGCGCGGCATGCTCGGCTCGTTCGGGCTGTCTGGTGACAAGGTGTTCCAAGAGTCGTCGACATTGTCGGGTGGCGAAAAAACCAAGTTGGCACTCGCCATGTTGATGGTCGGACGCAACAATGTGCTGCTGCTGGATGAGCCGACCAACAACCTCGACCCCTCCAGCCGTGATGCCGTGGCTGCCGCGTTGTCGGAGTGGAACGGCGCCATCGTGCTCGTGAGCCATGACACCGACTTCGTCGAGCAACTTGCACCCACCAAGGTGCTCGTCATGCCCGACGGCCAGGTCGACTACTACAGCGAGTCGTGGCTGGACATCGTGAGCCTGGCGTAACGCATAAGCACGTGAGCCTGGCGTAACGCGTTCTAGTGTTTGCGCAGTGAATGCCAAGGCGTCGGCCTACCCAGATGAGTCAGACGGCTACTGGATGCACTATCACGACCAAGACAGCCAGCAACTTGCCGATGCGATCATCAAGTACGCCGTAGACCGCATGCGGCTCGACCCCCCGCCGCTCGACGCCCCGAAGTCGCTCAGCACACTGCAGCGTAAAGTGGGGCAGACCATCACGCCGGAAGGTCTCGGGGCACTGAAGGCACTCGAGATTTTCACCGAACAACTTGCACCGTCGTGCATCAGTGTCGACCATCCGTTGTTTTTGTCGTTCGTGCCGGGTGCACCAACCGAGTCGTCGGTGCTCTTTGACCTTGTTGTTGGCGCATCCAACGTGTATGCAGGTTCATGGCTCGAAGGTGCCGGTGCGGTGTATGCCGAGAACCAAGCCTTGTCGTGGCTCGTCGGATTGGCAGGTTTGCCCGACACCGCTGGTGGTGTGTTCGTCAGTGGGGGAACCAACGGCAATTTGTCGGCGCTCATCGCCGCCCGTTGGTCGTGGCGGGCGCGCCGCAAGGGTGCCGCCGATCGGGTACGGCCGGTCATCATTGCGTCGGGAGGGGCGCATTCATCGATTGGCTTAGCCGCCAGTGCGATGGATGCCGACCTGGTGACCGCAGCGGTCAACGACGCTGGTTGTCTGACTGCCGCGGCAGTTCGCGAGACGTTCGCCGGCCTCAGCCAAGAGGACCAACAGCGGGTGTGTGCGGTGGTGGCAACCTCGGGTACCACCAACATTGGTGTGATCGACGAGCTCGACGGCATCGGTGACTTTGCGCGCAACAACGGCATTTGGTTTCATGTTGACGGTGCCTATGGCGCAGCCGCACTCTGTGCTTCGAGCGTGCGCCATTTGTTCATCGGTATCGAAAAAGTCGACAGCTTCATCGTCGACCCACACAAATGGTTGTTCGGGCCCTACGACTGCTGTGCGCTGATTTATCGCGATGTGCGCATCGGCAAAGCCGCGCACACCCAGAAAGCCGAGTACCTCGATGTGCTCGTGCAAGATGCCAGTGCCGCGCTGGATGAGGCGTACAACCCCGCCGACTTGGCGCATCACCTCACGCGTCGCGCTCGTGGGTTGCCATTTTGGTTCAGCCTCGCCACGCACGGCACCGAGGCCTACGAAGAGGCCATGGAGATCACCCTGCAGGTCACCCGTGATGCTGCAGACATGGTGCGGGCCTCGGCGCACCTTGAATTGGTCGTTGAACCTTCGTTATCGATCATCGTGCTGCGCCGTAAAGGTTGGCAGCCAGCCGATTACACACGCTGGAGCGACCGCATGCTGGCCGACGGCATTGCCTTCGTGGTGCCTACCACGCACAAAAGTGAAACGGTATTGCGCATGTGCCTTGTCAACCCACGCACCGACCCTGCCCAAATGCAGATGCTGTTCGACTCGCTGCAAGACTGATTGGCGATGCTCAAGACACTGCGCTCGGTCGTGCGGCTACGAAAATTCGATTGGAACAGCCGGCGGCGCCGTTTGGCCCGCTGCGGTGACATCAACGACCTGCGACGGCTGGCCAAGCGACACTTGCCAGGTGGTGTGTTCGATTATTTTGACGGTGCTGCAGAAACCGAATGGTCGATGGACAACAACTCCGACTCGTTCGAGCATGTGCATCTCAACCCGCGGGTACTGGTCGATGTGTCACACATCGATACCTCTACGACAGTCATGGGTCAGCCCATGGCGTACCCGTATGCATTTTCGCCGACGGGTTTCACCCGCATCGCAACATCAGCAGGGGAATTGGCGGTGGCTCGCGTTGCTGCACAACGAGGCGTGCCGTACACACTTTCCACTTTGGGTACGCGCAGTATCGAAGAAGTTGCGGCAGTGTCGAACGGCCCGCTGTGGTACCAGTTGTACGTATGGAAAGATCGCGGCTTGTCGCGCGAACTTGTGCAACGCGCCAAGGCGGCTGGCTACAAGGCAATCATGGTCACGGTCGACACCGCAGTTTTTGGCCGCCGCCAACGCGACGTGCGTCGGGGGTTCACCTTGCCCCCCAAGATTGGGCCAGAGACGTTCATCGACGGTATGCGTCACCCGCGCTGGACGCTGGATTTTCTCACCCATGAACCGATCACATTTTCGGCAGTGTCCGGACGCGGCGATGTCGATGGTTCGACTGCCATCACGTTGTCTGACTATGTAAATAGTCAGTTCGATGCGTCGTTGTCGTGGCGTGACCTCGACTGGGTGCGTAGCGAGTCGGGTTTGCCAATCATGCTGAAGGGTATTCAGTCGGTGAATGACGCGCAGCGAGCAGTTGCTGAAGGGGTCGAAGCAATTGCATTATCAAACCACGGGGGTCGGCAGTACGACGGCTCTCCGGCGCCGATTGCGCTGTTGCCGGCGGTGATGGATGCAGTAGGTGACGGTATTGAGGTGCTGGTCGACGGCGGTGTGCGGCGGGGCAGTGATGTGGTGAAGGCCTGTGCGCTTGGTGCTCGTGCGGTGATGTTCGGTCGGCCGTATTTGTACGGGATCGGTGCAGCAGGCGAAATGGGCGTCGACTGGGTTGTTGATTATTTCAATGCCGGAATCACTCGCACCATGGCGCTCGTTGGCGCAACCGACTTGGCGTCGTTACGTGGCACGGCACGAATCGGCAAGTAGCGACAACGCTCAATGAGTGTTGGTTATTTCTTGGTGCGACCGGTGGCCTTTGGCTCGGCTTTTTTCACGACCTTTTTGCGAGCGCCATAACGCTTGTTGAAGCGCTCGACGCGACCAGCCGAGTCGATGATCTTCATCTGACCGGTGTAAAACGGATGACTGGCGTTGGAGATGTCGAGCTGCACGAGTGGGTAGGTGTTGCCGTCGGTCCACTGGACGGTTTTGGCAGCATCGGTCTTGACGGTGGAGCGGGTCAAGAAGCGGTAATCGGCGCCGGAGTCTTCGAAGACGACGAACTGGTAGTTGGGGTGGATGTCCTTCTTCATGGCTTGTCAGCGTAGCGGGGACCGTGCCACACCCCTTAGACTGACGAAATGCCAAACCGTTGTGATGTGCTCGACAAGAAGCCGGGGCGTGGTCATTCGGTGTCGCACTCGAACATCAAGTCAAAGCGTTCGTGGCGCGTCAATACCCACAAGCGTCGTTTCTGGTTGCCGTCCGAGAAGCGTTGGGTCACCATGTTCGTGAGCGCCAAGGGCATCCGCACCATCGACAAGCGTGGCATCGAGTCGGTAGTTGCCGAAATGCGCCGCGACGGCAAAAAGGTTTAAGGGGTAGTTCGTCATGGCCGCCAAGAGTAAAGATCGTCGCCCCATCATCAAGTTGCGTTCCACCGCCGATACGGGCTACACCTACGTCACGCGCAAGAACAAGGTCAACTCGCGTGAGCGAATCGAACTCAAGAAGTATGACCCCATCGTGCGCAAGCACGTGATCTTCAAAGAGGAGCGCTAAACCTTCCCGGCTACGGCCGCTACGCGAGTGCCGCTGCGAAATCGCTGCGCAAGTCTTCGAACGCTTCGAGTCCAACCGATACTCGCAAGAGTGATTCGCTAATACCCGTTGCTGCCTTCACCGCCGGATCAACCGACAGGTGCGTGCTCGTCGCCGAGTGAGAGATCAACGTGTCAGGGCCACCGAGAGTTACGGCATTTCGCACGAGTTGCAGGCGCTGCGTGAGTTGACGCACATCGTTGATGTCACCGCAGAGTTCAATCGACATGATCGAGCCAAACCAGCGCATCTGTCGCTTGGCTAGTGCGTGTTGCGGGTGCGTGGCCAACCCCGGATAGTTCACACGTTTGATTGCTGGGTGAGTCGACAACCATTCTGCGAGTTGTTGCGCGGTCTCACTCTGCTGGCGCAGGCGCACCCCGAGCGTGCGAACCCCGCGCAGGCCATTGAGGGCGTCAAAAGGCGACGCTGTTGCACCGTGCAACACCGAGTAACCCCAAATGGTGTCGATGAGTTCCTTCTCGGCAGCGATAACACCGAGGGTTGCATCGTTGTGGCCAGCAATGCCCTTGGTGGCTGAGTGCATCGTGATTGACACACCGTGTTGGCAGGGTTGCTGGGCAAGTGGGGTGGCCATCGTGGAATCCACCAAAGTGAACGGGCCCTTGATTGCCCCGAGTGTGTCTAAGTCGACGACGTCAAGATGTGGGTTCGACGGTGTTTCGGCCATCACCAAAATGGTCTTGCCTGGTCGCACCGCAGCAGCGAATTCGCCAGCGTTGCGGCCATCAACATAAGTCACGTCGATGCCCATGCGTTTGCACGGGCCGTCAAGAAAGCCAAGCGTGCCGGCATAACAATTGCGCTGGGCCACGATGTGGTCACCGGTCGAGCACAGAGCGAAAATAGTTGCAGCGATGGCGCCCATTCCCGAACCAAACGCCAAGGCGGCCTCGGTGCCTTCAAGTTTCGCAATGGCTTGTTCAAACGACTGCACTGTTGGGTTGGCATAGCGCGAGTAGAAACCGGTGCCATGCACTGTGGTGGCGCCAGCATGTGTGCCGTCTAAGTCGGTGGTGTCCCAGGTGCTCGATGCCCAGAGCGCTGGGGCGAGTGCACCAGAATCGTCACGACCTGCGGTGACCGCAGTTGTTTCGGGTTGTTGCTCTGGCTTGTTGGTCACACATCCACGCTACTTACCCCGCTAATGTCGGGTCTGTCGCCAGTTGGCGGCATGAGGGGCGCAAACAGTGGGCGAGTGGGAAACCGGTCTCAGCGTCGCTCGTGATCGTGGCGCCATCGACGATGCATTGCACGACCGTCTTGTGGCGATGGAATTTGAGCGTGAGTCGCCTGCCGAAGGCTTCCCGATGCGAATTGCGCTCATCGTGTTGGGGGTGATCTTGTTGGTCTCGGCGGGGTTTGCCATCTTCGCTCGCCTCGTGCCTGATGACCCTTCACAGCTGGTGATTGCAGCGCTGCTCTTTGTCGTTGCAGCAGTTGCCGAGGCGCTTGCGTGGCTCGTGCGCCGTACCAAGGCCGTGACGTTCTTGGCGGGCATCATCGGTTCGTTTGCCGGTATCCCACTTGGTGTTGCAGTGGTGGTGTTGCTACCAGGCGATATGAACGAGGGTTCGGGTGCGCTTGGTGCACTGATCGCATCCGGGTGGTCGGTGCTGTGGTTCGTGCGCACCAAGAGCGGTTGGCCGGTGGCTTCGGCGGTGTTGAAAGTGGCGTTCTTTGTCTTTTTTTTCAGTGAGTGGACGAATCTGACACCTGAAACTGGTGGGGTAGTGCTGTGTGTATTTGGCGTGATCACTGCAATGGCATCAATCTTCGGTCGCATCAATCCAAATTTGCCACCACTTGTTGCTTCCCTCATCGTGGTGGGTGCCGGGTGTTTGGCCCAGAACTCGTATGGCGGAGATGTCATTGCGACAATCGGTATCGCAATTTCGGCAGGCTTGTTCTTGCTTTCTTATCGGCGTGGTGATGCGCTCATGTCGGCAGCCACCGCAGTGTCGACTGGTGTGTGGGCTGTGGTGTTGACCGGCGCACTCACCGATGGCGCGATCGCGCCGCTCATCGTGGCTGCAGGTGTCGGGGCGGCTCTGGTGTTCTGGGGTATCCGACTTTCACGTCGGTAGCCTGACGGCGTCCGCGTCAGCGAACGTGGCGACGTGGCCGACTGGCTAGGCACGGGCCTGCAAAGCCCTTTAATCGGGTTCGATTCCCGACGTCGCCTCAACTCATTACTGGTGGTAACGAACAGCCGTTGTGCCACGATGAGGGGGTGCGACAGGCTTCAAAATGACATCGCGTAGTTTCGAGCCGAACGATAAACGTACCGTGGTGTCGCCAAACGGTGCTCGAGTTCACGAAGACCATCTCGCCCAAAGTGCTGTGTTGCGGCGAAACTTCTACGAAGTTTGCCCAGGGGCATGGTGTTTGGTTGGAAACGGATTGTCCAACCAAACCTTCATCGATGCGCCCGGCGGCATCATCGCTTTTGACACGGGCGAATCGGTGCAGGAGATGGCCCTTGCATTGAAAGAACTGCGAGCCCATACCGACCGCCCGATCGCAGCCGTGGTCTACACCCACTTTCACTATGTAGAAGGAACCCAGGCAGTGCTCGACGAGGGCAATCACGTAACACCATTGCCGGTCTATGGACATCGGCGCATCTCGGAAAACAAGGCACGAACCGCAGGGGAGATTGCGCCCGCTTACGGCCGTGGCCTCGTCGAACAATTTGCCATCGTGATGCCACCCGATGGCCCGGATGGCCTAGTGAACGTCGGCTTGGGTTTTTCATATCGCAATCCTGCACACGCACCAGCAACGCCAGGATTTCTGCCGGTTACTCACGAGTTGCCAGACGAGGGTGAAATCACTATCGCTGGGGCGTCGGTACGGCTTCGTTACTCACCAAGCGACAGTGACGACTCGATCAATTTCTTTTTTCCTCGCAGCAAGGTGTGCGTTCACAACACTGTTTGGCCGGTGCTTTTCAACGTGTTCGCCATACGTGGCGAGGAGTATCGCGACCCGCGCGTGCTGGTGCCAGGGATTGACAACATCATCGGGTGGTCACCCGAACACCTCATCGCCACGCACGGCCCGCCACTGTCAGGTCAGGAACGTATTCGTGAAACATCGGAGCGCTATAGGGACTCCATTCAATTTCTTTGGGATCAGACCGTGCGGGGCATCAACAAGGGCTGGACCATGGATGAAGTGGCGTCGCGAGTCGCACTGCCAACCTTGTACGACCAAGACCACTTCACTAGTGAGCGTTACGGCGTCGGAGAACATCACGTACGACAGATTTATGCCGGCCTGCGTGGCTGGTTCGACGGCGAAGAATCCAAGTTGTTTCCGTTGCGGCCTGAGGAACGATTCGAGAAATTGATTGCTGGGTTTGGTGGCAGAGGCGAAGTCGCCAAACAGGCAAGTTCGGCGTTCGACGCCGATGATGTGCGTTGGGGTGTGGAGTTGGCTACCTGGCTCGCTCGCTCTGCTGATGCAACGACTGAAGACAAGAAGTTGTTGGCGCGAGGGCTTCGCCTTGTTGCGCAACGCACACCCGCAGCGAATATTCGCAACTGGGCTATTACCCGAGCCAGACATCTCGATGGGCAGACGCCCATGGACCGATTCATGAAACATTCGTTTGGGGCACGAACCATCGCGCATGTAAGCACAAAGGACCTGATTCACACTCTGCGCGTGTTGCTCGAGCCGGCGCGCGCCGAAGGAGTGAAGGTGCATGTTCGCTTCGTCGTCGACGGTGAACCTGCGGGTCTACTGCTGCGTAATTGCGTTGCGGTGCCCACCGATGGGGCGGGGGCTGTGGTTGAAGTAGCGATGACGCGCACCACGCTCGTCGCAATCTTGTCGACCAAACAAGCGTGGTCGGCGGCCAACATAGAAGTATCGGGCGACCGTGGAGCGGTTGACACCTTCCGTGGATGTTTCGATCACGTGGGTTTGCAGGGCTGAGGTGGTGGTGACGCAGCCGAGCGGACCCAGCCTGCCATTTGCTACTGCACCATTCGCGGGCACCACCACACGGCTCATCGATCAGTCGGTGCCAGCGCGGCCCGTGGTGCCACTGCCATCACCAGATGCCCCCAACATCGTGCTGGTGTTGCTCGATGATGTGGGCTTCGGAACCTGCGGCACTTTTGGAGGGCCGATTCCCACTCCGGCACTCGACCGTGTCGCGGCCAACGGCTTGCGTTTCAATCAATTTCATACCACTGCACTGTGCTCGCCAACGCGTGCTGCGATGCTCACTGGTCGCAACCATCACGCCGTGCACATGGGCAATATCCCCGAAGGGGCCACTGCGTTCCCGGGCTATGACTGCATCATCCCGAAAGAAGCCGCCACGTTCGTAGAGATCTTGCGCCAATATGGGTATTCCACCGGCGCATTCGGTAAGTGGCATATCACGCCCGCGCACGAGCAAACCCTCACCGGGCCGTTCGACCGCTGGCCAACGGGCCTGGGGTTCGAACGCTTTTACGGAATCTTGAGTGCAGAGGCCAGCCAATATGAGCCACCGATGTTCGACCAAACCACTCCGGTGATGCCCTACGAAGGCCGCGACGACTACCACATGAGCCAAGACATCACCGAGCGCGCCATCGATTGGATTCAATTGCAGCGCGCCTCCAACCCGCACCGGCCGTTCTTTGCATATCTCGCCACTGGCGCCATGCATTGTCCGCACCACGTGTGGCCGTCCTACATCGAGCGTTTCAAGGGTCAGTTCGACGACGGTTGGGACGCCTTGCGCGAACGCATCTATCGCCGCCAACTAGAGATGGGCGTCATCCCAGCAGGCACCACTCTGACGCCACGACCACCAGAAGTTCCATCGTGGGCCGAGTATCCCGATAAGTACAAGCCGGTTGCAGCACGTCTCATGGAGGTGTTTGCCGGCTTCATGGCCCACACCGACGAACAGGTCGGACGCTTGTTGAACTCGCTGGACGACCTGGGGGTAACCGACAACACGCTGTTTATCTACATCACTGGTGACAACGGAGCATCGGCCGAAGGCACAGTGAATGGTGCGTGGAGCGCGCCATCATTCCAGAACGGTTTGCCTGAAGACCCCGAATGGCTGCTTGCGCACATGGAGGATTTTGGCACGGCTCGTTGCGAGAACCACTTCAACCTCGCTTGGGCGTGGGCACTTGATGCTCCATTCCAGTGGATGAAGCAAGTGGCGTCGCACTTCGGCGGCACCCGCAACGCATTGGCGGTGCAGTGGCCAAAGCGAATCACCGACAAGGGCGCACTACGCAGCAATTTCCACCACGTCACCGATATCTTTGCGACGGTGCTCGACGCGGCGGGCATCCACGCGCCTGCGGCGGTGAACGGGCTCGCACAAATGCCGATTGACGGTGTTTCAATGTTGCCGACGATGACATCTGCGGCTGCGCCCGAGAACCACGACACGCAGTACTTCGAGATGTTCGGTAACCGGGCGATATATCACGATGGTTGGATTGCGTCGTGCTACCACGGCCGTGTGCCATGGAAGCGATTCGACTCCGTGCCGTTCGATGGGCCGCAAGAGAAATGGGAGCTGTACGACATTCGCAACGACTTTTCGCAGGGCAACGATCTTGCTGGCGCGAACCCCGACAAATTGCAGGAATTGCAACAGCTCTTTGATCACGAGGCCCGCAGGAATAACGTATATCCGTTGAAAGAGCCGATTCAAGGTTTCGGGCCGAACTTCGCGGTGCCAGACACTCTCGGCGATATCACCAAGATGACCTACACCAGCGTGCACTTTCGGATGCCCGAGCGCTCGGTGGTGAACCTGAAGAATTGTTCGTTTCGTATTACTGCTGACATCGGTGTTCCGGCCTCAGGTTGTGAGGGTGTCCTCGCGGCACAAGGGGGCAACATGGCTGGTTGGTCGCTCTATGTGGGCAGTGACGGCAAGCCTCGGTATCACTACAACTGGTTCGGTCACGAACATTCGGTAGCAGTCTCGGCGCACAAGCTTTCACCAGGTCGTCACACCGTCGTGATCGATCACGCTTATGACGGTGGCTTTGGTGCGGGTGGCGACAGCGTGATGAGCATTGATGGGGAACCTGTCGGGCATGTGCGTATCGAGCGCTCGGTGCCGGTGACTTTTTCGATTAGCGGCGAGACGTTCGACGTTGGTCTCGATAGCGGGGCTGCCGTGGGCGATTATCCACACATCTATCGATTCACCGGTGCGATTCATGGCGTAACGCTGGAGCGGCTGAGCGAGCCGCCTGCGCATGTCAAGGAACTGATTGCCGACGCCGAGTTTCGCGCCAGCCTCGCCGTGCAGTAGGTGGCGACGGCTAGGTGATGTGCAGAATGCGGTAGCCCTGTTTGCTCGAGTGGCGCTGCACCGTGTGGCCCTCGGCAGTCAGCCATTTCGTCAAAGAATCTGCACCCAGGTTTTTATGCACGACCAAATCCGCACAACCATCGGGTGTCAATCGGGCCAACCAATCTTTCAACAAGCGATGCAGTTCGTCCTTGCCGACACGGATAGGTGGGTTCGACCAGATGGCGTCGAAACGTACATCGGCCGGCACCTCACTGGCAGCAACGACTCGCACATTCGTGACGTTGTTCAACGCGACGGTGCGACGTGCAACCTCCAGGGCGCGCTCGTTGATGTCAACCGCCCACACCGTCGCATCGGGCCGGAGTGTGGCAAGGGCTACTGCGATGGCACCACCACCGCAGCCGAGGTCGAGCAGCACGCCACCGGCCGGAACGGCGGCATTTTCAAGCAACACACGCGTACCCCAATCAAGTTCTCCCTGATTGAAGACACCGCGGTCACCGGCGAGCGTCAATTTTAGTTTGCGCACGTCGACATGATGCGTGGTTGGTGCCGTCGCTGATGTCGGCTGTTCGGAGAAGTAGTGATCTGATGACGACATGCCCATCGGTAGCCTTACATAGCGTGACGTACGAAATTCGCACCTTTGGTGACCCCGTGTTGAAGGCAGTTGCCGAACCAGTCACCAATATCGATGCCAAATTGGTGCGGCTCACCGAAGAAATGTTCGAGGTGATGTACAAAGCACCTGGCATCGGGCTTGCGGCCACCCAGATCGGTGTACAACGACAAATCTTCGTGTACGACATTGACGAAGAGCGCAAGGTCATCCTCAATCCGCAGATCGCCGAATCAAGTGGGGAGTGGGTCTACGACGAAGGCTGTCTGTCTATTCCGGGTCTTTATGTGGAAATGTTGCGCCCACAGAAGGTGCTGGTGCGAGGTATCAATCTGGACGGCAACCAGGTGGAATTCGAAGCCGACGAGTTGTTGGCCCGGCTGTTCCAGCATGAGGTTGACCACCTCAATGGTGTGCTGATGTTCGATCGCATGACCCCTGATCAACGTCGCGAGGCCGTCAAGTTGTATCGTGCGCGCGAAGAGCAGCCCAAAGACGCCGAACCGGTGTATCTGAAGCTGGTCTGACGCAGATTCATTGCCTGTGACCACGCTTGCTGCTCTGCCGGTTGGTGCCGCGCGACGCGTCGTGTTCCTCGGTACGCCTGAGGTGGCGGTGCTGGCACTGCAAGCGTTGGTTGCCGCAGGTGTCGATGTTGCGCTCGTGGTGACCCGCCCCGATAAACGTCGTGGTCGTGGTGGTGCGCTGTCACCGAGCCCCGCAAAGGTGGCTGCCGATGCACTGGGTCTACCGGTGAGCCACGACTTGAACGATGCGCTCACTGTTGGCGCTGATTTGGGTGTCGTCGTTGCCTACGGCCGCATCATCCCCGTGTCGGTGCTCGGCCAACTACCGATGATCAACGTACATTTTTCGCAGTTGCCGCGTTGGCGGGGTGCTGCACCAGTCGAGCGGGCGATCTTGGCCGGTGATCGCGAGACGGGTATCTGCATCATGCGTGTGGAGGAGGGTCTTGATACAGGCGTGGTGTTCGACCGCGCGAATCTGGCAATTCGAAGCGACCACACCCTGACCTCGTTGCGTGCGGAGTTGGCACAGCTTTCCATTGCACCATTGCTGCGGGCGGTCACCCAAGGTTGTGGTCTTGGCGCACCCCAGGTTGGTGAGCCCACACACGCCGCCAAAATCACACCAGGTGAGCTGCAGGTGCGGTTCACCATGACCGTGGTGGAGGTGGTGGCTCGCACCAAATTGGAAACCGCATGGTTTGATTACGGCAACAAACGGATGCGTCTTGTGCGTGCCGAACAGTCGGCAACGATGTCACCGAGTGGCAGCTCACCTGGTGATGTTGTGCTTGTTTCGTCGACCGGTGTGCACGTGGCGTGCAGCGACGGAGTCATCGCACTGCTGACCGTGAAGCCCGAAGGAAAAACAGCCATGCCAGCAGCCGACTGGGCCAATGGTGCACGTCTCCCGGCGTCTTTGACCGCCGCGTCGTTAGCCTAAATAGCCATGTTGCGGCTCGTACTTCCGAAAGGCTCACTCGAAGCGGCAACCTTCGACTTGTTCGACACGGCTGATCTGACGGTCAAGCGGTCGTCCGAAGTCGACTACCGCGCCTCAATCGACGACCCCCGAGTCAATGATGTGCGCATCCTGCGCCCGCAGGAGATTCCGGTGTACGTCGCGGAAGGCTTGTTCGATATTGGCATCACCGGTCGTGACTGGATCGAAGAGACCAGCAGCACCGTTCAGTCACTCGGCAAATTGAACTACTCCAAGGTGTCGAGCGACCCGGTGCGCATCGTCGTGGCGGTCGCCCACGACTCGGCATTCAAAAAAGTGGGGGACCTGCCCAAGGGTGTGCGGGTCACCAGTGAGTATCCGCGGCTTACGAAGCAATTCTTTGCCGATCGCAAGATCGATGCCGACGTGCGGCTGTCGTACGGTGCCAGCGAGGCGAAGGTGCCCGACATTGCCGACTGTGTCGTCGACCTCACCGAAACTGGCCGCGCCTTGCGGGCTGCAGGCTTGCGGATCATCGACACGATTCTCACCAGTCACACCGAATTTATTGCCAACCCAACCGCATATGGCGACCCGACGAAGCGTCACGCAATGGAGCAGTTGCTCACGTTGCTGCAAGGTGCGCTTGAGGCCCGCGGCAAGGTGCTCGTCAAGCTCAATGTGAGTGACGCCTGTTATGCAGCAGTGTTGCAGGTATTGCCGGCGGCTAAGTCGCCGACAGTATCGAAGTTGGCGTCAGGTGATTGGGCAGTGGAGTCGGTGGTCGAAAAGCGCACCGTCAACACGGTGATTCCGGCGTTGAAGGATGCGGGTGCGACCGACATTCTTGAAATACCAATCTCCAAGATCATTCACTAATCCGTCGTTGAGCCGGTAACCGTACTTCCACGACCAAGTCGGGGAACTGCAACGTGATCCCGCCGAAGATCATTTCGTGTTCATGAATGATGGGTGC
>CAMAWR010000012.1 GCA_945862045.1 Bifidobacterium breve
GAGCGACCAATTGATCAGTGAAACGCTCAGCAGTCTGCGAACCTCGTTGATTTTGGCCACCGTCATCACGGTGCTCGTTGGCTTGATGCTCGGCATCGTGTCGAGCGAGCGTGTCGTGCAGCCGCTAGTAGGTGCCGCCAATGCCGCGCGCGCGATCGCCGACGGTCGGCTGGATACCCGCCTCGAACCAACCGACGACCCCGACCTCAACGCATTGACCGATTCATTCAACGACATGGTGGCACGTCTACAGGCTCGTGTTGAGCGTGACAACCAATTCGCATCAGATGTGAGCCATGAGTTGCGCTCACCGCTCATGACGCTGACGGCATCGGTGGAGGTGATGGTGTCGCGCCGTGACGAACTCCCGGAGCGCGGGCAGGCTGCCCTGGATTTGCTCGTCGCTGACGTGGCGCGCTTCAGTGGTTTGGTCGAGGACCTGCTTGAAATCTCGCGCTACGACGCAGGTGCGGTGCGCCTCACGCGCGACGATCTGCGGGTCGGTGAGTTCGTCGAACAGGCCATCCGTGCCAGCACGCTGCCCCGTTCGACGATCCAGATCGATTCACGATGTGCAACCGCATATTTGAGTGGTGATCGTCGTCGTCTGGCACGCGTGGTCGCCAACCTCATCGACAATGCCCGCACCCACGGTGGCGGCGGCGCATCGGTGCACGTGACCCCCGCCGACGACTCTGCTGGTCACCTGTGGATTGCCGTGGAGGACACCGGCGAAGGTGTCACCGACGCCGATATCGATCGGATCTTTGACCGCTTTTCCCGCGGGACGGGGGCCAGCAAACGCGGTGCATCCGAAGGTGCGGGGCTCGGGCTTTCGCTCGTGCGCGAACACGTGCGACTGCACGGTGGCCGGGTGTGGGTCGAGGCCCGCCGCGACGGCAACCCAGGCGCGCGCTTCGTCGTGGAGTTGCCCTGCGAGGCACAGGCGTCATGACACCTCGGCCGCACTCGGCCGGCATCGTCCTGGCCATCGATGCGGGCACGACCGGCGTGCGTACGCGGGCCGTGTTCGCCGACGGTCGGGCATCCATCGCCGACTACCGCGAATTCACACAGCACTATCCGCAGCCGGGGTGGGTCGAACACGACGCCGAAGAAATCTGGCAGGCGGTGCGCGCCACCCTGCAGGCGGTCTGCACCAGGATCGACGAACCGATCGCTGCCATCGGCATCACCAACCAGCGCGAAACGGTGGTCGCGATCGATCGTCGTACCGGTGCCCCGCTGCACCGCGCGATCGTGTGGCAAGACCGTCGTACCGCGCAACGTTGCGCTGCACTCGCCGATCAGTTGCCCACGGTGCGTGCAACGACGGGGCTCGTCCTTGACCCGTACTTTTCGGGCTCGAAGCTCGAGTGGCTGTTGCGCAATACCGACGTCGCCGAGCACAAGAACCTGGCGTTCGCCACGATTGACGCGTTCCTCATCCACCGCCTCACGGGTGGTGCATCGTTCGCCACGGACGTCTCCAATGCATCACGCACGATGCTGTTCGACATCACGTCGCTGCGCTGGAGCAGCGAGATGTGCGCAATGTTTGATGTTGATACCGAAAAGTTGCCCGAGGTCGTGCCGTCGAGCGCCCGCATCGGCGCAACGATCGGCGATGGTGCGATTGCCGCTGGTATTCCGATCAGCGGCGTCGCCGGCGATCAGCAAGCAGCGTTGTTCGGTCAGGCCTGTTTCACCGCGGGCAGCGCCAAGAACACGTACGGCACCGGCAGTTTCGTTTTGCTCAACGTCGGCCCCACCTGCCCCGCGCCGACCGACGGCATGCTCACCACGGTGGCGTGGCAACTCGGTAACGAGCCTGCCACCTACGCGCTGGAGGGGGCGATCTTCGTCACCGGGGCCGCCGTGCAATGGTTGCGCGATGGCCTCAACATCATCGGCGCCGCCCACGAAATCGGGCCGCTCGCCGAGAGTGTGGCCGATGCCGGCGGTGTCGTGATGGTGCCGGCCTTCACCGGGCTCGGAAGCCCGTGGTGGGATGCATATGCCCGTGGTGCAATCTTTGGCATCACGCGGGGCACCACTCGCGCCCACATCGCCCGTGCGGTCGTCGAGTCGATGGTCTTTCAAACTCGCGACGTGGTGGATGCTATGACCCGGGCCTCAGGGGTCGCGATCCGCGACCTGCGGGTCGACGGTGGCGCTGCAGTCATGAACATGATGTTGCAGATGCAAGCGGATCAACTCGGGGTGGCCGTGTTGCGACCCACCGAATTGGAAACCACCGCCATCGGTGCGGCATATTTGGCCGGCCTCGCCGAAGGTGTGTGGGGCTCGACCGACGACATTGCGTCACGCTGGGCACTCGAACGTCGCTTTGTCCCGAGCGGCACGGATCGCGACGTTGCCCACGCCCAATGGCTGCGCGCCATCGAGCGCTCCCGCGGCTTCCTACCGGGGTAGTTACAGCTTCGGCAAGCCGTGGTCGAGGTTGCGCACCGCCTGATGGATGCGCTGCTCGTTCTCGATCAGCGCGAAGCGAGCAAACCCCTCGCCACCCGGGCCGAAACCCGAACCAGGTGACATCGCCACGTTGCACTCAGTCACGAGGTGCGAGCAAAACTCCACCGAGTTCATTTCTTGGTACGGCTCGGGTATCGGCGCCCACACGAACATCGAGCCGCGCGGTGACGGAATCGACCAGCCGATACGTTCCAACCCTTCGATCAACACGTCACGGCGCGACTGGTACGTCCTGCATACTTCGACCGGAAAGTTCGGCGCTTCGTTCAGCGTCACGGTCGCGGCAATCTGAATCGGTTGGAACGATCCGTAGTCGAGATACGACTTCAATTTCACGAGTGCCTGCACCACCTGGGTGTTGCCGACGAGGAACGCACAACGCCATCCGGCCATGGAAAAGCCCTTGGTCATCGAATACAACTCCACGGCGCACTCGAGGGCGCCCTCGGCCTGCATGATTGACGGCGGTTCGTAGCCATTGAAACCGATGTCGGCGTACGCGAAGTCGTGCACGGCGATCATTTCGTGTGTGCGACAGAAATCAACGACGCGTTGCATGAACGGCAAACCGACCGTTGCACCGGTCGGATTGTGCGGGAATGAAATCACCAGCACCCGCGGCTTGGGCTGGCCGGCTTCCCACGCTTTGTCGAGTGAGTCGAAGAACTCCTCTTCATATTCGACATCAACGTCGGTGGCCGACAGCAAACGACGCTGGCTGCGCATCGGAATCTGCCGCAGGTCTGCACCGGCGAACAACGGACCAAAAATATGTATCGGGTAGCTCGGGCTCGGCACGATGGCCGCATCGCCCGACTCGAGCAACACCCACATGAGGTGGCTGAAACCCTCTTTTGAGCCGATCGTGTTGGTGATCTGCAGCTCAGGGTCGACCGTGACACCGAACTTCCGTTGATACATCCCAGCGACGGCCTCCCGTAAATTCGGTAAACCACGGGACATCGAGTAGCGGTGGTTCTTGGGATTGTGCGCCGCCTCCACCAGTTTTTCTACCGCTATGTCGGGTGACGGGATATCGGGATTCCCAAAACCGAGGTCGATGACGTCCTCGCCTTCGCGACGCGCGGCAATTTTCAGGTTGTTGATGACCGTGAATACGTACGGCGGCAGGTTACCGATGCGCCGAAATTCCATACTCCGAGCCTAAGACGAAGCCCTGTGATACACCGAGCAGTCCACTACGACGAAAAGTGTGGCAGGAGCGCTGCACCGATGGCCCCGGCGATTTCGCCCATCTGCGCGGCGCGCAACTCGGGATGGGTGCGTTGCTCGGGTGAGTACAACGTTTCGACGAACCACCGTTGCACCATCGGCAGCACAATGTCGGCGGCCTGCGAAACTCCCCCACCGATCACGATGACATCGGGGTCGGAGAAGTTGGTGATGTTCGACAGCCCGATGGCCACCCATCGTGCATACGCCTCGAGCACCGTCACGGCATCGGCCTCACCGTGTCGGGCCCGCTCGATGATGCTCTCGCCTGGTTCTCCGCTACCCAACATGCCGAGACCGCGGCCCGAGGCGTAGACCTCCCAACAGCCTTTGCGTCCGCAGGTGCAGCGCGGGCCGTCGGGGTTCACCACCATGTGGCCGATCTCGCCGGCGAAACCATTGACACCACGTTGCACCACGCCGTTGAGCACCTGCCCGCCACCGATGCCCGTACCGAGCGTGACCATCCACAAGTTCTTTGCACCACGACCAGCGCCGTACCGCCATTCGGCGAGTGCGGCTGCGTTGCCGTCGTTGTCTACATATACGCGCCGGGCAAGTCGATGCGAAAGTTCAGGCCCGACGGCTACATCAACCGAACCGGCAATATTCGGCGACGCGCGCATCACGCCGTGCAACGTGATGAGGCCAGGCACACCGATGCCCAACGAATCGGTGTCACCCAATTCGCCGGCCAACAGCGCGAGTACGTCCACCAATTGCGAGGCGTGCGGTGTGGCCTCACGCACCTGTTTGAGCACACCGGGGCCACTTTGCAGATCAGCATCGAGGTCGATAACGACACCGAGACATTTCGTGCCGCCCACGTCGATTCCCGCTGCGCGGGTCACGACTCGGCGCGAGTCTTCAATTCTTTCAGGGTGTGCAGGATGCGCACCTCGGCGCGGCGCTTCACGAAGCCGGGTAGCGGCACGATGAGTTCGATCTTCAACGAATAGGTGACATCGGTTCCATTGCCCCCCGACACGAACGTGTAGGCGCCGTCGATCGCGCGCATGATGTCTCCTTCCACGAGTGACCACGAGATGCGTTCGGGGGCCTGCGAATAGTCGTAGCCGAGGGTGTAGTGCGTGCTGCGGCCGAGTGCGCTGGCGCGATATTCCACCTTGATGGCGCGACCACTGGCATCGCGCTCGAGCACATTGGCCTCCTTGATGTCGTGGGCCCATTCGGGGTAGCGCTCGAAGTCGATCGCAATCTCAAAGCAGCGCGCCGGGCTGGCCGCGACATGTTCGGTTTCGGTGGCTTGGTCAATCACGACGGCAAGGCTAGTTGACGCCCACAAGTGCTCGGGGGGTCAGCGCATCTGCAACAGGGCAGTGAGCCGCGCCACGAGCACCGCGTAGTCGAATTCGCTAACGGCGCGCTCCCGTGCCGCCATACCCATTGCGATGCGTCGTCGCGAGTCGCTGAACAACGACGACAACCGCTCGGCCACCTCGTCGACATTGCGCGGGTCCCGCACGACGTACCCCGTCTGGCCATCCACGACGGCTTCGGCCGAGCCGCCACTATCTCCGGCGATTTGCGGCATCGCACAGGCAGCGGCTTCGGCGAACACGATGCCGAAGCCCTCCTGCTCGAGCCCACCCCAGCGGTTTCGGCACAACATCATGAACGCATCCGCACAGCCATAGAGCCCCGGCAGGTCGGCATCGTCCACCCGACCCAGTAGCCGCACGGGGGCGCGCAGCTCGTCGATGATGTTTTGCAAACGGCTGCGGTCGCGTCCGGCGCCGCCGATCAACATGGTGAGGCCATCGGTCTTGCGTGCCACCTGCGCCACGGCGCGAATCGCCACATCAAAACCTTTGCGGGGCACCAACCGGCTCACC
Source organism: Bifidobacterium breve (assembly GCA_945862045.1). Lineage (GTDB taxonomy): Bacteria > Actinomycetota > Acidimicrobiia > Acidimicrobiales > Ilumatobacteraceae > F1-60-MAGs027. Next base: position 5,586 of record CAMAWR010000012.1, read on the forward strand.
CCCACCACCAACGGCGCATGTGCCGACACACCGAACTTTTCCCGGGCGGTGCGTCGCGCGGCGTCGTCGAGCGGCACGAAGCGTTGCGTGTCGACCCCTGGTGGAATTTGCACCACATCCAGCACACCCTGCGCGCCGCCAAACCCGCGACCTGCAGCCCGCACTGCTTCGCTCGCCGGGTATCGCCCCGATGCCAGCACGTGCGTGGCGCCGCGCAACACGTGGGCCAACGCCTGTCTCGAGACTGGCAGGCGACCAGGCACCGTGACCTCGGCCCCGTGCACGATCACGCTGTAGGGCAACGACAACGATCGCCCGACCAACCCCAACGGCAACGCCGGGTCGAGCAGCACATGTTCAGCACCGAACTCGCTTGCCAAACGTTCGATACGTCGCACCATCATCGGGTGGGGCAACAACACGGGTTCACGCGTGCGCTCGATGCGAAATGCCTGGCGTGCGTCGAATTCTGCTGCACCGGCATGCGGGCTCGTGAGCACGGCGAACGATGACGGGTCGAGCCGACGCCACAACTCCCACAGCATGTTCTGAATGCCGCCCACTTTCGGTGGAAAGTCATTGGTGACCAACAGGTGCTTCATCTGCACCCACCATCGTGGCACGCTTCCACGACATCCTCAGTCGACGAAACCTCAATCGACAAGTAGGTCATGGCGACCAAGTTTCTGGGCGGCCCATGTTGCGTGTTCGCGCAGCAGGTCGTCGTCGCCGTGCAAATAGCGGGCGAGTACCAAGGCGACGTCTTGCGCGTGTGCCGCACTGCCGCCTGCTCTGCCACTATTGCCGAGGACGATGAGCGCATTTCGTCGCACCCATCGCGGGTTGCGATCCGCCACGTACCACGCGCCGACGACGCGCATCACTTCGCTGTCGGGGGCAGTGAGCAATTCGAGTGCGTCCACCACGCTGCGTTCGTCACCGACGCTGCGTTCAACGGCACCGCGACGGGTGGGCGGGCAAACTTCTTGGCACTCATCGCATCCATATATACGTGTGCCGAGGGCATCGCGGTAGAGCGGGTCAAAGACGCCAGGCTTCTGGATGAGCCACGCCAGGCACTTCCGTGCATCCACCACACCAGGTTCGACGATTGCCCCTGTCGGGCAGGCGTCGATGCATCGCGTACAGGCCCCACACCCGTCGGCCACCACACGTTCGGTGTGTTGCAACTCGGCAGTGGTCACCACGCACCCCAGCACGAACCAACTCCCCAATCCTTCAACCAACAAATTCGCGTTCTTGCCGAACCAACCGAGGCCGGCACGATATGCCACTTCGCGGTCGACGATGGAGTTGTCGTCGGCAAACACCGTGGCGCGATGGCCGTCATGCTTGAGGCGTTTGGCTGCCGCTCGCAACGCATCGCGCAAGGGTGCGTAGTGATCCCGCCAGGCGTACCGCGCGACGGTACCAACAACTGACGAATCGCTGATGCGGCCTGCGCTGTTCGCTGATTGGTCATCGACGAAGTACGACCGTGCTGCATATGAGCGTGCCGCCACGATGATGCTGCGGGCGCCCGGCACCGACATGGTTGGCGTGGTCGAGCGTTCGGGGTTGCGAAACGTGAACTGCATCTCGTCGGCCATTCCCGACGCAACACGCGCTTCGATTGCAGCCCGTGCCCGCGTCAGTGGCGCAGCCGTCGTGATGCCCACCCGATCGGCCCCTGCTTCACGCACGATGTGCAACAACTCGGCGGTGTATGTGTCCTGCACCGTGGTAGATGCTACGTAGCCAACGGCTCCGTAGCGCTGTGGAACATTAGGCGCTGCGTTGGTGACGCAAACCAGGTGTGAGCCCCGCCTTGGCGAGTGCCGCGAGGGTACGCAGCTCTTCATAATCGAAGATCACTGCTTGTGGCTCAATTTCACCGCACAACATCGGCACGATGCAGTCATGGCAGGCATTGGTGTCGCGCATGATGCAGATGTCGCACGAAATCATGATGCTCACGACCGAATGGGCATTCACCGAGATGTCGTTGCTCTGCTGCGGGGGTGATGTGGGCTCATCTTGCATAATTCCACCGTGACCAAGGGGTGTATTGCAGATAGCACACCCCTTTGCCACACTTGCGATGGTGGACATTCCCATTATCGACATTCTCGACGAAGAATCGATGCCGTGCGACTACTGCGGTGCAACCGTGCAGTTCTTTGACGACGACTTTGCTCTCTGCCCAGAATGCGGCAACGAGTTCTGGAACATGGATTACACCGGCGAATTTCTGGGCGACCAACCGAGCGCCATTACTTGACGAAATATCACACACGATGATGCAGCGTGCGTAACAATGCCATGACCACATCAACACCCACCACCTCGGTAAGTAGCGATCTGCTTCCCACCGTTCGCAACCTCGACGAAGCGCGCCACATCTGTCATCAGTTCACCAGCGTGCTCACCGTCGGGCCACGGCGTAGCGAAGTTTCCGACTTCGCGCACCCCGACCACAAGATCGTCACGTTCGACGACATCAGCATGCCGTACGACGGCTACGAGGCCCCGACATTCGAGCACGTCAAAGACATCGTCGAATGGGGTCGGGGGCGCAGCAACCTGCTCGTGCACTGTCATGCCGGAATGTCACGGTCCACCTCGTCGGCATGGGGTATTGCAATCGCCAACGGGTTCGACCCACAGGATGCCTACGACTTGTTGTATCGCAATCATCCAGTCGTGCAGCACCGCACCTCGCCTTTCAGGAGCGATCGCACGTCATCTTTGGTGAAGCGCGCATTCATCCCTAACGAGCTCGTGCTCACACACCTCGAACAACTCTTTGGTTTGCGTGGCGGTCTGCTTCGGCGCATCGCAGCAGCTGGCGCTTACACCGACGACTGATCAATGTCGCTGGTGAGCGACGCACCTCGCGTGTTCAGCCGCCGACGCGAATCGACACCATCTGGCTGGGCACGTCCCCCACGCGCACGATGCCGTCATCAGAAATTTCGAGGATGTCACCGTCTCGACTGAGCAGCACCTTGTGCTCGGGCATGCCCATTGCCATCGCATTGCGGGCATTGGCGTGCAGCATTCGATACTCGCCATGGATCGGCACCAGGTATTCGGGTTCGGTGAGGCTGATATAGGTTCGCAATTCGCCCTCTTGGGCATGGCCAGTGGCGTGCACGTCGGCAATGCCGTTGTGCACGATTTTTGCACCCTGTCGAAGCAGACCTTCGACCACCTCGTTGACGCTTGATTCATTGCCGGGAATCGTGTCCGACGAATAAATGATGGTGTCCTCGGGCCCGACCGTGAACCACCGATCACTGCCCCGCGCCAGTTGGGCCAGCACCGATTGCGACTCGCCTTGCGACCCTGTGGCGATGATGCACACCTCGTCGGGTCGGCAATCCTCGATGGCCTCTTGCTCGGCCAGATCTTGCTCGTTGATGCGCAGCAGACCGAGGTTGCGCGCCATGCGGATGTTGTTCATCATCGTTCGACCGAGCGGCACGACCAGCCGACCTTCACCGACGGCTGCATCAGCTATCTGTTGGATGCGGTGAATGTGGCTGGCGAACGCCGTCACGGTGATGCGCTGGCTACGGTGCTCGACGAACATCGACCGCAATGTCTTGCCGATGTGACTCTCTGATTGTGAGTACCCGGGTTCTTCGGCATTGGTGGAGTCGAGCATCAACAACCGAATGCCCTCGTTCGACGCCAGTGAGCCGAGTCGTGCCAAGTCGGTGCGCCGCTCGTCCACCGGGCTGAGGTCAATCTTGAAATCACCCGAGTGCAACACCACGCCTTGCGGGGTATGCAAGGCAACTGCAAATGTCTGCGGCATCGAGTGCGTCACCGGAATGAACTCGACATCGAACGGCCCGATTCGTCTCCGCTCGCCGTCACTGACCTTGACCAACGTCGCCCGCTGGCCAATGTTGGCGTTAGTGACCTTGTTCTTCAGCAGTGCAAGGGTGAACTCTGAACCATAAATAGTGAGCGACATGTCGCGCAACAGATACGGGATCGCCCCGAGGTGGTCTTCGTGGCCGTGCGTGAGCACGATGCCGTCGAGTCGCTCACGGTTCTGGCGCAACCAGGTGAAGTCGGGCAGGTACACCTTGGTGATGTCGCCACCACCACTCGGAAACATCTGCCCGCAGTCGATGAGCAAAATTCGATCATCATGTTCAATCGCCATGCAGTTGCGACCCACACCACCGAGACCACCGAGAATTACGACACGAACGGGTTTGGCCACTGCCCGACTGTACTGTCGCGCGTGCTAGCGAGCGCGTTCACTCATTACTGGCCCGTTCATGTCAATGTGCAGGCGATGAATGACACCACCGCTCGGCAAGGCGCTCATCACGTCGCGTGCCCGCAGTGGGTCAACGATGCAGGCCATCGTCGGCCCCGAGCCCGACAACCAGGAGGCGTACGCCCCCGCATCGACGGCGGCACGCATTGCCCGTTTGGTATCGGGCACCATCGCCAATCGCACGTCTTGATGTAGGCGGTCGTGCGCTGCTTCGCCAAGCGCGCCGAAATCGCCGGTGACCATCGCGGCCACGAACAAAGATGATCGCGAAATGTTGAACACTGCATCGTCGAGGCTTACGGTTGGAGACAATTTTGTGCGCGATTCTTTGGTGGATGTGGTGTTCTCGGGCACCCACACCAGCACATCGGCCTGCACCGCAACCGGCACACGAATCGCGCGCTGACCGGCTGCAACGGTCAGCCCGCCAAGGGCCGAAGCCGCAGCATTATCGGGGTGGCCTTCGAGTTCGGCCGCCACATGAAAAGCAGCAAGACGAGCGTCGAGTGAATTCGCCGCCACCACACCGTCGCGTTGGGCAATAGCCAATAACGCACCGGCCACACGGGCGGCACCGCTAAAGCCGAGGCCTCGTCCCATCGGAATGCGCTCGTGCGACCACAACCCACCGTTCCCCCCTGCGCGGGCGAAGGCCACACTCGCCGGATGATGCTGATCACACACACGAGCGTTGTTCGGTTGTTGCGAATCGGCCAGACCTGCTTCAAAGTGCAAGGTCAGTGCCAAGCCCAGCGTGTCGAAACCGGCGCCAAGATTCGCCGTGCTCGCCGGCACCGTCACACGAATCACAAGTTCAGCGTAGTTAAGACACGCTTATAAAACGGTTTCAGCCACGAACGCGTCGAGTGTGGCGCGGGCCGTGCCGCTGTCGATTGCAGCAACGGCGAGTATCGCACCAGCCTGCAGGTCGCGTGCTGCGCCGGCGACCACGAGGGCCGCAGCGGCATTGAGCACCACCACATCTCGCACGGCACCGCGCACCTCGCCGTTCAGCAACCCACGCACAATGCTGGCGTTGTGCGCCGGTTCACCGCCACGTAGTTCGTCGTTGCTGGCCTGGGCAAGGTTTGCCTGGCGGGCATCAATTACCGTTTCGGTTTGTACGCGACCATCAACTGCGGCCATCACACGGTTGGGGCCGGCCAGTGACAACTCATCAAGCCCGCCGTAGCCGTGCACCACCCAGGCAGTCGTTGTGCGCGTGGCAAGTGCGTGCGCCATCGTGGTCATGCGCCGCGGGTCAGCCACCCCAACGAGCATGTGGGCTACTGGCGCCGGGTTGGCCATCGGCCCGAGCAAATTGAAAATGGTCGGCACCCCGAGTTCGCGACGAATCGGCCCCACATGGCGAAACGCCGGATGAAATGCCGGAGCAAATACGAAACCAAAACCCGTCTTTGCTACTGCGCGCGACACCTGTTCGGGTGTTTGCTCAATGCGGGCGCCGAGGGCTTCGAGCACATCGGCAGTGCCGCATTTGCTGGATGCCGAACGATTGCCGTGCTTGCACACCGGCACCCCGGCACCCGCCACCACCAACCCCGCCATGGTCGACACATTGACCGAACCGCTGTTGTCTCCGCCGGTACCGACGATGTCGACTGCCTTGCCCGCAATTTCAGCCGGCAGGTGAATTGGCGTGGCGGCTTCGCACACCGCCTGCAAAAATCCAGCCAGCTCGTCGGGCGTGGCGTCACGGTCGTTATACGCAATGAGCATGCGCCGAATCTCGTCGGGTGACAATTCGCCATTCAAGACACGCTGCATCAGGGCGTGGGCCTCAGTGTGGGTGCGGGGCGATGTGCCGTTGTGATTCGTCACGACGTCAGAACACTACGGTCAACGCACGTTCAGTGCTTCGCAAAAACGCTGCACCGGTACAAACGAAAACCGCCGGCGGACCCACTTACGTGGGCCCGCCGGCGGCTGGTAACAACCAGTTTCGGTAGAACGATTTAGAGCTTGCTCAAGTCCACGGTTGGTGGCACGATGACGGCATCAATGACGTGAATCACGCCGTTGCTTGCTGCCACGTCGGCTGCAATCACTGTGGCGCCATTGACCATTACGCCCATGTCGGTGGTGAGAGCAACTGTCGAACCTTCGACTGTCGCCACATCGCCAGCTTTAATGTCGGTTGACATGACCATTCCAGGCACGACGTGATAGGTGAGGATCGCAGTCAAGACTGCAACGTTCTCTGGCAAGAGCAACTTCGCGAGCAAGCCCTCTGGCAGCGCGGCAAACGCAGCTTCAGTTGGGGCGAACACGGTGAATGGCCCGGCACCTTGCAGAGTTTCTACCAAGCCGGCTGCTGTCAGTGCGGCAACGAGTGTGGCGAAATCCGGGTTACCGACAGCAACCGCGACGATGTCGCCAGCGGCGACTTCTTCGGCAACGGCGTCTTCGGCAACTGTGTCTTCTGATGCCGTGTCGTCAGAGCCACACGCTGCGAGCGTGAGTGCTGCTGCGATGGCAACTGCAAATACTTTCTTCATGATGTTTCCTTTGTTTGGGGGTCGTACGGCGAAATGCCGACTTCTGTACCTTGAAGGGAATAGCACCCTTGTTCTGCCACATCGGCGGAGACAAAAGACACACAATCGTGCGAATGCACGATAAGCAACGCTGCTATGCCCTACGCATCATTGCGCAGGTCGGTAAGTAATTCACCCACCGTGAAGTCGGGCAATTCCATCGCTCTTTGGGTAATGTCTCGACTTGTGCAGGTGTGAAATCAAAGCGCAAATAATGCACCGCGGCAGTGATCGTGTCACGCATGAGACCTTCTGCGTGCCGCTCGTCGACGAATCCCCACACATTCCTATTGTCATGACTTCGCAGGCAAACTTTTCAGCCCCTCAATGAGGGATTCTGGGTGGTGCGTGTCCGGCGTATCACGGGCGAATGCGCTGCAGGACGACGAAACTCCGCTTTTATGCCCTGCCACGCGGTGTTCAGCCGCGTGTATCCGCACCGTCGCAATGACTGGCTCGGCTCAACCAGCACGGAGAAAGCGGTGAGACGTCCCCGCTATGACAGTCCGATACTCAAGATCCACCGCCCGCGCCGACCACTCGCGTGCAGCACTGCTGTTACTCAGATTTGGCGTCATGCCCTCATGTGAACTGGACCACAAACTATCAACGGTGCTGGCAATTCGAGTATTTGCCTCGGGGGCCGTCACGCAGATTCGCTTAACGAGGTTCCCTTGGCATTTGCTGAACTTGGGCGCATCCGATTAGGGTTCAGTTTCTATGAAATGAGGCACACCGTGGTGACCGAACCAAACATGTTGTCCCCTGAGTTCGAAAAAGATCCGAACCCCATTTTTGAGGTTTTTCGCGAACAGTTTCCCGTCTATCTTGACAAAACCATCAATACGTATGTCCTCAGTCGCTACGAAGACGTGGAACATGTATTTAAGTCCAAAGACTTTACGTCTGACAACTATTCCTGGCAGCTCGAACCAGTGCATGGTCGAACGATTCTGCAAATGGAAGGACGCGAGCACTCGGTGCACCGAGGCCTCATCCAGCCGGCGTTTCGGGGCAGTGAACTCACCGAGAAGTTTTTCCCAGTCATCACCCAAAATGCGAGTTCACTCATTGCCAAATTCGCCAAAAACGGCGAGGTTGATTTAGTTGATCAGTTTTCGCTGCGATTCCCAATCAATGTCATCGTCGACATGCTTGGTCTCGACAAAAGCAATCATGATCGTTTTAACAGTTGGTATCACTCAATCATGGCCTTCTTGTCAAACCTGTCAGGAGATGAAAAAGTGACAGCCGACGGATTGAAGACAAAAGACGAGTTGCGTGAGTACATGCTCCCCATCATTGCCGAACGTCGCAGCAACCCCAAAGACGACCTGTTATCGACTCTCTGCACCGCCCAGATCGACGGCGAAATGATGTCGGATGAGGAGATCAAGGCGTTCGTCAGTTTGCTCCTCGTTGCGGGTGGCGAAACCACCGATAAGGCAATGGCGAACATGTTCCTCAATCTGATTGATAATCCCGAGCAGATGAAGGCCGTCCGCGAAGATCGATCGCTGCTGTCCAATGCCTTTGCCGAAACCCTCCGTCACTCGCCTCCCGTGCAGATGATCATGCGCCAATCGGCGGTGGAGGTCGAATTCCATGGAGTAAAAATCCCAGCGGGCTCAACGATCACGTTGCTACTCGCGGCTGCGAACCGCGACCCGCGAAAATATGACAATCCGGAAAAGTTCGACATCAGCCGCAAAGATATGGCTTTTGACCGCGCTTTTACGGCGGCAGCCAACCACTCTGGTTTTGCCCTCGGTAGGCACTTTTGTGTCGGCGCCATGCTCTCCAAAGCGGAGGTAGAGATTGGTGCAAATCTGCTGCTAGATGCCATGAACGACATCTCATTCGCCGCTCCGCCCAAGCCGAGTGGGGTTTTTACCCGGTCCCCCAAGAAATTGAATTTGCGCTTTCAACCTGCGAAATAGTACGGTCATCGATACACCAAAGAAGAGGAGAAATTTATGAGCGTCAAGGATCTTCGATTCGTGATTACCGGAAGTGGAACTGGCATTGGGCGCGCAACTGCGCAAGTAGCAGCAGCCAAAGGCGCAAAAATAATGGTGAGTGACCTTAATGATGCGAATGGCAAGCAGGTTGCTGAAGATATTCGCAAATCGGGTGGTGCTGCGGAATATTTTCATTGTGACGTCACCAACCCGCAGGAAGTCGAAGCCTTGATGAAGGCAACAGCCGATGCGTTCGGCGGCATCGACGTGCTGCATAACAACGCGGGAATTCATGAAACAGCCTTGGCGCCAGCCGACCAATGCAACATCGAAGGTATGCCTCTCGAAGTCTTCCGCAAGGTACTTGAAGTAAATGCAGTAGGGCCTTGGCTTTGCACAAAATATGCGCTGCCCTACCTTAAAAAGAGCGAGAACGCGTCTGTCATCAATGCAGCATCAACCGGAAGCCAGTCGGGTTACCCGAACAATTCTGCGTACGGAACGTCCAAGGGCGGAATTCGGCTTCAGACGCAGAATCTTGCCGTAGACCTTGCCAAATACAAGATTCGAGTGAACTGCTATGGCCCGACTGCAATCGCAACCGACATGGTCACGAACTTCGTCAAACAGTCACCAGATCCGGTCGCGTTTGAAAAAGCATTGATCGCAACGAGCTTGATTCCACGTTTGGGCAGGCCCGAGGAGGTCGCCGAGTTGGTCTGCTTCTTGGCCAGCAAAGAATCTGGCTTCATCAATGCTGCATACATCCTCATTGACGGCGGTTCCCTCGCCTGGCGCGGCTCTGCTGATCAAATAGGTTTGTAGTTCGCCCTTCGAGTCTCCGATAGAAATTCAACACACAAAACGAAAGAGAGAAAGCCATGGCAGACAAGCAAGCGGTAACCGAACTCCTCAATAAGGGTGGTTGGGCTTACGACACACCGGACGTCAACTTCTTGGCAGACATGTTCACCGAGGACGGTCAATTCGATCTTCAAATCCAAAAAAATGATGTGATCAAGTTCGCCGGTCGCGCGAATATCCGCTCTTTGTATGAAAACTCGCTCGCAACACAGACCGATCAGCGACGCCACATTGTCACTAATCTCTTTTTTGCCGACGAAAAAGACAACTCAATCACTGCGACTTCGTATCTGGTGCTCGTTGCAATTGCCGACGGCCAGCTCAAAGTCTTGTCGACTGGTGTCTACACAGACAAGGTTGTCAAAGATGGAAACCAGTGGCGTATCAACCACCGCTTTTTGTACCTCGATCTCCCGTACTAAGGCTTCGCCCAACAACCTTTCCGAATGCCTCCGTGCGTTCGGTTTAATGTGAAAATGAGAACTCCATGAATCTCGGACTGATACCGCAAAAATGGGCACGACAGACGCCCGACCGCATCGCCATCATCGACTCAACTTCCGAACAACAGATCAACTTCAAAGACTTGGATAAGCGCGTTCGCCAGCTTGCCAACGCCCTGCTGTCGATTGGTCTTCAAAAAGGTGACAGAGTCGCCGCGCTCAGTCAAAATTCAATTGAATACGTGACTATTTATTTTGCCTGTGCACGAGTTGGGCTGGTCGTGCAACCGATGAATTGGCGGCTCTCGGCGGCCGAGCTGTCCAAAATCATCGGCAATGGCGAACCCAAGGTGTTCATAACTCAAGGCCAATTCACCAAGGTCGCAACCGAGCTGGCTGGAATGGTTGACAGTGTTGACCACTGGCTGGAATACGGCAAGGGTGGTAACGACTCGTATGAAACTCTGACCTCCGCGGCTGCCGATACTGAGCCGCCTGCTGCAGACTCAGTCGGTGGCGATGACCCAATTTTCATTCTTTACACGGGTGGCACAACGGGCGAATCCAAGGGTGCACTGCACTCCCATGCAAGCGTTTATTTCGGGATGCTCAATCAAACGGTCGCTGAACGAATCGTGCCCAGCGACGTGTACATGTTGACCGGTCAGATGTTTCATATACCGATCGTGCTCGCACTCAACTACCTTTCCCACGGTTGCCCGTTGGTCCTCATGAACTTTGATGCAAAATTGGCCCTTGAGTTGATTCAAAAACACAAAGTGTCGGCTTTTTTGGGTGTCACCACCATGCTCAATTGGATGATGGCTGTCGACAAGTTTGAAACCTACGACTTGACCAGCCTGCGAAACATCCAATACGGCGGTGGCCCCATGCCTTCACGTGTAATTCAAGAAGCGATGAAGAAGCTCCCGTGCACGATGATTCAGGGATATGGCCAAACCGAGGGCACGACGATGACATTCCTTTCCCAAGAGGACCACATCAATGCCGTAAAAAATGATATCCATCCAGAACGACTTAAATCGTGTGGCCGAGAAGGCTTCGTCACTTCTGTGCGAGTAGTCGACGAAAAAGGTAACGACGTGCCTTGTGACGGCAAGACTGCAGGCGAAGTTGTCATTAAGTCCCCCGCCAACATGGTCGGCTACTTCCGTCGGCCCGACCTTACCGAAAAAACTATCCGCAACGGATGGATGTGGACAGGTGATATTGCGACAATGGATTCTGATCGCTACGTATTCATCGTCGACCGCTCAAAAGACATGATTATTTCGGGTGGCGAAAATATCTACTCGGTGCAAGTCGAAGAGGCCATCTCTCGTCACGAGGCCGTACTCGAATGTGCAGTCATTGGTATACCCGATGAGGTGTGGGGGGAATCCGTCAAGGCATTCGTCGTGCTGAAGCCAGGAATGTCGGCCACAGAAGACGAGATCATCGCGACGGCGAAGGCCAATCTTGCCAGTTACCAAAAACCCCGAAGTGTCGAATTTATTGATGCGCTTCCCAAAGCAGTTACCGGAAAGATTCTGAAGCGTGAACTCCGTGGCAAGTACTGGAAAACGAACGAGCGTCAGGTTTAGTCAGAACAGCACTAAGGGGAACTCAATGCGCATTGGATATCTCATCGATACGAATCGTGGACATTACGACCAGCCGTTGCCATCGAAAGAAGATGCGTCATCATCCCTTGATGCAATGATTGAGGAAGGAATACTTGCCGAGAAGTCGGGTTTTCACTCGATTCAAATTCCAGACCGTCATGGTCGTACCGAGTCGTACTTCGGATCACCGCTGAATTTACTCATGATCCTGGCTCGTGAAACGAAAAAAGTTGCCATTGGTTCGTATGCACTGGTCAACACCCTGTACCACCCAATGCACATCGCTGAACAATGCGCGATCATCGATAACATCTCGAAGGGCCGCCTCTATATGACCTGGGGTCGTGGCTATCACGCGGGATATTGGGGTCAGTTCGGAATTCCTCAGGAGCGTCTGCTTGGCCGCTTTCTTGAGAATGTCGAAGTTATCGAAAAAGCGCTTGCATCCAAAGGTGTGAGATTCAATTTTGACGGCGATTTTTACCAGGTCCGTGATGGAATGCTGTCACCGCAGAGCTACCAATCACCTCGCTTCCCCTTCTGGGGAGGTGGACAATTACCCAAGGCGATCGCCCGATGCGCTGACTACTCCGAGTCGTACACGTGCGACGACTTCCCGATTCTGCCAGCGGTGTGGGAGGAACAAGCCGGTGCGTACCGTCGTCGGGCCGAAGCTCTCGACAAGAAACCTTTCATCGTTCTGATGCGCAACGGCTGGGTTGCCGATACTTTCGAAAAAGCGGCACAGGAGTTCGGTTCGCACTACGTGGCGGAAATGCGCTTCTACTCGGCCCAGGGGATCTTGGCGCATCATCCCGACTTCGACTCACCAGACAAAATTACTGCAGATAGTGCCCGCGAGCACATTGTGATTGGTAATCCGGCCCAGTGCCGAGAACGCTTGGAGCGATATCACGAGGAGCTCGGCGTCGATTACTTTACGCTTCGCTTTCGCATGGTGACCGGGCCTTCGTTCGAGGCCACCAAGGAGCAAATTCAGCGTTTTGGGGAAGAGGTGGTCCAACCAATTCACAAAAAATACCCACCAATCGACCATCCAGCAATCCCACAGGGCGCCCGCTGGTAATCCGCTGTCGACAGCGGTTGAACATCCACACAAATGGACACTTTAGGGAATTTTATAGTACTGAGGGATTGTGTAGTAACATCGTAACTGTTGCATCTCAAGGTGCACATTTCACCAAACCAAAGGGGAGCTAATGAAAATGAAATCAAAGAGCCGATTTATTTCGGCCTTCGCCATTGCGGCAAGCCTTGCGCTTGCTGCCTGTGGTGGCACCGACGCCGCGGAAGAAGAAGTAGTCGAAACGACTGCAGCCGAAGTTGAAGTGGCTGAGGTAACTGCCAAGCCAGAACTCACCATCGGATACCTACAGATCCTGAGCCAGTCAGAAGCTGCGATGCGTTTGCAAAATGACACCAAAGCCGCTGCCGATGTTTTCGGTTGGGGATTTGAGGCCTGCGACGCGCAAGGCACAGTTGAGGGCATGCAAACCTGTGGCGATAAGTTCGTCAATCAGGGTGTTGATGTCATCATCACCAACGGCACACCATCGGTGGTCATTCTTGCCCAGCTTGAAGCGGCGAAGGCCAAAGGAATTCCATTCATCAACACTGGCGGAACTCAGGCAACTCCCGAGGACTACACCGCTTCTTACAATCCAAACGACGGATTGATGGGCAAGGTTCTTGGCGAATGGATTGCGGCAAATGCAACACCAGGCGAGGTCCTCGTTCACTCAGTAAAAGACAAATGGGGTGCAGACCGCGAAGCAAGTTTCATGGAAGTCATCAAGGGAACGAAGTTCACTGTCGTCGACAGCGTTGATACTCCATTCGATAACACGCTTGTAGGTTTCACGCAAACAGCAGCAGCCGGACAGTTCACCAAGTTCCCGAAAGCAACCGTCCTGTGGTTGACATTCGACTTGGCGGCACTCGGTGCAGGCCCAGCGATTGCAGCGTCCTACCCAGGCAAGACTCCACCAGACCGTCCGTTGGTTGCCACTTTTTACTGCAACTCAACAACCCAGGCAGAAATGCGCAAGGGAACCGTGGACGTTTGTATTGAGAACGCGCTTGAAGTAGGTGGATGGATTGCAATCGACCAGATTGCATCGCACTTTGCCAAAGGTACCGCATTCAGCACCGAGCGTCAGCCCACTTACGACGGCGTGCAATTTGATATGCCGATCATCGTGACGAAAGCCAACTTGCCAGCTGAAGGAACTTACCCCGCACCAGTGTCGGACTTCAGGGCATACTTCACGAACAAGTGGAAGACTGAATACGGTCTATAATTAAGTCAGGAAATTTGCTAAGAAGTGGTTTAATTGGGTGGGGTCAGCACACCGCTGGCCCCACCCTTTTTATGTAGGAGGACTATGAGTAACGCTGCATCAACCACGATTCGCAATCGCGGAGTCGCATTCACTGCACAATTCGGCCTCCTCGTGGTGTTCGGTTTTTTGATCATTCTGTTCACGACTCAGTCAAGTTTCTTTTTTACTGCTGACACTCTTCGAACGATTATCAACATTGAAATAGCGCCAATGTTGATTTTTGCAATGGGACTCACAGTCGTTCTTGTGATGGGCGACTTCGATCTCTCGTTCGCTGCAACTGGTGGTCTTGCCGCCTACACCATCGCTGCAATGGTCATTAATCACAACTTTCATTGGGCCATCGGCGTCATTCTTGCACTCATCACGGGGATAGCGGTTGGAATTATCAACGGATATCTGGTCGCATATCGAAATACCTCATCATTCGTCATCACCCTTGCAATGTCAACCCTGCTCTTCGGCTTCGAGCAGATTTGGTCAGATCAAAAAGTAATCCAAGGAATTGAGAATCAGTTCTTCCTGAATTTGAACTCAATTTCTGGGCTTTGGAACATTCGAGTCGGAGTATTCATCGCATTCTTGGTGATTGTCGGTACTTGGATTCTTCTTGATAAGACCGAACTAGGTCGATTTATGTATGCCGTCGGCGGCAACCCGGAGGCCGCACGGCTTGCAGGTATCAACGTCAAAAGACTTCGACTTATTGGTTTTGTCGTCGTTGCGATTCTCTCCGTCTTGGTCGGAATCTTGGGAGTCGCACAATCAGGAACTTCTATCCCTCGGCAGTTTGATGGACTTTTGTTGCCGGCTTATGCAGCAGTCTTTCTCGGTACTTCAGTTTTCAAGCCTGGGAAATTCAATGTGGGTGGAACAGTTATTGGTTGCCTTTTTTTACGCACTATCAAAGTTGGCCTCCTGTCATGGGGACTTGACACAGCCTGGATCAATATCACTCAGGGCCTCATCTTGGTCTTAGCGGTACTTCTTGGAAAACTCGTGCAGTCCAAGTCATGACCGCATCGCTACTTCAAGTTACCGAAATCACCAAGCAGTACCCAGGGGTACTCGCTGCCAGCAAGGTCAGTTTTCGCCTTGACGGTGGCGAAATTCTCGGTCTTGTCGGAAAAAACGGTGCAGGAAAAAGCACAGTCATCAAACTTCTCGCTGGAATCATTCGACCGGACTCGGGATCCATCGCTGTCGAGGGTGAACCGATTGTATTGGCGAATCCACATGATGCAACCGTCCTCGGTCTGTCATTCGTCCACCAGGAATTTGCGATTGCCCCAGGGCTTTCAGTCGCTGAAAATATTCTGTTGGGTCTCGGCTACCCCAAACAAACTCTTGGAACCATCGACGCGAAACTGCTCAATAAAACTGCAAGATTGATGCTGCAAGAAATCGGTTTAAGTTCGGTTGATCCGAGCTCCCAAATCGACGGTCTCTCGATTGCTGAGCAACGAATGGTAATGATCGCAAGAGGACTTGCTGCCAAGGCACGGGTGCTTGTGCTTGATGAACCAACCGCGTCGCTTACGAATAGTGAGGTTACGAACCTATTTCGAGTGCTTCGCAAATTAGCCGAATTAGGCACGGCAATCATTTACGTTTCTCACCGCCTCGATGAGATCTTTGCGATAACTGACCGTGTCGTTGTGATGCGTGATGGGCAGGTGAAGTATGACGGTGAAACCAAAAAGCTGGATAGAGCTAAGTTGATTGAACACATCATTGGAGATGCCTCGGGTGTTGATATCGAACATCGAAGAGCTGCCCGAGGTATCACGGCTGCCAAGAGTGAAACTGACGTCCTCACCGTGCGCAATTTGCAACTCAACGGTGTGATCGAGGATGTCAGTCTCTCAATCAAGCATGGGGAAATCCTCGGAGTTGCGGGGCTGGTCGGAGCTGGTCGAACAGAACTTGCACGGCTGATTTTTGGGGCGGATAGGCGTGATGGTGGAACAATTCTGGTGAACGGCCAGGCAGTGACGATTATCAGCCCGAGAGACGCAATGAAGGCCGGAATCGTACTGTTGCCCGAAGATCGCCGGCACCAGGGACTCGTGATGAATTTCGATTTACGGGAGAATATAACCCTGCCGTCATTGGATAAAAACCGCCGCATACGTTGGCTCCCATTGCCGAACAAAAGCAATGAGATAGCAGCCACCAATGTGGCTATTGCAGCACTGAGTATTAAAGCCAGCGGCCCCAAGCACCCGATTGCGTGGCTATCTGGTGGAAATCAGCAGAAGGTAGTCCTCGGTAAGTGGCTGGCGAGGGCCGCTTCAGTATTTATCTTTGATGAGCCGACTCATGGTGTTGATGTTGGAACCAAGGAAGAGATCTACCAACTCATGGAGCGTCTGGCGCAGGCCGGCAACGCGATTCTTTTCATCTCATCTGAGTTCCCAGAGCTGGTCGGGGTCTGCAATCGGGTAATAGTAATGACCGAAGGCCGGCTTGTCGGCAATTTGTGTGGCGAAGATGTAACGGAATCTAAGATGCTAGATCTTTGCTTCAGTATCTCCTCAGTCAAATAACTTCCCTCGGTGCGCAGCACCCGCAAATTGCAGGGCGTAATCAAATGACAAGGGCAGGAGTGTGCCCTTTTTGTGGGCAGCAAAGTATCTGCTAGTTTTTTGGTCAATCAGTCAGCAGAAAACCTTTCCATCCCTTTCGAAATGAGGCCAAAATGGGTCGCAGTCAACCAGGTGATTACTCCAAAAGTTGGACTCCTCCAAAGTATTCAGTCGATGACGACGGAAAAATAATCGGTGGCTACGTGCCTCCAGGTCTGAACAACTGGGGTAGGTGGGGTGCAGGCGATCAAATTGGTACACAAAATTTGGTTGGTCCCCAAGAACGCAAGGAGGCGGTGAAATCCGTCAAAACAGGAAAGGTTTTTTCGCTTGCTCTTGCCATTGACTCCCAAGCACCCCGCTTTTTCACACGTCCTGCACCATTGCACTGGATGATGATGGCAGGGTCAGACCAGGTCGTAGGAAGCCCTTACGCCGCGATAGACCCAAACTTTCAATGGAACGATGACATGTTTCAGATGCCACTACAAGGCAGCACCCAGTGGGACGCCTTTTCTCATGTCATGTACCAAGACACGATGTATAACGGCTATTGGGCTGGCAATGTGACGGCTTTCGGAAAAGCTGCTGTGCTCGGCATCCAAAACCATAAAACATCGTTTGTCGGGCGGGGTGTGATCCTTGATATCGCCAGATCTGAGGGTCACGATCAGCTGCCCCGCAATACTGTGATTGATTCAGCAATGCTTGATCGTTGTCTGAAGAAGCAACAAGTGCAACTTGAGTCTGGGGACATGATTCTTCTACGCACTGGTTATCTCAATTTATGGAAAGCCGATTTCAATCCCCAGGAGCAACTTCACTACTTTTCTGGTTCGCCGGGCCTCGGAATCTCAGCGCTCGACTGGTGCCACGCTGGAAACGTTTCAGCAATCGCGTCGGACACCATCGCCGTCGAGGTGTTTCAGCCAGAGGATTCCAATGCACGTCGCTATCCAGTCCACGTAGGGGCCTTGGTCGACCTTGGCCTTCCCCTCGGAGAATTCTGGGTCTTGGACGAGCTGGCTGCTGACTGCGATGCCGATGGCCAGTACACCTTCATGTTGGTGGCGCCACCGCTGAATATTCCAGGTGCCGTGGGATCACCTATCAATCCGATTGCAATCAAGTAAGCACGGAAAAACTAGTAGACAAAAAACACTGCACTGTGCCCGCACGCCCGTAGGGGTGTTACCCAGCGTTGTACAACACTAGGCATCATTGCGCAGGTCGGTGAGTAACTCACCCACCGTGAAGTCGGGCAGTTCCATCGCTTCGAGATAATTCGAAAGGTCACATCGCACCTGCACGCCACCTTTGGCGAATGTCTCGACTTGTGCGGGTGTGAAATCAAAGTGCAGATAATGCACCGCGGCGGTGATCGTGTCACGCGTGAGACCTTCTGCATGCTGCTCGTCGACGACTCCCCGCACCTGGGCGCCGTCGGCGAGATGCACCACGATGGAGTTTTCGATGTTCACGAGTTTGGGCAACCATTCCCGCATCTGATCCTCATTGGTGAGTTCGATGAACAGCGTTGCGCACAACTGGCCGACCTCCGGAATCATGGGGTTGAACGCCTTCAACTCTTCGTTGACACCCTCGTCGGTGACGACCCGCTCGACGCGCAACATCTCTTGAATTTGATTGAGCACGGTGGCGCGGTTCTCGAACGAAACGGTCACGAACGTACCGAGGTGCAGGCGACGACGGCGCTTCAGCTCGATGATGTTGGCACGCGACACCTCACGCACGCTTTCGTAGGCCCGGTGATCCAGAACGTCGCTGAGCGACAGTTTGCGGGTGGTTGTTTTGGTGGACATGGGGGATGACTCTTTGTTATTTGGGTTGTTTGGATTGGATGTGTTGCTTTCGCGGGTTTATTCGACTTCGAGACCGTAGGCCTTTGCCACCACCTGCAGTGGGTGCAGCGGTGCCGTGCCGGTTTGTTCGGTAATTGCGGTGTTGGCCAAGTGACAGTCGCCGGCGACCACGTCGCCATTGGCATCTTTGATCATCTGGCCCAACTTCTTTCCGATCGGCAGCGAAAGTTCGGCGTTTTCGGCGCGCAAGCCCCACATGCCGTCGATGCCCGAGCACTGCTGCACGAGCTTGATCTTTGCGCCGGTCAATTTCATGAGGTCGCGACTCTTCAAACCAATGTTCTGTGCCCGCAGGTGACAAGGCGTGTGATACGTGATCGTCTCGGGTATCTCGCCCGGGAACTGCGTGTCGAGTGACGAACCCTCGGTTTTGTGCACTTTCATCAAATATTCGGCGGCGTCGAAGGTGTGCTCGGCCACGAGTTTGGCATCGGGGCCACCGACATAGTCGAGGTAATCCTTTTTCAAGACATAGCTGCAGGTTGGTTGGGGCACCACGATGTCGTTGCCCTTGCGCACTTCAGCGGCAAGTATGGCCACGTTGTCCACGGCGACCTTGGTGAACTTGGCCATGTCACCGCTGTGCAGGTACGGAGCACCACAGCAACCTGCGTCGGTGAGTGAGCACTCGATGCCGTTGTGTTCGTACACCTTGATCAATGCCTTGCCGATCGCCGGCTCCTGATATTCGACCAAGCAGGTGGGGAACACCGTGACCTTGCCCTGCTTGTTGCCGACCCGCACCTTCGGACGCTTGTTGAACCAGGTGGAGAAACGCATCCGGGCGAACTTCGGCAATAAACGCACGCTGGAGATACCGGCGGTGATTTCAACGGCCTTGCGGATGAGTGAGCCGGGCTTGGCGCCCATCACTTTGTTCGTGATTTTTACCATCGCCACCGAAACCTTGCCGATGGCATCGGTGTGGCCCATGAACGTGGTGGTGGCCTTCGAGCGCAGGGAAACATGACCATTGGCGTGACGCATGTGGTCGGCTCGCAACATGAGTCGCGGGAAGTCGAGTGCCCATTCGTGCTGCCCGGGAATGTAAGGGCAATTGATGTAACACAATTTGCATTGGAAGCATTCGTCAATGACGTGATCTTGTTGCGCAGGCGTCATCCTGCCGGCGTCTTGGTCGTCGTGGGCGTCGATGTAGTCGAACAACGTGGGGAATGACGGACAAAATTTGAAGCACAGGCGACAGCCATGACACATGTCGAACACCCGAGTGAGTTCGCCGCGCGTGTCGGCTTCGTCGAGATAGAGCGGGTGGAGTGGGTCGTAAATCGTCGTCATTGTGTGGCAGCCTTGATGTCTGGAACTGAATAAAGATTAACGGTTAACTCGGGCGGCAGCCGGGGGGGGTAGGCTGCCCGCCCGAGTCAACGAATCATCGTGCTGAATGCCCTGACCTTGAATTCCCGGGAGGGAATTAGGTGAGTGACTTCAGACCGGCACCGAAGCGGCCAGCGTGGCTCTTTTCGGCAAGGGCAAGTGTCTCGAACCAGTCGGCGATTTCGGTGAAACCCTCTTCGCGAGCGGTCTTGGAGAAGCCCGGGTACATCTGCGTGTACTCGTAGGTCTCGCCGACAACCGACGCTTTCAGGTTTTGTTCGGTGTCACCGATCGGCTCACCGCTGGCGGGGTCACTGACTTCGGCTAGATAATCGAGGTGTCCGTGCGCATGTCCGGTTTCGCCTTCGGCGACTGAACGGAAAAGCGCGGCTTGATCGGGGTATCCCTCGATGTCGGCCTTTTATGCGAACCACAAGTAACGGCGGTTGGCCTGGCTTTCGCCAGCAAATGCCTCCTTGAGGTTCTCATGTGTTTTGGTGCCGTGCAATGTGGCCATGAGTGTTCTCCGTGGTTTGGGTTATTTGTTGGATCCGCGGCTCGTACGCCGAGGCGCACGCTTCGTGGATTTCGCCCGAATGGTTTGCGGCCGTGCGGGAGACTTGGATTTTTTCCGGCGAGCCGGCCATGAAAGACGATGCTCACATTCTCGACTTTGAAGCCGACGGGCAGATTGGCGCCCAGCGAGTTGATGTTGTCGACGCAGACATCGAAGAGTTCGCCGGTTTCTGCACATACTGCGTGGTGGTGTTCTTTGACGGTTGAATCTCACCCATCTCAGAGAGTTCGTCGAGCGTTTGATACACCGTGCGCAGCGAAATACCTGGCAAGCGCCTGCTCGCCACCGCAAACAAACCTTCGGCGGTGGGGTGCGTTTCGTTGCCGTGCATCAACGCGAACAGCAACTTGCGTTGCGGGGTCAGGCGGCGCCCCTGCTCGCGATACTTGGAGGCAACGATGGCTGGTGAGTGCACGATTAAAAAAATAGGTGCACGGTCTGCTTATTTACAAGTCATGCGAACGATGGTGCCACGGTCAAGCGTCACGGACCAAGCCCTTCTAGGCTGACTCACGATGAGGATCCCGTCGGCCATCGAGACTCGGGGCGCCGCAACCGCCCGCTTGCGCACGGAGAAGTTCGATCTGCTCGTCGTCGGTGGTGGCATCACCGGCGCAGGGGTCGCATTGGATGCCACCGCCCGGGGGCTCAAGGTGGCAATCGTCGATGCGGCTGATTTCGCCTCGGGTACATCATCAAAAAGCAGCAAGTTGGTGCATGGCGGCTTGCGTTACCTGCAACAAGGCGACATTGCACTGGTGTACGAGGCACTGCACGAACGCCAACGGCTGCTGCGCAACGCCCCACACCTCGTGCGCATGTTGCCCTTCATGATTCCGGTGTTGACCAAGGACGGCGTCGTGTCACGCAAGATTGCGCGGGCCCTCGGCTCAGCCCTGTGGATGTACGACCTCACTGGTGGCTGGCGTGTGGGCAAGCTGCATCGTCGTCTGCGTGCCAAAACTGCGCTGGCCCATATGCCCACGATGAACAGCGAAAAGTTGTCGGCCGCCTATTTGTATTTCGACGCCGAGGTTGATGACGCTCGCCTCACGCTCAGCCTCGTGCGCACGGCCGTGGCCCGTGGTGCGGTTGCGGCAAATTATTGTGCAGTGAGCGCGTTGCACAAAGACGCCACCGGTGCCGTGGTCGGTGCATCGGTGCGCACCCACGAGGGTGAAACGTTCGACGTCTCGGCGCATGTCGTGGTGAACGCCACGGGCGTGTGGGGTGACGACCTACGTCGTATGGACGTCGGGGGCGACTCGGTGACCATTCGTCCGGCAAAAGGTATCCACATCACCGTGCCGTGGGAGTTGGTGCAAAACGACATCGCAGTGGTCATTCCGGTTCCGGGTGACAAGCGCTCGTTGTTCGTGGTGCCGCAGATGCCGAATGGCGACGGAACGTTCAAATACAGCTATGTCGGAACGACCGACACCGATTTTCGCGGCAGCGTCGATGATCCGCAGTGCACACAGGCAGACATCGACTACTGCCTGCGCGCGCTGAACAAGGCCCTCGCTGGCGGCACGAGCCGTGTGGTCACCCGTGATGACGTGGTCGGCACCTGGGCAGGGTTGCGGCCACTCGTGATTTCTAGTGATGGCCAAGATGTCAAGGGTCGCACGGCAGATCTGTCGCGTCGCCACAAGGTGATCATGAGCGACTCGGGCATGGTCACGATCGCCGGTGGCAAATTGACGACGTACCGCAAGATGGCCGAACACACGGTCGACGCCGCACTTGATGTGCTGAAGGTGCGGGCCAAACGCTGCACGACGAAACGACTCGCCCTGGTTGGTGCAACGTCGAGGGACTGCCAAGATCACCTTGTGTCGCGTTTCGGCAGCGATGCAACCGCGGTGCGCGAATTGATTGCCCACGATGCCTCCCTCGGTGCACCACTCATCACGGGGCTCGACTATCTACGCGCCGAAGCGGTGTATTCCGCCCGTCACGAAATGGTCGTGACGCTCGAAGACATGCTGTCCCGACGCATGCGCGGGCTGCTGTATGACCGGCAGGCAACCACAGCCGCAGCCCGCGACACCGCGCGGTTGATTGCCGACGAATTGGGCTGGGATGAATCACGTATTGACGACGAGGTCAAACGTTTCACCGACATCTGCGCGCGCGAAGTAGAAGCCGCCGTTTCGTGACAGGCTCATGGGCATGACGAAGCCCACCGCACCGATTGAATTTGGTGGCGACACCGTTCGCCCACGTTGGGTCAGCCCGAACATCACGCACAACGGCGATGTACTGCTGCGCGAGCTCACCGCCATCTGCCCAACGAGCACCCACATCTCCGACCTGGCCGAACATGCGCGTGACTGGTGGCCGTTGGCCATGCGCTGGGCGTTGCAGTCGCAAGTACCGCAACTTCCCCTAGTCGTAGTTTCACCCCGCAACACCGACGAGGTGCAGCGAGTCATGAGTGTGTGTGCGACGCACGATATGCCCGTCACCGTCACTGCCGGTCGCAGCGGTGTGAGCGGTGCATCGGTGCCGGTGTTTGGCGGCGTGGTGTTGAACATCAACGAATTGCAGGGCGTGGTGTCAGTCGATCGCCACTCGGGTGTCATCGAGGTGTTGGCCGGAACATTCGGGCCCGACCTTGAGCGTGAGGCCACCAAATCCGGACTTACCGTCGGACACTTTCCGCAATCATTCGACATCTCCACCGTGGGCGGCTGGGTGGCGTGCCTCGGTGCCGGACAATTTTCGACTCGTTACGGAAAGATCAGCGACATGGTCGTGGGTCTCGAAGTGGTGCTGGCCGATGGCTCGGTCATCCGCACGGGTGGTGCGCCGGCTGCGGCACACGGCCCTAACGTCACCGCGATGTTCATTGGCAGCGAAGGCACCCTCGGCATCATTACCCGCGTCTGGCTACGGGCCCACGACATTGCCCCCGTGCGCCGCAAGGCTGCCTACTTTTTTCCTACTTTCACCGCCGGAATGCTGGCGATGCGCGGCGCGCTTCGTGCCGATGCCACACCAGCGGTGCTGAGGCTGTACGACGCCGTGGAAAGCCAGCGCAGCCACGGCGGTGACGGCACCAACAGCACGTTGATCGTGTTGGATGACGGCGAACAAGAAATCGTCGACGCGACGCTTGCCGTCGTCGACCGATACGCGCTCGCACACGGTGCCACGCGTACCACCGAGGAGCGAGTTGATCATTGGCTCGCCCACCGCAACGACACGAGCGGCCTGCAGGCGCTCACGAAAAAAGGCTTCGTGATTGACACGATGGAAGTTGCCGCCCCCTGGTCGCAGATGGCGGCGGTGTACTCGGGCGTGTGCGACACCGTCATGGCTGTCAACGGTGCGCGCGGTGTGAGTGCACACGTGTCGCACAGTTACCTCGACGGTGCCTGCATCTACTTCACGTTGGTCGGCACGACTTCGTCGCGCGAAATCAACGAGGCCTCGACCGACGAACATCAGGCGTTGTATCTGGCCATCTGGAATGCCGGGCAGCGCGCCGCCCTCGCTGCTGGCGGCAATCTCTCCCACCATCACGGTGTGGGGCTCAACCGCGGCCGTTTCATGCGCGAGGCCATGGGTGAGGCCTTTGAGGTGCTCGTGGCAATGAAGCGCACACTCGACCCGCACGACCTGTTGAACCCGGGCAAGTTGGGTTTCCCCACGCAACGCGGCCCCGTACCATTCGCATGAGCATGCTGGTGCACGCATGAGCGTGCTCGTCATCGATGTCGGCACCACCGGTCTGCGTGCCGCAGTGGTGCGCGACGATGCGACCATCGCCGGCTTCACCTACGAAGCGCTGCCACCGTCGAGCCCGTTTGCCGGTCTCGTTGAATTCGACGGTGCCACCATGTGCGATGCCGTGCTACGGGTTGCGCATGCGGCACTCGCTGCCGCTGGCCCCGTGCGCGCGGTTGGCATCACGGCGCAACGGGCATCCACCATCATGTGGGATTCGCGCACGGGTGTTCCGCTCGGCCCTGGCCTTGGTTGGCAGGATTTGCGCACCGTCGGAGACTGCATTCGCCTGCGTGGTGAAAAAGGTTTGGTGTTCGCCCCGAATCAAACGGCGACCAAACTCACGTGGCTGACCGCCAACGTGGAGGCGGCACGCTCACCACACGCCCGCGCCGGCACCGTTGACACGTGGGTGGCAGCCGTGCTCAGCAACTTCACCGTGTACGCCACCGATTCATCGAATGCAGCGGTCACGGGGCTTGCCGATCATCACTCGCTCACCAGACACGAGTGGTCGGCGAGCGTGCTCGACACGCTCGGCATCGACCCAACATTGCTGCCACGCATCGTGCCCACGATGAGTGCAATCGGTGAGGCATCGGCACTGCCCGGTGCACCACCGATCATGGCGATGGTCGGCGACCAACAGGCCTCACTCGTCGGGCAAGGTGGCATCGTGGCCGGAGCCACAAAGGCAACGTTCGGCACCGGTGGCATGTTGGACATGTACGCAGGCACCGACCTACCCGAACATTTGGCACGCACCACGAATGGCACATTCCCGATCGTGGTGTATTCGCAAGGCACCACGCTGCACTGGGGTTCGGAAGCCATCATGCTCACCGCTGGCAGCAACGTGGAGTGGCTGGTCAACGACCTGGGGCTGATTCCCGATGCACCATCGAGCGACGCGTTGGCGGCGTCGGTCGCCACGAGTGAAGGTGTGGTGTACGTGCCCGCACTCATCGGCCTGGGCACCCCACATTGGGATTACGGCGCACGCGGCACGTTGCTCGGCCTCACGCGTGGCACGACCAAGGCGCACGTCGTGCGGGCGGTGCTGGAAGGCATCGCCCATCGCGGCGCTGATTTGTTGGCTGCCAGCGAAACCGACACGGGTTTGCATGTCGAGCTATTGCGCATCGACGGCGGTATGAGCCGCAACGGTGTTTTCGTGCAGGCACTCGCCGATGCAATCGGGCGACCCGTCGAAGTGTGTCGTGATACCGAGGCCACCACCCTGGGTGCGGCATTCTTGGCGGGTGTCACCGCTGGTGTCTGGAAGAGCCTCGCGGACACCGCCACCTTGGTGCGCCCGTTGCGAACGGTTGAGCCCACGTCCACGGCACCCCGAGCACAATGGCACGAAGCAGTGCGACGTGCACGGGGCTGGATACCAGAACTCTCAGCGTTGGATTTTTAGCGACTAATATCTGTACAGTTCGCCGTCGCTACGTTCGTATGACTCTTCCTGCCGCCATCACCCCAACCAACAAGGCCGATCGGGCATTACTGGCTTTCGCCAACTCGGCTGAATTTGCCGCCCGCGACCTGTATGCCGTTGCTGCTTCAGTGTCAGCGTTCAGCAAAGAAGAACAGGTGGTGCTGATTGGTTTTCACGATCATCACCGCGCTGCGGCACAAGCGCTTGCCGGCATGGCTGGTTCGGCCGCGACGAACGAACGATCCGATGCCGTCTTCAATGCTTTTCGTGGCCGAATCATGGGCAACGACAAAAATGCCATCTACGACACGCTGCGCGAACTGGAAAATACGCTGGCTTCCACCCACCTGTCACTGGTCGGCACGTTGGAAGGCACCGGTGCTGCTGCACTCGTTGCCTCGATTTTGAATGTGCAGGCTCGCCAAGCCGCCACTTTGGCACTGCTGGCCGGCCGCACGTTCGCCGAGGCACTCACCAATGGTGCTGCAGCGCTCACCATCGGAACCGGAACATGAATCGCTACTCGCGACGTCACGTGTTGCGCCTGAGCGGGCTGGGAGCGGCCGGTGTATTACTGGCTGCGTGCGGCAAACAAGCAGGCGTCGAAGAAAGCAAGAACGTCAAATCGGTCGGCGTCCTGCCCGAGACGGATGGTCTTGCCAGCGTTGAAGTCACCGACATCGTGTTGCTGCGCACGGCTGCATCACTCGAGTACAACGCCATCGACACCTACGACGCAGCACTCAGCCTCGGCGTGTTCGCCGGTGCGTTCGCCGCCGTCGGCGATATCGCCAAACGCCTACGCGACGATCATCGCGGCCACGCCGATGCAATCAACGGGCTCGTAACCAAGCTTGGTGGCCAACCGTTCACCTGCAGCAACCCGCGGCTCAACGAGATCTATATCTCCCCTGCCCTTGCCCTCATCACCGATACCGACACCGAAGACCCAGGCCTTGATGTGTTGGTGCTCGCGCACGCCCTGGAAAACCTGGCCGCCCAGACCTACCAGAGCTTCGTCACCTTGCTCTCCGACAAGGCACTGCGCGAAGCGGCGATGACGATCGGTCAGGACGAAGCGCGGCATGCCACCGTGCTTGCCCGAGCCTTGCAGCCAGGTTTGCAATTCATTTTGCCGAGTATCAACGCCGACACCGGCAAGCCGAACATCGCCGCGGTGCCCGGCGCATTCGGGCCGCTCACACCGATCCTCGTCACCGTCGGGCCGGTCAACGCCGACGGAACGCGTTCGTCGTTGACCTTGGAAACCCCGAGCCTCAACTCACTCGCCTACGACAGCGTGTTGTGCGCCTAGTCGTGTTGTGCGCCTAGTCGTGCCGATGCCGTAGCCTGAAAGACGACGGCGAGTCAGTCGGGTGACCGCAGTTACGCGCTTTGCGCGTGGTTGAGGAAAGTCGGGACTTCGAAGGACAGAGTGCTGGCGCGAGCCAGGTCGGGGGAACCTGACATCCCGTGCAACAGAGAACACACCGCCGATGGCGCAACTTCGGTTGCGATCAGGCAAGGGTGAAACGGTGCGGTAAGAGCGCACCACGGTCGGCGGCGACGTCGGTCGGTGGCACGGCACTCGAAGCAAGATCGAACAGAGGGCATGAGTGGTCCGCTCGCCGCAAGGCAACCTTCGGGTAGATCGCCAAGATGGATGGTCATCGCCGCCGATTCGTAAGGGTCGGCGGTACAGAATTCCGCTTATAGACCGACTCGCCGTCACTTACAACCGTTGTTGCTGGCGCTGGCGCCACCACAGCCACAGTGCAACGACACCCGCAATCTCGAGCGGCAGGTTCCACCAGCCGCGCGCGACGACGGGCAACACCTCGGTGGAGAACTCCCAACCCCCGATCGGCCACCAAAACATTTCAGCAGAAGTGAACGCGCCGTCGAATACCAGATGCAAAAACGTGCCGATCGGCAGGCCGAGCAGCAGTTTGCGATACGGCTTGCGACCGAGTGACACCAGCATCACCAGAGCCAACAGCGCGATGCTGGTCACAACCGAATGCATCACGCGCCAGCCCGTCGGCCAGTCGATGATGTCGGGCAGTATCGCGCCGACGGCGAGGAGTCGATAGTCGAAACGCGGGTCTTTGAACACCCAGACAATCGTCAGGATCGCAGTGGCGATGAACCAGAAGAACATTTAGACCGCGAGTAGACAGCCGCAGTACGGGCATACGGCATCGGGAGTATCGGCAACCTTCTTCAATTCTGCTTGTTCTTTGGGCGACATTGACGTGTGGCAGCCGCCGCACGAACCTTTCGTGATCTCGGCAACTGCGGCACTCGACATCCGCGCCCGCACGCTTTCGTACAACGCCATTGAATCTGCATCCGCCAGCGCGGCCAGCGAGCTGCGTTCGGCGTGGGCCGCAGCGATGTCTGCATCAAGCACGGCGATTGCGGTGCCCAAAGCGGCGATCGCCGTGTTGGCGGCCGACTCAACGTGTGGCATCCCATCGTGCGAAGCAGCGAGTGCGGTATCGAGCGTTTCGTTTTCATCGAGCAGCAACAATTCGGCATCATCAAGCGACGAGTGCTCGGCATTCACCCCGGCGATTTCATGTTGTAGCGCCTCGACTTCGCGCATGGCAATCACCGACTTGAGCTGGGTCTCGTACTTCGTTTTCTTGGTGTCGAGTTCCTTGCCCCGCAACTCGAGCCGGTTGATTTCACTCGTGATAACACCCTGACGTTTCTCGTTCTTTTTGACCTGCGCACGGGCGAAGTCGAGTGCCTTTTTTGCGACATCAGCAGCCGCTCGCTCTGGCAATTGCTGTTTGCGGTACTCAAGTTGCACGATGCGGTGATCTGTTGCCTGTACCTGCAGCAATGCACGAAAGTTCATCTGCCCTAGCCTCCCACGACCGTGGTCTGCGCCCAACTCGGCACACCCTTGTCACAGTCGTACACGATGTGGCCGGCGACGGGTATCGACGGCACCGGCGCATACGGGTTCTTCTCGGTCGGGTCGATCGTCGTTGCGGTGGGCAACACCGCAACCACCACCGGGCCCGGCACCGTTGCCGGCACGGGTGAACTCACGGATGTGGTCGTGGTGCGACCGGGGGCGAGTGTGGTGGATGGCGGGGGTGGAGTGCCAGAAATGACTTGTGCCACGCATTCCACACCAGGGAGGTACAGCCGCGCCGATGATCGCGACGGAGCAAGGAGTGCCTGCCACACTCCGTCAGCTTGCTTGTCACCCCAGTCGGCGACTGCGAGCCCCGCATGGATGGTATCCATGTGTTGCTTCCAGATGTGCGCGGGATACGTCGCGCCAGTCACCGTGTTGCGGGCAAACGACCACTGCCCGACGATTTGATCGCGAAACTCGGGCACCCCGCGCATCGGTGTGTAACCGCGCGGATCGCCCACCCAGACCACCGTCGAATATTGCGGAGTGAACCCGACGAACCAGGCGTTGGTGTTCTTGGCCTGCGTGCCGGTTTTGCCACCAGCCGGGCGATCGTCGGCGAGTGCCGTGCGACGCGCGGTGCCACCGCGCAACACACCCTGCATGATGTCCACCGTCTTGGCTGCCGACGACGTGGTGAGTGCTTCCGTACCCTCGACGTTGGCCGCACGCTCCCACACCATGGTGGCGCCATCACGCTCGAGGATATTTTCCAGGAAATACGGTTCGTGATGAACGCCGAGGTTGGCGATGCTTTGGGCGCCAGCCACCATGTCGACGACGCTCATTTCGTTGGCCCCGGTGGCCAGCGACGCGTATGGGTACAACGGATACTTCTCGGGGGTCAACCATTCGCTGGACGACATCTGATACATACGATCCACCACGCGGCTCAAGCCGACGATCTGCGACAACTTCGCATACGCACAGTTGATGGACAGCCACGTCATGCGACGCAGCGGACCAACGGGTTCGCTCACGCCATCCTCGATGACGAATGGTTCCGTCGGGTTTTCGGGGTTCGGCAGTGTGCACGGCAAGCGGCCATCGATCAAGTCATCGGGCTCGATGCCGGCCTCCATTGCGGCGGCCAGAATGAACATCTTCACGCTCGACCCGGTTTGCCGGCGACGCATCGCGAGGTTGACCTCGTTCTCCCCCGCCTTGAACGGTTTGCCACCGACCATTGCCCGAATCGCACCGGTTGCGTTGTCGACCGTGACGAGTGCAGCTTGGGCGTTCACGCTGTTGTCGGGCAGCAGCGCGACAGCCGCGTCGGCGGAGGCCTGCACATCGCGGTCCAATGTGGTGTAGATACGCAATCCACCGCGGAACAATTTGGCGTACCGCTCCTGATACGTGACACCCAGAATCGTGGTCTGATTGAGCAGGTAGTCCTTCACCAATTCCGTGAAGTGGGTGCGTCGCACGGGCTCATCGGGGCGACTACGCACCCCGGTCGGCAACACTTCAGCGGCACGACGGATGATTTCGTCGTCGGTCAACGCGATATGCCCTTCCGCACGCACGCGTTGCAGGGCGGTCACAAATCGTGAAAGTGACAGCGAACGATTGTTGATCGGGTCGTACGACGACGGTGCACGCACCAAACCGACGAGGAACGTGCCCTCCTCGATGGTCAAGTCGGCGACATTCTTGCCGAAGTACACCTCGGCCGCAGCCTTGATGCCATAGGAGTTGTAGCCGTAGAAGTTGGTGTTGAACCAACGCTCGAGAATCTGCTCCTTGGTGAGTTGACGCTCCAGCAAAATCGCATACCGAATCTGCAGCAATTTGTACCGCCCGTCGCGCGGCAATGTGGCGAGTAGTTCGTTCTTGACCACTTGTTGGGTGATCGTTGATGCACCACCCGCTGCACCATCGTTGATATTGGTGAGCACCTGACGCCCGACGGCTCGCAGGTCGACACCACGATGCTGCATGAAAGTGCGATCCTCAATCGCCAGCAATGCATCAATCACGTGGGTGGGAATCTCAGAAATGAGCGCCTGCTGGCTGTTCTCGGCCTGGAACACCCCTACTTGGCGTCCTTTGGCGTCGAAAACCACACTGCGTTCGGCCAGACCAGTGAACCCCCCGACTTCATACAACGAAATCGGGGTCTCCGCGTGGGCATTCAGCATGCCCCACAGCCGTGGTGCCATTCCCACGACCACAGCCGAGCTGAGCAGGGCCGACAACAGCACGGCGACGACGAGTCGCAACGACCAGATTGCTAGACGCACGTGTCTGCAACGCTACTTGCTAATCTCCTGCGGGTGACCACACATCGACCGTTCCGCTTCGGCGTACAAGCATCCACCGCACCCTCGGGCAAGGCGTGGGCCGACCTCGCGCGACGCACCGAAAGTCTTGGCTACGCAGTGCTCACGATGCCCGATCACTTCACCGATCAACTTGCACCGGTACCGGCGATGACGGTGGCGGCCCAGGTCACATCAACTTTGCGCGTGTGTGCACTCGTGTTCGACAACGACTACAAACATCCGGTCGTGCTCGCCAAAGAACTCGCCACCATGGACGTGTTGTCTGATGGCCGCGTGGACATCGGCATTGGTGCGGGCTGGATGCGCACCGACTATGACCAGGCTGGAATGCAATACGACTCCCCTGGTGTGCGCATCGACCGCTTCGTGGAGGGCCTCAAGGTAATTCGTGGCTGCATGGCCGATGGGCCGTTTTCTTTTCAAGGCACGCACTACACGATCACCAACTACAACAGTTTGCCCAAACCATTGCAACGCCCCTGCCCACCGGTGCTCATTGGTGCAGGCGGAAAGCGCATGCTCGGAATCGCCGCTCGCGAAGCCGACATCGTGGGTGTCAATCCATCACTGGCCCCCGGTGCCGTTGGCCCCGAGGTCATCGCCGAGATGTCGGCGCAAGCCGTTGCCGAGAAAATTGCAATCGTGCGCGACAAGGCTGGCACCCGGTTCGCCAACATCGAACTCAACATCCGCACGTTCCTCGTGAATGTCACCAATGACGGCCGCGCAGCACGGGAATCATTGGCCAAGGGCATGGGTGTCGAGGCAACCTTCATCCAGGATTCGCCGTTTGCCCTCATCGGCCCACCGAACGAATTGATCGACACGTTGCTGGCACGACGCGAGCAATACGGTTTGTCGTACGTGATCGTCGGCGGCGACGATGTCGACGCATTCGCACCCGTGGTCGCGGCACTCGCCGGTAAATAGTTACGCGCCGGGAATGATCGCGCGACGCAGCGGACGGTCCCAACCGCGCTGACCCGTCGACTTGGGGCTCGGCCACAAACGTGGGCCCATTTCCACCATGCCGTGATGGGTGTTGTAGTCACCGAGCAAATTGAGGAACGGCACGGCGTCGAACGCATCCGCTCCGCGCACACCCGCACCCTTCCAGGCACCGGTGGCGAGCAACTCGAGGGCGACCACCGGGCAAATGGCGGTTTGCCACAACACGGCTTGCGAACCGAATTCGCGCATCGTGGTCTCGTTGTCGGCCACGTGGTACAGGTAAACCTCGCGCAGCTCACCATGGTTCGTGCCCTTCACCCATGTGCCCGCGCACGTGCGCCCATGCATGAGGTGGCCGAGTTTGGCCGGGTTGGGCAGCACGGCGGCCAACATGTCGCGGGGCGCCACCAAAGCGTCACCAACACGAATTTTTTCGGTGCTGTCCAAACCCAGGTACGCAAACGTCTTCAAAAAGTCGATGAACTCGGCCCCGAGTGAATACTTGAAGGTCACTCGATTGCATTCGATTTCCCGTGGGATGAGCAGCACTTCTTCGTGCTCAACGTTCACACATTCGTAGGCGCCGATGCCCGCCGGAAAGTGGAACACCTCGGGTTCGCTGAAGATCTCGGTCGTGAACAGGCCACGCGACTTCTCCCACACGATGGGCGGATTGAGACATTCCTCGATGGTCGTCCAGATGGAGAACGTTGGCGCGAAATCGAACCCGTCGATCGACAAGTTGGAGCCGTCACGCACACCAATCTCGTCGATGGTGTCGAACAGGTGGTCGGCGGCATAGCGAGCGAACACGTTGGAGAGGCCCGGCTCAACACCCATGCCCACGAGGGCGAGCAGCCCACGATCGCGCCACTGCGGGTCAGCGGCCAGTTGTGCCGCCCCCAGCGGTTCGCCCACCTCGTTGTACCGGTTGGATGGGTGCGGCTTGGACAAGTTCATCGCCAAGTCGACATAGGTGCAGCCAGTTTCGAAGGCGGCATCAAAGATCGGGGTATTCAGGCGTGGGTCGCACGCATTGACGATGATGTCGATTTTGTGGGTCTGGGCCAGGGCCACCAGGTCGGCTTTCTTACTGGCGTCAACTTTGGCAGTGTGGAAACGGTCGGCATTATCCAGGTTTTTCAACGCGTCAACGGCTCGTTGTTCGTTGATATCGGCGAGCACGAAGGCGTCAAAGAACGTGCGCGACTCGGCGATCGAGGCCATACTTGAGCCAACACCGCCGGCACCGACGACGAGAATGCGACTCACGAGTTGGGGTTCCTTACAGACAGCGGATGCGAAGGCATCCGAGAACCCTCAGGCTACCCCCGGGCGATCCGCGGGTGTGCGCAAGCGCACGAACAAGGTGTAATCGTTACGTTTCACTCGGAAAACAGTAGGTGATGTCGCTGAATTTGTCTTTGGCGAATACATACAGCAGTTTCAGCGGTTCGTCACCGACGTTGTACGCCACATGCTCGGCGTTGGCCGGAATCCACACGGCATCGCCGGCGGCGAGTGGATACGTGAGGCCATCGACCATTACCTCGCCCCGGCCCGAGATGATGTAATACACCTCGGCTGGTTCATGGGTGTGGCCGCGCGGCGGTCGACCAGCGCCGACAGGCACCTCGGCGATACCGACCACCATTTCTTTCGTCGGCAGCGTGTCGCCCCCGACCAACTCCCACCAGCGCACGCTGCCCCGCGACGCGCTGTTCCATTCTTGCTGTTGCACGTCCTCGACACGTCTGATGATGGGTGTCGCCACAACTGCCACCGTAGCGAGCGGCGGCTACTCTCAGGGCGTGGACCTGCACGGCGCACGAGTGCTCGTAACGGGTGCATCGCGGGGTATCGGCGAGGCAATTGCGCGCGAAGCGGGGCGTCGGGGTGCCAAGGTCGTCGGTGTGGCGCGCAGTGCAGCGGCACTCAACGACGTGATGCAGTCGGTCAACGGTGTCGCATTCCCCTGCGACTTGTCGGTGGAGTTGGAGCGCACCAACCTGATCGGTCGTCTCGAAGCCATTCATGGCCCGATTGACGTGGTGGTCAACAATGCCGGGGTTGATGACACCAAGATGTTCGCGGAGGTCTCGGCACCCGATGTTCAGCGTGTGGTCACCCTCAATCAAGTGGTGCCGATCGAACTCATGCGCCAGGCCATTCCGCTCATGCGGGCGCGGGGCGTCGGGCATGTGGTGAACATCTCGTCATTGGCCGCCGGCGGCGGATTCGCTGGCATGACGTTGTATGCATCATCGAAAGCGGGGCTCTCGGGATTTCATCGCGTGCTGCACCACGAACTCAAGGGCTCACCGATCGGTCTTACGTTGGTCGAGATCGGCCCGATTCCCACCGACATGCTGGAGAGCGTGAAGAACGTGCGGGCCGCTGAACGGATGTTCACCCGCTTGCGTCGTTTGCAGTTGTTGCCCGAGGTGCCACGCGAACGCGTGGCAAGGGCGGTGTGTGAGGCGATCGAAAACGGCACGACGAACGTGTGCCTGCCAAAACGCGCCAAGCTCTATCCGGTTTTGGTGGGGCTCCCGCAACGCATCGTGAACCTCATAACGTCAGACATCGCGCGCTAGGTAGCGTTCAAGGCGTGAGCCTGTGCGTCGTTGGTGACTTTGCGTGGGATGTGCTCATCCGCACCAACAATGAGGTGCTGAAGGGTGGCGATTCATTCGGTGAGGTGTTGCTGCACCCTGGTGGCAGTGCGGCCAACGTCGCCGTTTGGGCGCGCCGCTGTGGATTGGATACGCACTTTGTCGGCAAGATCGGGCGTGATCGCCTCGGCGACCTTGCCCGCGAAGATCTCGACCGTGAGGGTGTCGTGCACCATTTCATTCAGACCGACGCACACCTCACCGGCAGCGTGGCGGTGTTCGTCGATCAAACGGGTGAGCGCAGCATGGTGTCGGGGCGTGGTGCCGACTTTTTCTTGCTGCCCCAGGAACTGCCCAAGTCGGTGATCAATCGCACCGACTATCTCCATCTCACGGCGTGGTCATTCTTCACCGATCCACCCCGCACGGCTGCCCGCTTCGCCGCCGAAATCGCGCGGGCCGGCAACAAGTTGATTTCGTTCGACCCGGCGTCGTTTCAGATGATCGAGCAAATGGGTGTGGCCACCTTCTGGTCGTACATCAAAGACCTCGGTATCAAGGTATTCCTGCCGAACTATGAAGAAGGCCGCGTACTCACCAACCTGTTGGAGCCTGCCGACATTGCCGCTGCCCTTTCCGCACAGCTTACCGATACCACGATCATCCTCAAACTCGATGCCGACGGCGCACTGGTGCATCACGATGGCGTACAAACTGTCATCGCGCCGGCCACCAACAATCTGGTCGATGCCACCGGTGCCGGTGACTCGTTTGCAGGCGCCTACCTGGCGCACTTCGCGCGGCACGGGTCGGTCATTGACGCTGCCCGTTTCGCGACGCGTATCGCGGCATGGGTCATCGAGCACATCGGTGCGCGTCCGGTGAGCGATGCACCACTTGGGCGAATCATTGCCGCCAATTAGGCGCGTTGATTTTCTCCGGGCGTGAGACTGTCGGGCGGCAGACGTTCGCCGCGAGCCAGCGGAAAATACTTGTGGTGCCAGGCACCCGTCACTTCATAGATTGCCGTGCCCCGCTGGCCGTCACTCGTCGTCACCAGCATCTCGCTCAATCCACCACCGAGGGAATTTTGCTGGCCCGGGTTGAATGCGTCGTAACGCTGCGCCCAGCGGCCCGTGGCGTCAACGTTGATGCCACGACCATTTTCAAGCAGGAACGTGACACGACCGGCAAGCCCCCGCACATTTTCACCGAAGCGTTCGTACGACGTCGGGTTTTGTGACGCATCAAGCCAGTGGAGATCATGGCGAAACTCGCGCACGGCAATCGGTTCACCGCCGTCGCTCGGCGACAAACATCCGTCGGTATAGATGCGGGCACCATTGGGCAGCTCCCAGCACCACACCGCAAGCATTCCTTCTGGGATGTGAATCGCCAACCACATCCACATCGGGCAGCGATAGTGCGTGCGAATACCCCATGAGTGGTCACGCTGACCCCACCAGTTGTCGATCTGTTTCGTTTCACCCTTGTGGGTGACGGTGCCGTTGTACCAACCGCTCTGGAACATGTGCGACTGATCCCACACGAGTTCGTGGCCGGCTTTCATCGTGCCGCGGCGCAACTGATACGGCTGCACCCGGGCGGTGTAGGTGATATCCATCGCGAGTGGCGATTTGTCGGATGGCTCAACCCGTAGGCGTACCTGTTTACGTGGCTCGATGATGTCGATGTGCACGGGGCCGACATTCCAATCGTCGTGATCACCGTTGACCTCGCGGGCATGTCGGGCAATCATCGGTTTGTCGCCCCACCGACCCAATTGCAACGAGTCCATTTCGTTACGTGCCGGAAAGTTGGCGAGCGTCAGAATGAATACATCACCCAACTGATCGGTCGGGTGCATGATAAAAAACAGGCTTTCGCGCCAGTCGTGGTGGTGCTGCACCGTATTGCGGAACGGTTCGGGTATCTGGTGGCCGAAGCGTTCGTCGGCAGCGTCGTAACGGGCCATCGTGCCCTCAGCCTCGCACAACCGCAAGTGAGTCAAGGTCGGTGGCGTGCTGGGCGTGTCGATTGGCCATCGCCATGAACATCTCATCGCCCCGCTCGGTCTGCTTCACGATCATCGATGCAATCACCGCCATCATGTAACCCGCAAAGGTGAACCTGCGGTATTCCAGCCACGCTTCGTCAAAACCCAGGGTCACGTTGTAGCCCTGCAGACCATCCACCCAGCGCTGCACGAGTTCGCGTTCATGCCCGCGCCGCACGTCGGTGCTGAGCCCCGCCCCGATGAAATACGCAAGATCAAGCGCACCACAGGCATGCGTGACGGTTTGAAAATCGACGACACCAACACGTCCAGTGTCGGTGAACAGCAGGTTGTCGAGCCGGAAGTCGCCGTGCACCACCGTGCTGTGTGGCGCGACGCGCGAGGAGTAGTTGCCCGCATCACGCGCAAACTCGTCCCCGATCGTGCGCGCCTGGGGCGTGAGCCGGTCGCGATACCGCTCCATGAATCCGGAAAAGACCATCTGCATGAGCCCGTAACTGGCGAGGCGTTGGTCGGGCGAACTGCGGTTCAGCCAGCCGAGCGTCGGAAGAAGTGGTGAATTCCACAGCGGGCCGTGCAGTCGCACCAACTCATCGATGCTGGCGCGCGCCTCATCGATGTTGCAGCCCGTGATCTGATCACCCTGGTGGCAGGGTGCGAAATCTTCGAGCAACAACAAGAAGTCGTCAGTTTCGTCATTGCGCTCCACGTAGTGGCAATGCGGGGCGTGCACGTCGAGTGCATCACGCAGGTCGCGATAGAACGACGCCTCGACTTCATAACAGCGCGTCGCTTTTCCGGTTGCCCGGGTACCGAGGTCGGCGCTCGGAAATTTGGCGATGATCGTCATGGGCACATCACAGGGCTCCGAGAACGAAAGACGTAATCGACGTGACTCAGCCATTTGCCCGGTGCCAATCGGCTCGACCCGCACGCCCGTGATTTTGGCCGCACCCAGCCGCGGTGCGAGTGCCGTGTTCAACCGAGCGAGGTCTGGTGCGCCAGTTGGACCTCCGGTGAGGTTCGTTTCGGCGGCAGGAACCACCGCCCTGGTCTACACCTTTTCGGGTTGGCGAGACAAACGCGAAGCAACACGCCCAATTTTGTCGATGCGGGCAACCAATGCCTCACGCGCCACTTCCGCCTCGCCGGACAAACCCGCCACGTCCTTTACTTTCCAATGACGCAATACGACTGGCTCAAGTATTTGCTCGTGGTGAATCTTGAAGTCGTAGATTCCGGCACTGGCGATTTGTTTGGCCAGTTCGTTGAAATTGGTGATGCCCGTGCCCGGCATCGAAAAGTTACGAACTGCCCGCTCGATGCCGATCATCATGCTTGACGGGTCGACCTCGAGTGCGGCTGTGGCGAGATCGCGGTAAAACAGAAAGTGCAGATTTTCATCGTTGCCGACGCGCAACATGATGTCTTGTCCGGCTTGGTCACCGATCAACTTGCCGGTGTTACGGTGCGCAATACGGGTGGCGAGTTCTTGCATGGACAAATAAGCGAGTGCCTCATACAAATCGTCCGGGGCTGGCACTTGTGCACCACGCACTTGTTGCATACGCGCCCGCTCGAGTGCGACGGGGTCGAGCGCCCGAGTCACCATGAGATAGTCACGGATCACTATTGCGTGGCGACCCTCTTCGGCGGTCCAATTACGCGCCCACGCGCCGTAGGCGCTCTCCCCACCAAACAGCGTGCTGATGTCGCGCGTGTAATACGGCAGGTTGTCCTCGGTCAACAAGTTGACGAACAACGAGGTGCGCACCGCCTCGGGAAGTGTCCAGCCACCATCGCCAAAGTTGGCGTCATCAGGTGACCACGGACGTTCAGGGTCGAAATCTCTACCGCGGCCCCACGGCACGTACTCGTGCGGGAACCACTCTTTGGCCACCCCCATGTGCCGGTCGTACAACTTCGCCGCAGTCGGCTCGAGTACCGCTAGGAGAGCAGCAGATTTCATGTTTTCACCCTAACCGTAGGCGCTTTACGAGTCGTGACAGAGGTACGCGAAAATCATCGAGCAGTGGGATACCTGCGTCACGCAACGCACGATTGTCGAGCACCGAATTGGCGGGGCGCGACGCCGGGCGAGGCGGCACCAGATCACGTGTTTTGACGGGCCGCACCCGTGCCGGATCAAGACCTGCCGCCAGCATCACTTCACGGGTGAACTCGTACCAACTCACGACACCTTGATTGGTGACGTGCCAAGTGCCACGACGTTGTTCGCCGGCGAGTTGCACGATCATTCGCGCCGCATCGTCAGCCATCGTCGGGTTGCCGATTTGATCATCCACGAAAGTCAGCGTCTCTTGTTGCGCGGCGATGCGCAGAATCGTCTTCACCATGTTGGCACCGTAATAGCCGCACACCCAGGCGATTCGCACGACGGTGTCCAGTGACAGGTCGACTGCCTGCTCCCCCGCCAACTTCGATGCGCCATACACCGACTGGGGGTGTGGTGTGTCGGTCTCGACATATGGCGTTGGTTTCATGCCGTCAAACACATAGTCGGTCGACAGATAGACGACTTGTGCTCCGACTTCGCGCGCTGCACGCACCACATGGTGTGTGGCCGTGCCATTGGAGAGGAAAGCTTTGTCGCGATCACCTTCGCACGCATCAACGGCGGTCCAGGCAGCAGCATGCACGATGACGTCCGGTCGTTCGCGGGCGACGGCTACGTGCACCGCCTGTGCGTCCGTTACATCAAGCTGCGCCCGGGACAAGCCGCATACGTCGTGTTGGGCCGCGATTGCAGCCTCGACGATCTCACGACCGAGCTGCCCCGCCGCACCCGTGACCAGAATTTTCACGACTCGGCCTTGAGCGGCTCCCACCACCAGCGGTTGTCGCGATACCACGCAACGGTGGCGGCGAGTGCTTCGTCGAGCGATCGCTGGCGCTGCCAACCCAGTTTGGTGATCTTGGTGATGTCCACCGAATAGCGACGATCGTGACCCTTGCGATCCTGCACGTACTGCACGCTCGTTTCGTCTTTGCCGTGCAACGCGAGCAACTTGTCGACCAGCACACGATTGGCGGTCTCATTCCCCGCACCGATGTTGTAGACCTCACCGACGGTGCCTTGCTCGAGCACGAGGTGCACGCCCGAGCAATGGTCATCGACATACAGCCAGTCGCGTTCGTTGAGCCCGTCGCCGTACAGCGGAATCTTCTTTGCATCGAGCAAGTTGGTGGCAAATAGTGGAATCGCCTTTTCCGGGTATTGGAATGGCCCAAAATTGTTGGTGCACCGTGTGACGAGCACTGGTGTGCCGTGCGTGGCGTGGTACGACAACGCGATCAGGTCACTGCCCGCCTTCGACGCCGAATATGGTGAGCGCGGCTCGAGGGGATCGGTCTCTTTCGACGAACCAACTTCGACGCTGCCATACACTTCGTCGGTGCCGATGTGCACGATGCGCTCGACATCCAGCTTGCGTGCAGCGTCAATCACCACGTTGGTGCCAAAACAGTTGGTGAGGATGAAGTCTTCGCCACCCTCGATCGAACGATCGACGTGGCTCTCGGCGGCGAAGTGCACCACCCAGTCGTGACCCTTCATGGCTTGCGCGACGTCGCCCGGATGACAGATGTTGCCCTTCACGAACGAAAAGCGAGGGCTGTCGTCGACGTCGCGCATCGTCGACAGGTTCCCGGCGTAGGTCAGCGAGTCGTACACCGTCACCGAATGGTCGGTGTTGCCCAATACCCAGCGAACGTAATTGCTGCCAATGAAACCAGCACCACCGGTGACAAAGATTTTCAAGTTCGCATGCCCCAGATCGGCTGTTGATGTGGTGCGATGTCCTGGCGTGACGGGTTCGCCTGGTCACGCTTCGACAACGTGGGTGTTGCAATGCCCCAATCTGCACCGATTGCGGGGTCGTTGTACGCCACACCAAGCTCGTCATTCGGGTTGTAGTAGTTGTCGACCAGATAGGTGATGGTCATGTCGGTGAGCGAACCAAAACCATGCGCGACGCCCGGCGGAATGAACACACCGCGATGATCATGCGTACCGTCGTTGCGCGCACCGAGGTCGATCACTTGGGTGACACCGTCGGTGGGTGAACCCTTGCGCAGGTCGTGCAAGACCACCCGGCAGGTGCCGTACGGAACGTACCAATAGTCGGCTTGGTGTAGGTGGTAGTGCAAACCGACGATGGCACCAGCCTTTCGATCACCGCGATTGCCCTGCAGCATTTCGCGCCCAAGCGGAAACCACTCGCGTCGGTACGTCTCAATGAAGAACCCGCGTTCATCGCCGTGCATGCTCGGCTCGACGATTTGCACGCCCTTGATCAGGTCTGACTCGGTGATCTTGGGCATTTAGGCGTCAAGCTCGACTTTCGAATCATCACCGAGCATCAACCGCAATGCGTGGGGACGATTTTGTGAACGCACCACCTGCACATTACGACCCAACAGCGAATCGGTCATCTTGTGCACATCGTTGACGATGCAGCCGTCGAGCAGCACCGAGTGTTCGAGTTCTGAATGCACGATGCTGCAGCCATTGCCGACCGATGTATATGGCCCGATGTAGCTGTTGTCAATGACGCTGTCAGTGCCGATCACGGCCGGCCCGCGGATTCGCGAGTTCACCACCTTGGCACCCTTCATGATGATGACCCGTCCTTCGATCTGTGAGCCAGCATCGATGCTGCCGTCGTTGCGCGGTTCAATCGCTTCGAGCACCAAACGGTTGCACGCGAGTAAAGGGTCTTTCTTACCGGTATCGATCCACCAACCCTGCAACACTTCGTGGCGCACCGTTTTGCCTTGCTCGATGAGCCACTGAATGGCATCGGTGATTTCGAGTTCGCCACGCAGTGACGGCTTGATTGCCCGCACCGCCTCGTTGATGGTCTTGTCGAACAAATACACACCGACGAGTGCGAGGTCACTCGGTGGGTCCTTGGGTTTTTCTACGAGTCGTTTGACATGGCCTTCTTTGGTGACTTCAGCGACGCCAAACTGACGTGGGTCATCGACGTGACAAAGCAGGATTTGGGCGGTGGGTGCATGTTTGCCACCCGCGGCACGCGCCGCTACGAACTCGCTCACGAAGCCCTCGAGGCCCTGCTCGAGCATGTTGTCACCGAGGTACATGACGAAATCGTCGTCGCCGAGGAACTCATGGGCGATGAGCACACAATGGGCGAGCCCCAGCGGTTGATCCTGGGGGATGTAGGTGGTCCGTACGCCAAACTGTGAACCGTCGCCGACCGCGGCGATGATTTCTTTGCGTGTGTCACCAACGACGATGCCGATTTCGTCGATACCGGCCTTTTTCATCGCCTCGATGCCGTAGAACAAAATCGGTTTATTGGCTATCGGCACCAATTGCTTGGCACTGGTGTGTGTTATTGGTCGCAACCGAGTGCCGGCACCGCCCGAGAGAATCAGCCCTTTCATTACAAGTAAGACTAGTTGTTGGGCCCTCGGTAAGATTTCGTCTGTGAAGCCCACGTATCTGCACGCCTTCACGAAACCATCACGAACTGACTTCGTCACGATGGTGCGCGGTGACGGTGCCCGGCTGTTCGACAGCAACGGCAAGGAATACATCGACGGCATGGCAAGCCTCTGGTACTGCAACATCGGGCATGGCCGCCAAGACATGGCTGAGGCAATCGCCGCGCAGGTGACCACGCTCGAGTCGTACAACAACTTTGATCCGTTCACGACGGGTATCACCGATGTGCTCACCGACAAGTTGCACTCCTTGTCGCCGATGCCCGGCAATCGGGTGTTCCTGTGCTCGAGCGGTTCCGAGGCGATCGATACCGCGATGAAACTTGCGCGGCTCGCGCACGTGCAAGCCGGGCATTCCGAGCGCACGATCATCATCTCGCGTGGGCGTGGCTACCACGGCAGCAATTACGGCGGTACCAGTGCCCAAGGACTGCCGCTCAACAAAGTGGGCTACGACCCCCTGTTGCCTGATGTAACCCAGGTGGACCCCGATGACATCGAGGCGTTGTCGGTGGCAATGAGCCGCGACGGTGCACGCATCGCCGCCGTGCTCGTCGAGCCCATTCAGGGTGCCGGTGGGGTGTTTCCACCACGCGACGGCTACCTGCAGTCGCTGCGCAAGTTGTGCGACCAGCATGGTGCATTCCTGATCTTTGACGAAGTCATCTCCGGTTTTGGTCGACTCGGCGCGTGGTTTGCCGCGCAGCATTACGGTGTCACGCCTGACTTCACCTGTTTTGCCAAGGCGGTCACCTCGGGATACATCCCACTCGGTGGGGTCTTTGTCGGCGCTGCCCCCCTGCGTTCACTCGAGGCTGATCCGAACTTTTTCCTACGCACGGGCTACACCTACTCGGGTCACGCCACGGCATGTGCTGCGGCCCTGAAGAATTTGGAGATCATCGAAAATGAGGGTCTGATCGCGCGTGCCAAGCACCTCGGTGCACTCGTATCGCAGGCCTTGCATGCATTGCAGCGCGACGGCTTGCTCAACGAAGTGCGTGGCGATGGCGCGGTGTGGGCGGCAGGTTTGCACAAACAGCACGATGCAATGGCGGTGCGCGACATCGCGTTGCGCAACGGGGCGATCGTGCGTGGCATTGGCGCCGACACCAATGCCTTCTGCCCACCGCTGGTTGCGACCGATGATCAGATTGGTCGACTCATGGATACGTACGCATCGGCATTGCATGAGCATGTGCAGAGTGTCGGCACCTAACCGGCCCATACCGACGGTCGGCGATTGCTGACTCGTACCAGCGAATGTCAACGGACTATCGTCGCAGTATGAAACTTGCCGGCCGCAACGCACTCGTTACCGGTGGTGCAAGCGGTATCGGTGCCGCCGTTGCCGAATCGCTCGCCAAAGCTGGCGCCACCGTCACCATCGTCGACATCGACAACAACCTGCTCGAAGCAACTGGCCGGCGCCTTGGTGTACGGGCTGAAATTCTCGATGTGTCATCCAGCGAGGCGTGGACGGATTTCGTCGCCGCGCACGACCACTTCGATCTCGTGCACCTCAACGCCGGCATCACCACCCGTCGAAACGTGCTCGACGGACCATCTGACCCGCTACTGCCACCACTCATCCACCTGACCGACGAAGAATACCGACGTGCCATCGGCGTCAATGTCGACGGGGTGGTGTTCGGTGCACGGGCGGTCATCCCTGGAATGTGCGAGCGGCGTGCAGGCGACATCGTCGTCACGGCATCCGTCGCAGCATTCGTGCCGATTCCCCCTGACCCTATTTATGGGCTCACCAAATATGCGGTTTCTGGTCTCGTGAAATCACTCACGGCACGCCTCGCTGAATTCGGCGTGTGCATCAGCGCAATCTGCCCGGGCTTTGTCGACACACCACTCATCGGGGAGCAGGCCCGTGAT
Organism: Bifidobacterium breve; assembly: GCA_945862045.1. Classification (GTDB taxonomy): domain Bacteria; phylum Actinomycetota; class Acidimicrobiia; order Acidimicrobiales; family Ilumatobacteraceae; genus F1-60-MAGs027. The sequence continues at coordinate 49,454 of CAMAWR010000012.1, forward strand.
TGGATCGCCGAGCTCGGCATGCCACTCATGAAGACTCAGCAGGTGGTCGACGCAGTGACTGCTTCATTGACCCGACGTGTGAATGGTGCACACTGGATCGTGCTTCCCGGCCAAGACCCGATCTTGCACGAACAAGCGACGTTTCCGTTCCCGACGAATACTCAATGACGGGTTGTCAGTGAGTCAGGCAGTTTTTAACCCGTTCGATCCTGCATTTCGAGCCAACCCACATCCCTTCTACGATGCGCTACGCGAGCACGACCCAGTGCATACCTCGCTCGGCGGTTTGGTCGTACTCACGCGGTACAGCGATGTAGCAACCGTGTTGCGGTCGAATGACTACAGCCGCGACGTGGAAAAGTCGGCGAAACGCCTCGACAACCCGATCAGCAACCGCATGCGTGAACGACGACGGGATTCGGCGAAGTCAATCCTCAACCTTGATCCACCCGACCACAGCCGCCTGCGTCGCCTGGTTTCCAAATCCTTCACCCCCACCGCGATTGAGGCGCTGCGACCGATGGTGCAGCACTACGTGGATGCAGCCCTCGAGGCCGCGGAGCAGCGCGTGCGCGACGGCGGCACCTTCGAGCTGATCGACGATCTCGCATTTCCCGTGCCGTTCCTCGTGATTTCAGCAATGCTCGGCATGCCGATTGATCGTGAAGTAGAACTGCGCGAGTGGTCACAGGTCATCACCCGCACGCTCGAACCGACCACCGGGCTCGCCGAACTCGATGAAGCCGACGCTGCGTTCGGGGGGCTCTTGCCGTTTCTCGACGAGGTGATTGCCGACCGTCGTCGCAACCTCGGCAGCGACATGCTGTCATCGCTGATCACCGCCGAAGAGGCTGGCGACAAACTCACCGCCGAAGAACTGGTCACGTTCGTGCTGTTGTTGTACATCGCCGGGCATGAAACCACGGTGAACCTCATCGGCAACTCGATGCTGGCGCTGTTGCGCGCACCAGACCAGCTCAACCACGTGCGCGAGCACGGGCTTGACTCCAACGCGATTGACGAATTGCTCCGATTCGACGGACCGGTACAACACACCGTGCGCGTGCCGGTGGTGCCCGTGCAATTCCAGGTTGGTGACCGAGTGATCGAGGTCGCCGCAGGCGAGCGCGTGCTCACGAGCCTTGGTGCAGCAAGCCACGACCCGAGTGTGTTCGAAAATCCGCACCAACTCGACCTACGACGGGCGAATGCCAACAAACATCTGGGGTTCGCCGCCGGCATTCATTACTGCCTCGGGTCGGCTTTGGCGAAACTCGAAGCACAGGTGGCAATCGAAAGTTTGCTGCACCGATTTTCACACGTGGAACTGGTTGGCGAGCCGAGTTGGCGTGACCGACTTACGATTCGCGGGGTTGATCGCCTGGCGCTCGCAGTCGCGCGATGAGCGAGCTGGTATCCCAGCGCCGACCACCCATTTCGACGACCTCGCTGTAAAAGTCGTTCACCAGCGACGTGACGGGTAAGTCGACGCCGAGTCGCTGCGCTTCTGCGAGACAAATCGCCAAATCTTTGCGCATCCACTCCACCGCAAAACCAAAATCGAATTCGCCACGGGCCATCGTTTTGGCACGGTTCGACATCTGCCATGAGCCAGCTGCCCCCTGTGAAATCACCTCGACCAGTGCGTCGGGGTCGAGGCCTGCCGCCAGTGCCAAGTGCAGGCCTTCGCTGAGGCTCTGCACCACGCCAGCGATGCAAATTTGGTTGACCATTTTCGCCAATTGACCAGAACCAGCGTTGCCGAGTCGCCTGCAGATTTTTGCATAACTCATGAGCACTGGATAGGCGCGATCAAACACGTGTTGGTCGTCGGCGCCACACATGATGGAAAGTTGTCCATTTTCAGCGCCAGCTTGACCGCCCGATACGGGGGCATCGATGAACCCAACACCGTGTTGAGCGCAGGCCGCCGCCAGTTCACGGGCCAGCGATGCAGATGCCGTGGTGTGATCGACGACGATGCTGCCCGGTTTGGCGCTCTCAAGCACGCCGTCGTTGCCGAACATCACCGATCGCACATCGTCGTCGTTGCCGACGCACACGCACACGACGTCGGCATTCGCCGCCGCTGCGCGTGGCGTTGCGGCTTGTATGCCACCGTGAGCGGCGACCCATGCCTGGGCCTTCGCGGTGGTGCGGTTGAACACTGTCACTGCGTGGCCTGCGGTGGCGAGATGGCGTGCCATCGGGCCACCCATCACGCCGAGGCCCACGAAGGCGACGTTCACGACTGTGTTCACAGGTCTGCCGACCATGCCGGGCCTTCTGGGGTCACGTACGCCGACGTGATGCCACCGTCGATCACGAGGCTCTGCCCCGTCATCCAACTGCTTTCATTCGACGCCAAGAACAAGGCGCCGTTCACGATTTCATGCGGCTCACCGAAGCGACCCATTGGAATGTGCACGAGGCGACGCTCACGCTTGGCATCATCACTCAGAAATTTTGCAAGGAGCGGTGTCATTACAGGCCCCGGGCACAGTGCATTGGCGCGCAACCCGCGACGCGCATAAATTGCGGCCATTTCCCGCGTCATCGCGAGCACCGCACCTTTTGACGCCGTGTAGGCGATCTGGGGTGTCGCCGCCCCAAGGTGGGCCACGAACGATGCAACGTTCACGATCGACGACATTTCGCCACAACGTTGTGCCGACTCGATCATTGGTGGAATCGCGTGGCGACACGCGTACAACACGCCTTTGACATTGATGTCGAACGTTCTTTGTATCACGTCGTCGGGCGTGTTCGTTGGGTCGTCATCTGCCGACAACATCACGCCGGCATTGTTGTACAGCACATGCAGGTCACCGAAGGTTTTGACTGCGAATGCCACAGCATCACGCACCGACGCATCGCTACTCACATCGCACTCCACCGATGCAGCGGTGCCACCGGCACGGGCAATCGACTGCAATGCTTCACTGGCGTCACCGACATCGGCAATCACCACCCGCGCCCCTTCGGCCGCAAATCGTTCGGCGCCCACCCTCCCCAAACCACTCGCACCACCGGTGATGAAGGCGACTTTTCCGGCGAGACGATTCATGGGTTACGCACGATCAAAATAGCGCACACGTTCCCAATCAGTCACGCTGCCGTTGAACGATGACCACTCGTGACGCGCCATCGTGAGCAAATGGTGATGCACATCAGCACCGAAACACTCACGCGCAATGTCGCTGCGCTCCCACAGGTCGGCGGCCTCCGCGAGGGTGGTGGGAATTCGCGGCAGGTCCTTGGCTTCATAGCCGTTGCCCGTGTAGGCCTCGGACAACGCCAGACGATGCCGAATGCCGTACAGCCCGGCTGCGATCGTGCCGGCAAACGCAAGATACGAGTTGGCATCAGCACCCGGAATTCGGCACTCGACACGCGACGATGCACCGTGACCCACCACGCGATACCCCAGCGTGCGATTGTCGACGCCCCACGCCACGGCAGTGGGCGCCCACGAGCCTGGCTGAAATCGTTTGTAGCTGTTGACGGTGGGGGCCCACAAAATGCTGAAGTCACGCGCAGCAGCCAGTTGCCCGGCCAGGTACATGCGAAAGTTCTCGGTGAGCGCAGCGCCACCGTCGAAGGCCGAGCCACCCAACCCACGCTCGCTCAGATGCCACAAACTTGAATGCACGTGACATGACGAACCGGTTTCGGCGAAGTCGTATTTGGCCATGAAGGTGACACTTCGGCCGAGCCCCGCGGCGATCTCTTTCGCCGCTGTTTTGTAGACAATGTTGCGATCAGCCATCTCCAGTGCGTGCGTGTACGCAAGATTCATCTCGTGTTGTCCGCGACCTGCTTCACCCTTGGAGAATTCGACCGGTATGCCGGCAGCTTCGAGGCCTCGACGAATCTCGCCGACGACATACTCGTCGCGCGTCGTTTGCACCACCTGATAGTCCTGCATGAACGGCGAATGTGGCGTGAGATCTTGGTAGCCACGCTCATGAATCTGCTCGTACGAATCACGGAACAAATAGAACTCGATTTCGCTACCGATCATCGGCTCCAAATTCAGGCGCCGGGCTGCCAGCACCTGATCACGAAGCACCTGGCGGGGAGCAACGCCAATTGGCGCATCCGTCTTGGCCGCGAACAGATCGCACAAAATCAACGCCGTCTTGGGCACCCATGGTGTGATGCGAATCGTGCTGAAGTCGGCGCGCGCAAGCATGTCGCCATATCCGTGGTCGTAGGAGGCAAAGCGGTAACCCGGCACCGCCACGTCGTCAAAGTCGGTGGCGATGAGGTAGTCACAGTTTTCGGTGCCATGTTCGGCAACCTGCTCGAGGAAAAATCTGCCGGTGGTGCGCTTGCCGACCAGCCGGCCCTGTAGATCAGGGAACGCCATCACGACGGTGTCGATTGCACCGCTCTTTATCGCGCCAACCAACTCGTCACGAGTCGGCTGGACGGGCATTACGTGTTATTTCTTTTTGCTCGTCGCCTTGGGCTTGGCCGGCTTTTTCGCTGGGCCCTTTGCCGTATTGGTCTTGCGCTTACCACCGGTCGATGCCCGACCTAGTTCCTGCAACTGCGACTTGCCGTCGGCACTCAACACACCTTTTTCTAAGGCGTCGTCAAGGAAGCGGGTGGCCTCTTCGGTCGAGCAACGTTTTGACGGCGCAATCTCGGAGATGAGGTTCAGTCGGGCGCGTTCATACATCGTTTTTTCGGCAGCCGACAACTGATTCTCGCGGTCACGTGCCGCAAGGTTGCGTACTACTTCTGCGACCTGATACACGTCGCCACTCTTCAACTTTTCTTGGTGGTTCTTGAAACGACGTGACCAGTTGGCAGGTACGCGCGGATCAGGCTTGGAAAGCACGTCCACCAAATCTTGTAACTCACTTTTTGACACGGGCGGACGAATGCCAAGGTCGTACACCTTGGCGACCGGCACCGACAGGGTCATGCCTTTGCCAGCGGCATCGGTCATTACCGATTCCAGGATGAGATAGTCCTGCATCACATCAAAAGCCCGCATGCGCTTGATTACTTTGACCGTGCAGGCCCCATGTTGCGGATAGATGACCGTGTCACCTTTTTTGAATTTCTTCACGTTTGTCATTCCTCCGAACAGTCGTTTCAGGCTAAGGCGTGGATACGCACGCACGACCTCAGAATGTGGCACTCCCGGCAGGAATCGAACCTGCAACCTACGGAATTAGAAGGGCGTGGCTCTGTCCTTGCTAGCCCATACTGGGTATAGGTTTCAGTCTTGCGTACCTGTCTCAGCACACCACTGGCACACGTTTAGGGATTCGTTCCCAGCGCTTCCCAGCCGTATGTAGCCATTCCGGATGTAGTCACAGTACTGAATATGAAACCAACAACCCCAACTGTTACTGCAGCAGAAAACAAAAAGCAGTGGATGACATTTCCGGATGTCTCAGTAGAGCTATCGGTATCAGGTAGCACCCTGGACAAATGGCGAGCCGAAGGCAACTTTCCAGAGTTTGTCAAATTGCCGAACGGCGAGATGCGATTGCGCAGAATTGACTTTGAAGCCTGGCTCGATCAGTTGCAGAAAGTTGCCTAATGAAAACGCGAAATATTTTACCACACGTTTACGAACTAAAAATTTATCCAGAGCGAAGAAGTCCGTACATTGTCCGGTGGGTTGTTAGCGGAACCACGCGAGGCAAGTCGTTCTCAAATAAAACTCAGGCAGACAACTTTCGCTCTGCGCTAGTTCACGGAATCAACTCACGCGAGCGTTAGTCGAACATTACGGGTCTACCCC
>CAMAWR010000013.1 GCA_945862045.1 Bifidobacterium breve
AGTGCGGCAGTTCAGAGAACAGGTAACTGACGATTCGGAGCGGAAGTGACACGAGGGTAAAGAGATAGACGAATGACGAAAGATCACCGACGGTCATCGCACCACTACGAATGCGGAACGAACCGAGGGCGATGATTGCAACGTTGACCAACGAAGGAGTGGCGTCAACCAGCGACTCGAAGGTCGAGCGCAAATTCACCGCTTTGGTACGAACGACGCGCAGTCGTCGAGAAATAACCGCCAGGCGTTCAGTCTCCCGATCTTCTGCCCCGAAGGCCTTGACCACCAGCACGCCATCGAAACTTTCGTGGGCGGCCTGCGCCAGCGCACCGAGTTCGTCTTGGGCGACGCGGTAGTACTGGTCAACGCGGCGCTGATACAAGATATTCGTCACGAGCATGATCGGAAAGACACAAAATGCAAAGAGACCTAGCCATACATCCGTGATGACTAGCCAGATGCCAGAAACCAGCAACAACAACACCACCGATGACGAGAAAGGCATCGGTGCCAGCAGCGCAATCGCAGCGTCGGTGTCGGTACCGGCGCGGGCGGCCACATCACCCGTCATACGCGCCCGGTGCCACGCTGGGGGCTGAGTCATCACATGTCGCAGCACCTTGTCGGCAATCGTTTTGGCGGTGGTCCACTCGACGACGCCGGCAAACGAGCGTCGCACCACCACGCCACAAGCACGCACAATGCCGATACCCACGACCAACAGCGAGGCCGCTAGCCACGTCGTGAAACCGACCGTGCCGCGTTCAAAGCTCGGCAAAATTACGTCATCAATCAGCAGTTTGACACCAAATGACGACGCCACCGTCGCAATGGCGAACACCGCTGCACCGCTGACAGCAATGAAGAAATAGCCCCTGTGAAAACTGACCAACGCAATCATCAAGTTCTTTGCTTGGACGAAACGATTTGCCTGATTCGTCACGGGTAGCGTCTCGGATTACATGCGGTTCGCAGCACGGTTCATTCTGTCAGTTATCTGTGGCGCGATAGCGATCATGTGGGTTTACGCCTTCTTCTTTGCGTCAAAAGAAGCAATCAACAAAATCGGTGACACTGAGTGGGCACAGCGTGCCGAGGTGCGCTGCAAAGAAGCCGAATTGGAGCGCATCGCACTTGCCGACTATCGGCTTATTACCGACCCGGGCACCGGTGGGTTGGCGCAGCGGGCCGAACTCGTCGACAAAGCAACCGACACCTTGGTACGTATGTTGGCGGACTTGCAGGCGACTCCCCCGGCCGATGAAAAGGGACGGGCGCTCATTCCAATTTGGATTGCCGACTACAACACGTACATCAGTGACCGTCGCGCCTACAGCGCGCAGCTACGCGACGGCAGCAACGCGGCTTTTGCCGAGAGTACTTTCGAAGGGTTGCCATTGGCCGAGCGCATCGCCACCTTCGCCGGCGACAACCGCATGCCGAGTTGTTCGCCGCCGATCGACTTGTCGGTGTAACGCGCTACTGATTGTCGGGATTGATCGCAAACTCTTGGGCTGGTGTCCAGCCCGAATCAGCTGAATGTTGCCGAATGACGCGTGCAGGTGCGCCGACCGCAACGCAGTAATCGGGCAGCGTGCCAGTGACCACCGAATTGGCACCGACGGCAACATGGCGACCGATAGTGGCGCCAGGCAACACCACCGTGCCAGTTCCCAGCCACGAGCCGTCACCGATTCGCACGGGCTGTTCGGGTTGCGTCTGGCGCGAAATTGGTCGGGTGATGTCTTGGTAACCATGGTTTTGGTCGGTGATATACACGTGATGGCCAGTCCAGACATCGTTGCCGATCTCGATCGCCAGATGTCCGACGATGCCACTCCCCCGGCCGATCAAACAACGGTCACCGATGCGCACCACGGGTGACGTGAGGCATTCCTGACCGGGCATCATGCCGGCGGATAACGCACAGTACGGGCCGAGCATGGTGTTGGCGCCAATTTCGATGTAATGCTCGTTATAAATGGTGACCCACGGGAACGCAATCAGTGAACCATCCCCGAACCGCTTGAACTTTTTGCCGCGAGCCGTGGTGTTGGTGATTGATGCAGTGAACTGCCAGTCTTCCCAACGTGAGGTCACGACATTGCCCATCAAATTGCCCATAACGTTGCCGATGACACGAGAAAGACCCCGACGCAACACGGTTTTACGGTAGTGGGTACGCTCGCCTGTATGCCTGTACCTCCTGCGTCAGTGAATGTCACCGTCACCCGCAACCTGGTGTATGCAACTGCCGAGCGATTCAAGGCCGCGCGTCTGGAGACCGCGGTACGCAGTGCCGACTCGGTCACGCAGTGCCCGCAAATTCCAGGAATGCTTGAACAAGCCATGAACACCAACGATTTGGTGATGAACGAACAGTGTCTGACACTGAACATTTTCGCCCCGATCGGCGCCGAACGGCTGCCGGTTTTGGTGTGGATTCATGGTGGCGCATTCACCAATGGGACAGCTCATGCATCGTGGTACGACGGCAGCAACCTCGCAGCTCGCGGGTGTGTCGTTGTTGTCATCAACTATCGCCTGGGGGCTTTTGGCTTTGCCGGTCGGTCTGACCTCGGCTTGCAAGACCAAATCACCGCATTGACATATGTGCAACGACACATCACAGGCTTCGGTGGAGACTCGTCGAACGTCTCGATATTCGGTGAGTCGGCTGGTGGTTGCAGCGTGCTCGCGCTGTTCGCAGCCCCGGCCGCGCAGTCGTTGTTCGTGCGGGGGTGGGTCATGAGCCCGTCTATCGGCCAATTGCGCACCACCGATCGAGCCGACCAGTCGTTGAAACTATTGCTCGATGATCTGGGCGGCAACTCTTTGGTCGACCTCCAGGGCAAGACTGCGGCAGAGATCGTCGAGGCCCAACGCCGCCTCCTGCGCGACCCAAAGGATGTTGTGACGATGTTCAGCCCCACGATTGGCGGGGATGTCCTGCCCGCAGATGCCCATGACCGCATCGCTGCAGACAAACGCGAATTAGTTATTGGCACCCTGCGCGACGAGAGTCGGCTCTGGGTTGCGCTCAACCCAGCTGCCGCCACGTTGACCGAGGAGACCGCCCGAGAGTCGTGTCTGACTCGCTTCGGCTTCGCAGCCGACCGGGCATGGGATACCTACTCCCAACTACGACCTGGATCAACACCCGCGCAAATGTTGGCGGCCTTGCAGACCGATGAATCGTTCCGGGCGCCGGCATGGCGACTGATTGATGCCCGCGATCGGGTGGGTACCCCAACCTGGTCATACTTTTTCACCTGGCCAACACCGGTCTTTGACGGCATGCTTGGCGCTTGTCACGGCCTTGACATCCCGTTTGTATTCGACAATTTGGCAGCCCCCAGCGTCGAATTTTTCATCGGTTCGACCCAAGCACACGCGGCTGCACACCGACATCTCGCCGACACGCTGGCTGGTGCGTTGGTTGAGTTCGCTACGACCGGGCGGGTCAATTGGCAGCCAACCGACGCCAAACGCACCACGTTGCGGGTTGACGAGCGCAACGAAGTATGGGTCGACCCAGAACGGGCGGTGTACGACTTATGGTCGCCCTTGATTGACGCGTCGAAGCCTTGACACGTTTGCCGTGAACGGATACGCGGATGCTTCGACGTATCCGGTTTGGCATGACAGCGCGACACAAGTTCCGTCGTTTGGCCCTGCACCAGCACACGCCGAGGTAGACGTTGCCATTGTTGGTGGCGGGCTAAGTGGTCTGTGGGCTGCTTTTTACCTCAGTGCGGCGCAGCCAACACTACGAATTGCGATTCTTGAGGCGCGACATGTTGGTTTCGGGGCCAGCGGCCGCAACGGCGGATGGTGCAGCGGGTTCCTCCCGCTTTCGCTCAGCGAACTTGCCGCCACCCACGGCCGGGACACAGCATTGCTGGCCTACCACGAAAGTTTCGCCACGCTGTCAGAAATTGAACAAGTACTACGGCGCGAAAGTATTGAGTGCGGATGGCATCAAGGCGGTACGGTGCAATCGGCCACCACATCGCTACAGGCGCAGCGACTGCAAAACTATTTGGCGCAGCAACAGGCGGCTGGGCTTTCCCTCGACGACATGCAATGGATACCAAGCAGCGAAGTGAGCAAGCACATTTCGGTTGCTAAAACTTTCGGGGCGGTCTATAGCCCGCATTGCGCAACAGTCAACCCTTTTCAACTCGTCAACGGCTTGGCACGAGTGGTTCACCAACGTGGTGTAACCATCTGGCAAGACACAGCCGTGCAGGCAATTGACGACGGTGTCGTCTCGCACGCCCATGGGCGAGTGATCGCTAAGCACGTCGTGCAGGCCACCGAGGGTTACTCGCATTCGATTGCCCAGACAAAACGGCGCATTGTGCCGCTGTATTCACTGATGGTGGCCACCGAGCCGCTGGATCAGGCGACGCTGCAGTCAATCGGCTGGCACAACCGAGCAACCTTCAATGATGGTGGGCAGATGGTGATTTACGCCCAGCTCACCCCAGACGGCCGCATCGCTTTTGGTGGGCGGGGTGCGCCGTATCACTTTGCTTCACGGGTGCGCGAGCGCTTCGATCTTGACGACGACACACACCGACGAATTGTTGCTGCAATCGCCCAGCACTTCCCCGCCGCGGCCCACGCTCGCATCACCCACCGTTGGGGTGGACCATTGGCCGTGCCCCGCGACTGGACACCGACCGTCACGATCGATCGGGTGCGCAAGTATTCGCGTCTTGGCGGTTACGTGGGCGATGGTGTGGCGGCAACCAACTTGTTTGCCCGCACCCTGGTTGACTTACTGCTCGAGCGGCAGACTTCGCTAACCCAACTGCCGTTTGTGAACCACCGTTCGCCCCGCTGGGAACCCGAGCCGTTGCGGTTTCTGGGGGTCAATTCTCTCATCGCACTATCTGAGTCGATTGACAACTACGAAGCGACCCACGGCAAAGCTCCAAGAATGCGCACGAAAATATTCGAGGCGTTGCTCTAGAGGAGGACTTCAGACATCGCGACGGGTCGGTGTGCAGCGATGCTGCGATGCGCAGCTTCACCCATGGCCACTGACATGAGCCCGTCGTGCAGTGTCACCTCGGCTGTCGTGTTGTTGCGGATTGCTTGCTGCATCGCCACGTGTTCGCGCCACGACGAACCATGATGTAGGCCATGATGAGCACCGTGATTTATTTCGTGATGCTGCACTGCTGAGGGCAGTTCAGCAGTATTGATCGGTTGCTCGTTGGTTTGCAACCAGCCATCGGCGCGTAGACCGAGGCGCACGAGGCCTTGGGTCACCAATGCTTCGGCCTTACCGAGATCACCAACCAACGAGATTTCCTGCTCGTTCTTCGTGGCTTCGGCGAACATGCACAAATCCAGCGAGGCTCGCGCACCGTTGTCGAAGTCGACCACCACGAATGCATTGTCCAGAATGTCCGGCGTGCGACCGTCGTATGTCTCGTCAAGATGGTTGACGTCCTGGGCCCCTGATGCATATACCGAGGTGGGTTCCGCCTGCAGCACCAGGCGCATCAAGTCAAAGAAGTGACAACACTTTTCGACGAGCGTGCCGCCAGTGTTGGCACTGAAGCGATTCCAATCCTGCACCTTCACCAAGAATGGAAACCGATGCTCGCGAATGGCCAGCATCCGCAGGTTGCCAAGCACACCGCTACGCGCATGGGCGAGCAGTTGCATCGTTGGCGCCATATAGCGGTACTCAAGACCCACCCACACCACGCGTCCCGGTCGTTGCGTCTCGCGCTCAAGGGTGAGCAACTCGCGGCAGTCTTGGGCAGTGGTGCACAACGGTTTTTCGATCAACAAGTGTGCCCCACTACGCAGCAACGGTTCGGCTAGGGCGCGGTGGGTGTGATTCGGGCTGGCCAGCACCACAACATCAAATTCCCCGTTGGCAAGGAGGGCCTCCACATCGGTGTAGACCTCGACTGAATCACGATCGGGGCCGAGGGCTTTGCGGGCCGCAGAGATGCTCGGGGCATGGGGGTCGCACACGGCGACGATGCGGGTGTCGGCCAAGGTCTGCAGTGCGTGAATGTGCTCGATGCCCATCATGCCGGTGCCAACGATTGCGTAACGCAACGAGGTGGTGGAGCTCAGAGACACCAGTCAAGGGTAGACCGAGGTAGGTTCGTCGTCGTGCTCGACGACCGTTTCTATTTCCGCCAGTTGCTGTCGGGTCGCGACTTTGCCCACAACGACGATATGGCGCGTCAAATGGTCAACTTTGTCTATGCCATCGGCGATCGCCAAACGGGTGATTGCGTGCTCGTCGACCCCGCCTACGACGTGAACGGCCTCATCGACACGATCGAAGCTGATGGGTTGCGCCTCACTGGTGTTCTCGCCACGCACTATCACCCCGACCATGTGGGTGGCTCGATGATGGGCATGCGAATCGACGGCATCGCGTCATTACTCGAGCGCTGCAGTGTGCCGATTCATGTGCAGCAGGCCGAAGTCGAATGGGTCACCAAGGTGACCGGCGTCGAGCGCAGCCATCTCGCTGCGCATGCGCCAGGCGACATCGTAAAGGTGGGCGACATCGAGGTCACGCTCGTGCACACACCGGGCCACACCCCTGGTAGCCAGTGCTTCTTGGTGGATGGGCGTCTCGTTTCGGGCGACACATTGTTTCTTGACGGCTGCGGTCGCACCGACCTGCCGGGCAGTGACCCAGGTGAGATGTACGACAGTTTGCAACGTTTAACATCACTGCCCGACGACACCATCATTTTCCCTGGTCATCAGTACTCGCCCGACTCGCACGCGGCGTTGGTACACGTGCGTTCGTCGAATGCCATCTTCAAACCCAAATCCAAAGAAGCGTGGTTGGGCTGGTTCGGCGGCTGACGGCCCCCATTGACCAAAAATCCGCGTTAGCCAACGAGCCCAGAGAGCCCGACGCTCACACCGCTCAACAGCAGCAATAGGTACACGAATCGGGCGAATTGTTGCCCGTTGATGAGCGGTCGCACGCGTAGACCAATTATCTGACCGATGATCAGCAGTGGGATGGAGCCGGCTGCCAACCACACCGCCGACCAGCTGAAATAACCACCAAAGGCAAAAAAGATCAGACTGAGTGGCCCAGAAACGATGAACGTAAATGACATCGTCGCGCGGAACACATCGGGCGACAATTTTCGCATCTGCGCAGCAAGTACGAGGGGTGGGCCGTTGGTGCCCGTCGAAGCAGCGAGTACACCCGAGATCGCGCCCGCCACCACATCGATCCACGCCCGAGCGGCAACGCCGCCGGCGCCACGCATGAGCGCCAAGGTGGCAATGATGATGAGCCCCCCGAGCACGACCTTCAGCCGTTGTTGTTCCACCGTCGCCAACACCACCAGCCCGAACGGCATCCCAAACAAGGCAGGCACATTGAAGCGCACGGCCAGCCCGCGATCGATGTCTTTGTAGTTACGCAACACGAGCATCGAAACGTTGATGACCGATGCAATACTCATTGCGATGACGGCAGTCGTCAGATTGATGGCAATCGCAGCAAGCGGCACCGCCATGAGTGCGAAACCAAAACCGCTCACCGACTGCACGACGGCGGCCAAGCCCATGGCAAACAAACACCATGCAATGTCGACCGCGCTCATGGCAAAATCCGCAACAACTACGATCCGGTCAGGGCGGTGAGGGCGTCGTCAAACTGCACGGTGTGGCGATCGACATCTTCGAGCGTATGGAACGGCGAAAAGAGCGCCATGTTGTGGAACGGCGTCAGCAAAATCCCACGGTTGATTGCCCAGAGGTGCATGAATGCATCAAGTTCGTGGTCCACCGCACTGGCCGCGTCGGCACCAGTGCGCGGGGGTGGGCAAAACCAGTACTCGGCACGAGAGCCCAGTTGTTGCACGCTCCACTCCAGCCCGCGTCGTTCGTACGACTGCTGCACGCCCGTGGTCCAGCTCGACGCGAGAGCCTTCGTGCGCACGAATTGATCGGGTAGAAGTGAATGGGTCAGGGTTGCGCGAACAGCCGCCATGGCCAAGGCGTTGCCAGCCAGAGTGCCACCGACACCCGAGACATCGATACCGTCGCTTAATTGCAGGGCTTCCACCTGCTCGGCAATCTCTCCCGACATGCCGTAGGCGCCAACCGGAATACCGCCACCGATGGTCTTTCCGAGCACGACCATGTCCGGTGCGAGATTCCACTCGGTCGTGCAGCCACCAGGGCCGGCACAAATCGTGTGCGTTTCGTCGACGATCAGAAGAATGCCGTGACGGCGCGTGATCTCGCGCACGCCAGCCAAATATCCGGGTTCAGGCAACACGATGCCGATGTTGGTGAGAGCTGGCTCGATCAGCATGCACGCAACGTCACCGTGGGCGGCGGCGTGCTCGAGGCCGACCAAATCATTGAACTGCACGACGCGCGTCGTGAGTGCCGGGTTGATTTGTGGTCCGATGGCACCACCGCGGCTGATCGTGCGGTCCCCCAACGCCACGACCAACGTTTCGTCGACGGTGCCGTGGTAGCACCAATCGTGCACGATCACCTTGGCTTTACCGGTGATTGCCCGGGCGAACCGCAACAAGAAACGGTTGGCATCGGTGGCGCTCACCGCAAACTGCCATTTGGGTAGGCCGAATCGGCGCGACAATTCCTCGGCCACCCAGATCGCGTCGACGGTCGGCAGCATCACCGTTGCGCCACGCATCAATTGGGCCGATATGGCAGCGCCGATTTCGCCATGAGCATGCCCGGTCATCGCCCCGGTATCACCCAAACACAAGTCGACGTATTCATTGCCGTCGATGTCCGTGAAGCGCGCGCCACTCGCCGAATCGAGCACGACCGGAAACGGCCCCGGCCAACGTCGCATCCAGGGCATCGGTACACCGGCCAAGAGCGCCGACGTCGTCGACGCGTGGGCGGCCGACTTTGGATGCGTCTCAATGAACCGCTGAGTTTCAGTGTGCATCAAATGCGCCATATGCGAACGGTTGACGGAAGGCATCGGGTGTCAAGTCTGCCATTCGTAGGATGAAGCTGTGCGGTCAATCGACTCCCCAACGCTGTCGATCAACGGTGACCGTCTCATGCAGCGGATATTCGCACTCGCCGAGGTGGGCGCCACCAGCGATGGTGGGTGCAATCGGCTTGCACTCACCGACGCCGACCGCGACGGCCGTGACGTGGTGGTGTCATGGATGCGTGACCTTGGTTTGGATGTTTCAATCGACGTAGTCGGGAATGTCATCGGCGTTTGGCAGGTAGGCAGCGGTGCACCCGTTATGACCGGTTCGCACATCGACACCGTGCGTACGGGCGGTAAATATGACGGTAATTACGGCGTGATTGCCGGCTTGGAAGTCATCGAAACATGTCAACGCGCCGGGTTCGTACCATCGCGACCGCTGGCGGTCGCGATTTTTACCGACGAAGAGGGTGCGCGATTCGCCCCGGACATGCTCGGCTCGCTCGTGTACGCAGGTGGGCTCACCACCGAAGCGGCACATGACGTGGTGGGTATCGATGGCGCGCGGTTCGGCGACGAACTCGCGCGTATCGGTTATCTCGGGGCCACACCCTGCCCGGGTGCGCGACCGCATGCATTCATCGAACTCCACATCGAACAAGGACCGCTCCTGGAGGTGAACGGTGTGCGTGTCGGCGCAGTCACCAGCGTGCAAGGCATCTCTTGGCAGGAAGTCACGATTCACGGGCAAAGCAATCACGCAGGTACGACCCCGATGAATTTGCGCAAAGACCCCGCCTATGCAGCTGGCGAACTGACGGTATTCCTTCGCAATCTGGCGAAGCGGTACGGGGGCGATCAGGTGTGTACCGTCGGCAAACTCGACCTGCATCCCAATCTCACCAACGTGGTGCCCAGTCGGGCGATCCTCACACTTGATGTGCGCAACACCGACGAACTGTTGCTGCAGAAAGCCGAGACGGAAATCGCCGATTTTTGTGTGGATCTGGCGGAGCGTGAACAGGTGACCATTTCGCGACGTGTGCTCGTGCGTTTTGAGCCGGTCGTGTTCGATGATCGCATCATCGACATGGTGGCGCAAGCAGCGCGCACACGCGGCGACTCGGTGCAGCGCATGCCATCGGGTGCCGGCCACGACGCCCAGATGCTCGCCCGCATGTGTCCGAGTGGCATGATCTTCGTGCCGAGTCACAAAGGCCTGAGCCACAACGTGGCTGAGCACACTGATGAAGCAGACCTCGTAGCCGGTGCCAATATTTTGTTGGATGTGATGCTGCGGCTGTGCGACGAACCTCTCGACTCATGAAGGGTGAGCTGCGCGGTGCGCCGCGAGTGGTGCGTGTGGCCGGCGCCCAGATGGGCCCGGTGCAGCGCACCGACCAGCGTGATGACACTGTGGCCCGGCTGTGTGCGCTCCTGCATCGCGCTGCCGATCTCGGAGCCGAGCTCGTGGTGTTCCCCGAACTGGCGCTCACCACTTTTTTCCCACGTTGGTTCGTCGCCGACATCGCCGAAGCCGACCACTACTTCGAACGTGAGATGCCATCGACAACCACTGCCCCGCTCTTTGCTGCAGCCCGGCAACGGGGCGTTGGCTTTTCACTTGGTTACGCCGAACTCACGAGCACCGGTCGGCGCTTCAATACGCAAATTCTTGTCGAGCGAAACGGCACCGTCGTCGCGCACTATCGCAAGGTGCATGTGCCTGGTCACGCTGGCCACGAACCGAACCGGCCGTTCCAACACGCCGAGCGCTACTACTTCGAACCGAGCGACGAGGGCTTCGGGGTGTGGGATGCGTTCAACGGTCGGATCGGCATGATGATCTGCAACGATCGACGTTGGCCCGAGACGTATCGCGAAATGGGTCTGGCGAAAGTCGAACTCATCGTGTGCGGCTACAACACCCCGCTGCAATACATTCCCGATCCGAGCCAAGACCCGCTGGCCGATTTTCACAACTCCCTCGTGATGCAGTCCGGTGCATATCAAAACGGCACGTTCGTGGTGGGTGTCGCCAAAGGTGGCGAGGAGGAGGGTGTGGACTCACTGGCCGGCTCGCAGATCATCGCCCCCTCGGGAGAGGTGTTGGCCAAAACACTCGGCAATGGCGACGAGGTCATCGTGGCTGATTGCGACCTCGAGTGGTGCAAGAACTACCAAAACACCCTGTTTGACCTGGATTACTACCGTCGCCCCGAGGCCTACCATCGCCTCACCAGCCAGCGTGGCCCCGGAACCCACCCCGACGGCTCACCGCGGGGGTAAGCGGTCATTTGGCGGTATCCGACGTGGAGACGCCCAGCACTTGACAAACTGTAAAGGTGACTGACCTGATCGTCAACGGCACCCCGGTCGTGGTGCGGGAGACGCACCCCCACCTGTTGTCGGCCTTGCGCGAAGAACTCAACATCACTTCACCCAAAGACGGTTGTTCGCCGACGGGCCAATGTGGTTGTTGCACGGTGCTCATCGACGGCAAGGCGATCGTGTCGTGTCAAACCAGCCTCGAAAAAGCGGCGGGTAAATCGATCGTCACGCTGGAAGGTGTCGACGAAGCCGAGCGCCAGCGATTCGCACAGGCATTCGCCGCCTGTGGCGGATTGCAGTGTGGTTTTTGTATCCCCGGCATCGTGGTGCGGGCCAAGGCACAAATCGACAAAAAAGGTGCCGGTCTGCAGCGCAGTGATATGGCCCGCCATCTGGGCGCTCACCTGTGTCGTTGTACGGGCTACGCCAAGATTCTGGAAGCCATCGAATGTGTCGCAAAAAACGAGATACCACCAATGCCACCGTTTGCTGGTGTCGGCAGTCGCTCGCCGAAACACGAAGGCGAATCGTTGGCCTTGGGTGATCGGGGCTATATCGATGACATTCGTATCCCGGGCATGTTGCATGCCTCGCTGCACTTCACGAGCCATGCCCGCGCCACCGTCAAACACATTCATACCCAAGCCGCACGCGCCGCCGAGGGTGTGAGCGCCGTTTACACCGCGGCCGATATCCCGGGTGAACTCATGGTCGGCATCATCTACAAAGACTGGCCAGTGATGATTCCGATTGGAGGTCGCACCTCGTACGCGGGTGATGTGCTCGCCATCGTGGTCGCCAACTCACGACAAGCATCCCGCGCCGCCGCTGCGCTCATCGAAGTTGGCTACGAGGTGCACACACCGATCACCGACATCGATGTTGCGCTCTCCACAACCGAAGTAGCCGTGTGGCGAACCGATGGCAACGTGCTCAGCACCAGCACGTACACACGTGGCGATGTCGACACTGCATTCGCCAACAGCGACCACGTCATGGTCGAAACTTTCCAGACTCAACGTGTCGAACATGCCTTCCTTGAACCCGAGGCGACGGTGGCGGTGCCGTCAGGGGTGGGCGAAGAGCGTCGTCTCCTCGTGTACTCGGGTGGTCAGGGTATTTGGGATGACCGCAACGACATTGCCCGTGTGCTCGGTGTGTCGAACGCGCACGTCACCGTCGAACTCGTCACCAACGGTGGTGCGTTCGGTGGCAAGGAAGACATGTCAAACCAAGCCCATGCTGCACTTGCAGCGTGGCTGCTCGAGGTACCCGTCAAGTGTGTGCTTTCGCGCGAGGAAAGTCTGCTCATCCACGCCAAACGACATCCCATTCGGATGCGTTACGAAATCAGCTGTGACAATGCGGGCAAGCTCACCGGGTTGCGGGTGCGGGCCGTCGGCGACTCTGGGGCGTATGCCAGCGTCGGTATGAAAGTGCTCGAACGAATGGCGGGTCATGCGAGCGGGCCGTATCACGTGCCGAGCATCGATGTGGAATCGATTGCAGTACGTACCAACAACCCAATTGGCGGTGCATTCCGCGGTTTCGGCGCCAACCAGGCCCAATTCGCGATGGAAGGCATGCTTGATCGGCTCGCCGAACGGGTCGGCATCAGCGGTTGGGAAATTCGTTTTCGTAATGTCATTCGCCCCGGCATGCTCTGGGGTCCAGGTCAAGTGATGGATGAGGGCAGCGATGGCGCACTCGCCTGTCTGGAAGCCATCAAACCGCACTACGACGCGGCACGTGCCGCGGGCAAGCCGGTGGGTCTCGGTTTGGGCTTGAAGAACAGTGGGCTGGGCAACGGCTTCAAAGAAATCACCAAAGCGGTCGTGCGCATCGAAGACGACGGCTCGATCGAGGTGCGCCACGGCTGGACGGAGATGGGCCAGGGCATCAATACGATCGCCATGCAAGTAGTAATCGAAGAGCTTGGTTCGCATGTGGCAATTGACGCCAGCAAGATGCGCGTCGTCGTCGACACCACCCGCGAACTCGGGCTCGGTCAAACGACCGGGTCGCGCGGCACACTCATGGGTGCTGGCGCCGTACAAGATGCGTGTGCGAACGCCTTGGCGGCTGGCTTGACGCGTGGAGTCGACCACGTTGGCGAGTATCGCGTTGATTGGACGACAAAATTGGGTGACCCTAAGGTGACGACGCCGATCATTCATTCCACGTTCGGCTACGCCTCACAACTCGTGATCATCGATCGTGACAGCGGCAAGATCGAACGCGTCGTCGCGGCGCACGACGTTGGTCGGGCGATGAACCCGACGCTGTGCGAAGGCCAGATCGAAGGCAGCATCCACATGGGTCTCGGCTATGCACTCACCGAGGACTTTCCGAGCGATCCCGCAACCGGATTCCCCACCAATATGACGCTGCGCAGCCTGGGGATTTTGCGGGCCAAAGACGTGCCACCGATGGACGTGATCTTGGTTGAACGTCCGCAGCCGAACGCCCCGTACGGCATCAAGGGTGTCGGTGAGATTGGCCTCGTGCCGACCGCTGGTGCGGTGGCTGCGGCGCTGCATGAGCTCGACGGCCAGTGGCGAACGAGCCTGCCGATGCGGCGCGGCGAAAGCGAGGCCGAATGAGTCACGCCACCGTGTCAATTTCCAGTACGACACCAGGTCTCGTTAACGCCCACCATCACCTGTATTCGGCCCTGGCCCGCGGCATGCCCGGCCCACGGTCGCGTCCGACGAGTTTTGCCAACATGTTGCAGTTGGTGTGGTGGCGTCTCGACGCCGCCCACGACCTTGACAGCATCTACTGGTCGGCACAACTTGGGGCACTCGAAGCCGCCCTTGCCGGCACCACGTGCATCATCGATCATCACGAATCGCCGCGAGCGATCGAGGGTTCACTCGAGACGATTCAGCGCGCGTGCGGCGAGGTTGGGGTGCGGGTGCGCACGTGTTACGGCGTCACTGATCGGTGGGGTGACGACGGCACCCTGCATCAAAAAGTGTCGCCGCTTTCTGTCATGACGAAAGGCGCCATCGCAGGTTTGGCAGAATGTGAACGACACCTCACCGCGGGTCACGATGCCATGGTCGGGCTGCACGCAGCCTTTACCTGCAGCGATGAGACCATTGCCGCGGCGAGCGCACTGGCGACACGTCACGGTGTCGGTGTGCACGTGCATGTGGCAGAGGCGGTCGATGATGTGCAGGCGGGGGCTCGCCTTGCCCCATATGCCACGAACGATTGGCTGCTCGTGCATGGTGTGCATCTTGACCGTGACCTGCCGGGTGTGCTGGTGCACAACCCACGGTCCAACATGAACAACGGTGTCGGCTATGCCAAACCCACCACTCGGCGCAACACCGTGCTGCTCGGTTCGGATGGCATCGGTTCGGACATGGCCGAAGAGTCACGCTTGGCCTTCGTGCGTCTCCGCGAATTCGATCAGACGCAAACCCCCGACACCGTGGCGCAGTGGATGGAAAATGCCCGCGACCTCTTCCCTGCTGCCCGCACCGACCAGGTCACGTGGCGCTACCCACAAGCCGACAGCCCGTGGCATGCGGCCTTCACCACGGCAATGCGGGTCGAACAAGTTGCCGTCGGCGGTGTCGTCATTGTCGATGACGGAACCACCACCCGCGTCGATGAACTCGAGGTGCGTACGAAGGCGGCCGCGGCTGCCCACAAGTTGCATCAGCGAATGGAGACGGTCTCATCATGACTGCCCGTGTAGCGCTCTATCTACAAGACGCACATCGCATCAGCGAAGGCATGGAGTTCGCCAAGTATGCCGAGGCGAAGGGTTTCGAGGCGGTGTGGCAGGCCGAAAGTCGTCTCGTGCGGGAAGCAACGGTGCCGATGGCTGCGTTTGCGTCCGTCACGACGACACTGAAGGTTGGCTCGGGGGTCGTCGACTGCTGGAGTCGCAATCCCGCACGCCTGGCCGCCACCTTCAGCACCCTCGATGACCTCGCCCCCGGTCGCATCATTCTTGGCATCGGCGCGTGGTGGGACCCCCTCGCCCAAAAAGTCGGTATCACCCGCACCAAGCCGCTGCGCGCAATGCGCGAAATCGTCACCGCGGTTCGCGCACTATTGAACAATGAAACGGTCACGATGCACGGTGAGTTCGTGCACCTCGACGGGGTTGAACTTGACTATGTGTATCAAGAACGACGAAAAAAAGACGTGCCGATTTACATTGGTGCCACCGGAATGCAGATGATGGAGCTCACCGGTGAGATCGCCGACGGCGTCGTGCTCAATTACCTCGTCTCCCCCGAGTACAACGCCCGCGCCATGGAAGCCCTGGCAACGGGTGCGGCAAAGGCCGGTCGCAACGTCGACTCGATCGATCGTCCGCAATTGGTCGTGTGCAGCGTGCACGAAGATCGTGCAACCGCGCTCGATATGGCCCGGTTGATGGTCACCCAATACCTCGGCCAGCAACCACACATCATGCAAGCGTCGGGCGTTCCCCAGTCGATACTCGACAAGGTGGGCAGCGTGCTCACCTGGCCCGCCACCCACGAACAAGTGGTAGCGGCATCACGACACGTCCCCGACGAAATCGTGCAGATGCTCACCGCCAGCGGAACACCGGCCGATGCCCGCGAGCAAGTTGCGCACTACATGCGCAACGGTGCCACCTGCCCGATTTTGTATCCACTCGGCGACGTCAAAGCCATGATCGACGCCTTCTCTGGCTGGAGCCCGACACTGTGACGGTCATCAACGCGACAACTGTCGACCAAGTCGTGTCGGCATTGCGCGAATATCCGCAGGCCCGCCTCGTGCAGGGTGGCACCGACGTGATGGTGGAGGTCAACCTCAACCGGGCCCGTGTGCATGACGTGATTTCGCTTCGACGCGTCAACGAATTGCGTCGCTGGCATGTGGATGAAGAGTCGGGCACGCTGCGCATCGGCGCCGGGGTGCCGTATGCCGAAATGGAACGTGCACCGCTGTGCCTGCACGTACCAGCCCTCGGTGAGGCAGCACGCACGGTGGGAGCACCCCAGATTCGCGCCACCGGCTCGTTGGGCGGCAATCTCGGTACCTGTTCGCCGGCCGGGGACGGCCTTCCCGTGCTGAGTGCACTCGACGCCATCGTGCACCTGCGCAGTGCCGACGACGCTCGGGATGTCGTCGTGCACGACTTCATGCTGGGTGTCAAACAGAATGCGAAGCGTGCCGACGAGGTGATCGTGGCCATCACCGTGCCACTCCTCGTCGGTTTTCAGGGATATGCCAAGGTCGGAATGCGCAACGCCATGGTGATTTCGGCGGCATCGGCATGTCTCGTGCATGATGCAGACAACGGCAACGTTCGTCTGGCGTTTGGTGCCGTGGCCCCCACCATCGTGAGGGCGCGGGCCGCCGAGGTCTGGCTTGCCGAACGCGTTTCCCTACGCAACTCGATGAGCCTTGATGGCGCGATCGCCCGCGAGTTCGGACAACTCGCCGCCAAAGAGTGTGCCCCGATCGATGACCACCGTTCCACCGCCGACTACCGCCGTCACGCCGTGGCGGTGTTGGCTGAGCGTTTGCTCTTGCGTGCAGCGGAAAAACAGGGTCGTGATGAGTAACGAGTTCTACCAGCTCAGAGTCAACGGCGTGGCCCATGAAGTGCGCGACGCCTGGGCCGGGGAAAGTTTGCTCTATGTCTTGCGCGAACGGCTTGGTTTGCCCGGCACCAAAGGTGCCTGCGAACAAGGTGAGTGCGGTTCGTGCACGGTGCTCATGGACGGCGAAGCGGTGTGCGCCTGTCTGGTGATGGCAGCCACTGCGGTCGAATCCGAGATCACGACCGTCGAGGGTCTTTCGCCTGATGGCGAGCCGACCGATGTGCAGCAGTCATTCGTCGATGCCGGTGGCGTGCAGTGTGGTTTTTGCACACCGGGGCTCGTCGTCGCGGTGCATCATCTACTGGAGCGCACGGCCAACCCCAGCGAACTGCAAATCAAGGAAGCGATCAGCGGCAATATTTGTCGGTGCACGGGTTACGGACGCATCTTCGCCGCTGTAAGGCAAGCCCGCGACAATCGTTTGGCGATGTAAGCACGACATATGGCGACGACAACCGCAACATCGCGAGCCACGCTCGGTACTTCGGCAGTCCGCCCGGATGGCCTGCCCAAGGTGCAGGGGCGCTTTGCCTTTGCGTCAGATGTCTGGGCCGACAACATGTTGTGGGGTGCCACACTGCGCAGCCCGCATCCGCACGCCCGGATTCGCTCGATCGATGTCTCGGGGGCGTTGGCCATCAACGGTGTTTCTGTCGTCATCACTGCCGACGACGTGCCCGGCCAGCTGACCTACGGCCTCATCACGAGCGACCAGCCGGTCTTCGCCCGCGACGTCGTGCGTTACGCCGGCGAGCCAGTTGCCGCCGTTGCAGCCGACCACCCCGAAACGGCACGGCGGGCACTCGACGCGATCCGCGTCGACTATGAAGTGCTGAGCGCGCTCCTCGATGCCGAGCAGGCAATCGACGGATCGTTCGCAGCGATTCACCCCGACGGCAACGTGATTCGAAATCAGCGGGTGATTCGCGGTGATCAATCATTCGTCGGTGACATCATCGTGGAGGGCTCGTACGAACTCGGCATGCAAGACCAAGCGTTCCTCGGGCTCGAGGCTGCCCTCGCCTTGCCCGACGAAGATGGCGCGGGTGTCGAATTGTTCGTCGCCACGCAGTGGTTGCACGAAGACCAAAAACAGATCGCTGCCTGTCTTGACATGCCACTCGAGCGGGTGCGCATCACACTTGGTGGTGTCGGGGGTGCCTTTGGCGGACGCGAAGACATCAGCCTGCAGGTGCACTGTTGTCTATTGGCCCTCGTAACGCGCCGCCCGATCAAGATGCAATACGGCCGTGAAGAGTCGTTCTTCGGCCATATCCATCGGCATCCGGCCCGGATCGTCATGCACCACCATGCCGATCGCGACGGTACGTTGCGACGCGTCGAGGCTCGCGCGGTATTCGACGGCGGCGCCTACGCCTCGACCTCGTCCGCGGTGTTGATCAATGCAGTCACCCACATGCAGGGGCCGTACCGCTGCGACATTGCCACGGTGGATGGTTACGTCGTGCGCACGAACAATCCACCGTGTGGAGCAATGCGTGGCTTCGGCGTCGTGCAAGCCTGTTTCGCCCACGAATCGCAGATGGACAAGTTGGCGATCGCCTGCGGTCTCTCCCCTGTCGACATCCGCTTGAAAAACGCCATGCGTACGGGCGACCGATTGATCACCGGTCAGATCGTCGAAAGTGTGGCGCCCGTCGAGCGCTGTATTCGTGAAACAGCCGCACTTCCGATGCCCGCACCGCTGCTCGACGAGCCTGATGCGCTCGACTTGCCGGGTGGTTCTGGTTTGACGGCCCGCCGATCGAACATTCGCCGAGGCGTCGGTTGGGGTGTGTCGATCAAGAACCTGATGTACAGCGAAGGTTTCGACGACTACGCCACCGCACGCTGTCGTCTCGCCGACGGTGTCATCACGCTGCAGTTCGCCACCGCCGAAGTGGGACAGGGCTTCGTCGTGTTGGCCCAACAAATTGCCCGCACGGTGCTCGGCATCGACACCGTGTTGCTCGAGCCGATCTCCACCGCCATCGGTAGTGCGGGCAGCACGTCGGCCTCGCGTCAAACTTGGATGAGTGGCGGCGCCGTCGACGGCGCCTGTCGGTTGGTGCGCGAGCAATTGTTCGCCCACGTCGGGGCGACCCACGATGTAGACCCACTCCGCCTCGTGATCGAAGCCACCGACGTCGTCGACACGATGGGCACGTTGCGGGTGGCGGTTGCCGATGCCGCACGGGGCCTCGTTCTCGACGAGACGTTCGAGCACCATCATCGCGCCACCGAAGAACTCGATGAAAACGGCCAAGGCAACTGCCACGTGGCGTTTGCGTTCGTCGCCCACCGCGCGGTCGTGGATGTCGACCCCGATCTCGGTCTCGTGAAGGTCGTGCAGATCGCAACCGCACAAGACGTCGGTCGCGTGCTCAACCCGCTGGCTGCCCTCGGTCAAGTGGAGGGGGGCATCGCCCAGGGTCTCGGTTTGGCGGTTATGGAAGAGATCGTGCTCGTGAATGGCAAGATGCGCAATCCCTCATTCACCGACTATCTACTGCCCACCGCACTGGATGCCCCGGATGTCGTCGTGACGATGATTGAAGAGCCCGAGCCGCAGGCACCGCTCGGCGCCAAGGGCATCGGCGAACCACCGTGCATCTCGGTCACCCCGGCGATTGTTGCGGCGATTCGTGACGCCACAGGTAAAGCGCTGACACGGGTGCCGGTGCGCCCGCAAGACATCGTCTTTGGCGACTGAGCCCGTAACGCCGCAGTCAGCCCGCTATTCGGCGACGTGTTCAACGGCTGGCGCGACGGGTACCTTCACGGCCGAGCGCGGTGCCAACCAGCCCATCTCGCCCGGGCGTTGACGCTTGGCTACTTCGCTGGTGGCCCACTGCACATCAATGTCGATCGAACGCATATCGCGAACCACCGAACGGCGTTGCGACGGGTCGACGAGTGACACCACCACCCCACGTGCACCGGCGCGGCCGGTGCGACCAGAGCGGTGCACGTAATCCTTCGGGTCATCCGGAGGATCCCAGTGCACGACACACGGCACTGCGTCGATATGGATACCGCGCGCCGCCACGTCGGTGGCCACGAGAATACGTGTTTTACCACGCCGGAAATCCTCAAGTGCTCGTTCACGCTGAGCCTGGCTGCGGTTGCCATGAATGATCGCACAGCGGTTGCCTTCCGCCTCGAGATTGCGGGCCACCCTGTCAGAGCCGTGTTTGGTGCGACAAAACAAAATAAGTTGGGTGTGGATCTGGAGCAGTTCATCGATTCGATTGAGGCGCTTGTCCTTGGGAATCAACTCGAATATATGTTCGATATCCGGCACGGTTTCGGGTGAACTGGCATCATGACGAACGGGGTTGCGCTGATAGCGAGAAATCAGCTCGGAAACTGCTCCGTCAAGGGTGGCTGAGTACAGCAACACTTGACGAGTGGTGGGCACGCGGTCAAGAATTTTGCGCACCGCTGGCAAAAAGCCCATGTCGGCCATACGGTCGGCCTCGTCGAGCACCGCAATCTGCACGGCCCGCAAATCGATGTCACGACGACTGATCAGGTCTTCCAGGCGGCCAGGCGTCGCCACGATGATCGATGCCGAACCAACCCGGCGCAACTGCGGGCCATAACCAGCACCGCCGAACACCGCGGTGGCCCGCAAGGTTCGGGAGGCATCCAGCAGATCAATTTCGTCGCACACTTGTTGTGCCAATTCGCGGGTCGGCACCAACACCAAGCCGGTTGGCTGGGCAGGTTTGGCACGCTTCAACTTGGAGACGAGCACCAGTCCAAAGGCGATCGTTTTTCCGGAACCAGTCGGCGCCTTGCCGCACACGTCCTTACCGGCCAAGCCGTCGGGAATGCTCAGCGTTTGAATCTCGGTCGGCTCAGTGATGCCACGACGCGCCATCGCAGCAACCAGGGGTTCGGCAATGCCGAGCGAAGCGAACGATTTCAGGATCGTGC
This sequence comes from Bifidobacterium breve, assembly GCA_945862045.1. GTDB lineage: Bacteria > Actinomycetota > Acidimicrobiia > Acidimicrobiales > Ilumatobacteraceae > F1-60-MAGs027. Next base: position 20,827 of record CAMAWR010000013.1, read on the forward strand.
TGCGATCTTCATTGTCAACGTGTCACGCAATAAGGACACGGTTGACATATTCATTCGCAAATCGACGCTCGGGATCGAGGCGTTCACGCAACGCACTGAACCGCCCGAAGTGTTCATAACGCGATTGCAGGGTTTTGGCACCTTGAAAGTGTATCTTTCCCCAGTGCGGACGTCCGTCCAGCGGGGCAACGATCGACTCGACCAGTCTGAAGTAGCGCTCATACGCCATCCCCTTGAACATATGCACCGCGATATACGCAGATTGACGGCCATACGAGGTGGAGAGGGCCACATCGTCACTTCCCGTGACTCGCACCTCGACCGGAAAACTGATCTTGAGTTTCTCGCGATTCACCGCCTCGATGATCTGGGTCAAGGCCGAGACAAGGTGTTCCCGCGGTATGGAATATTCCATTTCGTGGAATTTGACGAGACGCCGAGTGGCAAATACCTGGTGGCTCTGTTCGACGAACTCTTGTCGACCCTGCGAAGGGAGGGCCGTCGCCAAGCGGGGAATCATCGATGGCATTGCCCGACCAGCCACGCAGACGGCACCAAAAGCGTAGTTTTCCATGACGGATTTGCCCCACCATTTGCTGAGAGGCGTGCGCGGTTGGGCCGCTTCGCTCGTACGAGTGTTGTGTTTGGTGAGTGCCCAACGCGTATGGGGAACCCAATAAAACTCGAAGTGGTCTGAGGTCGCAGTGATGTCGTCGAAATTGTCGAGTACGTCGGACAAGCGGCGGGGCTCTTCCACCGCGCGCAGTCGAAAGGCCGGCACGATATGCATGTCCACGTAGGTGAGAATTCCGAGACAGCCAAGCGCGACTCGCCCGAGGGCAAACACCTCGCAATTTTCGTGTGGCGTGCAATCAAGGTGGTTGCCGTCGGCGGTTACCAAACCGAAGCCGGCCACTTGGCCCGCCAAACCAGTGAAACCAAGCCCGGTGCCGTGCGTGGAGGTGGAAATCGAACCAGCCATGGTTTGGGTCGTGATGTCACCCATGTTCGCCAGCGCCATGTTGGCAGCAGCAAGGTGTTCATTCACATCATGCAGCACCATCCCTGCCGGAATGCGGGCGATCATTCGTTGGGTATCGATACCGACACCATCACCGAAATCGTGGGGCAACAACAATATGTCGTTCGACGGCACCACGGCCGTGAAGCTGTGACCACTCCCCGCCATACGAATACACTGGCCGGCACTCGCATTCTGCACGATTCCCTGCAATTCGGCGATACTGCGAGGCTGCAATAATTGCTGCGGTTTGGCGGTGACGGTACCCGCCCAATTACGCCAGCGCGGCATTAATGCGCTGGGCTGCGAGCAGCAAAGAAGTCTTGCACCAACGGTGCAAAGTGTTCGAGCGGTGCACTCTTGTACTCGGGGTTGAACGCCGGCGAATCATATTTGGCGCAAAATTCTTCGGTGTATTCGAAGTAGGGCGAATCCCTGAAGGCTTCGCGGGCGTCACGATCCAGACCAATGTGGTGCCAGAAGTAGTAGCCCTGAAAAATGCCATGTTGGGCCACCATGAAATGGTTGGCTTCACTGGCGAACGGCTTCAACATCGTGGATGCGATGTAGGGATGGTTGAACGGCGCCAGCGTGTCGCCGATGTCGTGGAGCAGTGCACACACGACGTACTCAGCGTCACGGCCGTCCTTTTCGGCACGCGTCGCTGTTTGCAGTGAGTGTTCAAGACGAGTCACTGGAAACCCGCCGTGGTCGCTTCCGAGTTGTTGCAACAGGTGCAATGCGTTGTCAGCGACCATGTTCTGGGTTTGGCCGATGTGGCGCATGATGAGCGACCAGTCATCCTTCGTGGATTCCTGAAACGAGCGAAAACTTGCTCGATCTGTGTGCTGGTCGGTCATCTTGTCACCTCGAGAAACTAGGGCTCTACGTGCAGCCAAATGGTATCGGAATCCGACCGTGGGCTGAGACGCGAAGCGCACACCACGATCTTGTCTCCACGCTTCACATGGCCAAGTTCGCGGGCCACGGCCAGCCCTGCACCAATCGACACCTCGACATCGCTGTCACGCTGTGACACCACCGGATACACCCCCCACGCAATACGAAGTTTTCGGGCCACCGCCAGACTCGGGGTGGCGGCGATAATCGGGGTGCCTGGTCGACATGCCGACAGTAAGCGAGCCGAATAACCGGTGTAGGTGAGCGACAGCAGACTGTCGGCACCAATACGACGGGCCAAGGAACTCGCGGCTGCCGTGACTGCGGCAGTTTCGGGATTGGCGTCGGCAAAGATGACCGGCAGGTTGACGTCGCGTTCGGCTGCCTCACAGATCGCACACATCACTTCGACGGCGCGCACGGGGTTGGTGCCGACCGCGGTTTCACCCGACAACATCAGCGCATCGAAACCGTCGCGTACCGCACCCGTTACATCGGCAACCTCGGCACGTGTCGCCCGCGACGACGAGGTCATCGACTCCAGCATTTCGGTGGCGCACACCGAAACGACGCCGTTGCGCAATGCCGTTCGGGCAATCTTGTGCTGTGCGGCGGGCACGATTTGGAAGGGCAATTCAACGCCCAAGTCACCGCGGGCAGCCATGACCCCGTCACTCACCCGACAAATGTCGTCGATTCGCTCGAGCGCCTGCGGACGCTCGATCTTGGCGATGATATGTGCGGTGGGGCCAAGGATCGCCCGCACTTCCTCGACATCGCTCGGGCGTTGCACGAACGACACCGCGACAACTTCCACATTCTCCCGCTTGGCGACTTCCAGGTCGGCACGGTCCTTGTCGGACAGCACACTGCCCGACACCTCGGTATCCGGCAGGTTGACACCCTTGTTCTTGCGCAGCTCGCCGCCGTGCGCGATGTGCACGGTGACCGTATCCGGATGGTCGCCTAGCATGCCACCACCCAGATGTTTGATCGTCATTTCGATTCGTCCGTCGTCAAGCAGGATTCGATGGCCCACTCGCATCCCCGACTTCTCACCGCTTCGCGCTTCGGGGAGGCCCAATTCGACGAAGGTGAACGACGTTTCTTCTCCGTCACGCAACAAGCGCGGCTCCCCCGCGTAGCGCAGCTTGGGTCCTTGAATATCGACCAGGATCGCCACGGTCGGGCGCACCGTGCGAATCAGGGCGATGCGTTCGGCAAGTGTTGCGGTGCTCACATGCGAGCAGTTGATACGCAACACATCGGCGCCAGCATCGACCAGTGCCCCGATCATGTGTGCGTCAGACGATGCCGGTCCGATGGTGGCGATGACCTTCGTGCGTCTCATCACCCGACAGTCTCGCCGTTGCGGGTGACAAACAGGTGTTTTTGGTGTCGAAGGGGGGACTTGAACCCCCACGCCCTTTCGAGCGCCAGCCCCTCAAGCTGGTGCGTCTGCCAATTTCGCCACTTCGACAAGAAGTGAAGTTCCCAAACTATCGGATGATTGCCAATGTGTGAACGGCTAGGTGACCGCTCGTCTCAACTGAGCAAGATACCCAGTGCAGTAACCGTGAGGAGCCACACCAGCGCGAACACGGTGGTAATGCGATTGAGGTTGCGTTCTGCTGCCGCTGAGCCGAGTGCTGCCGCGCCACCGCCACCGAACATGTCGGACAAGCCCCCGCCCCGACCGCTGTGCAGCAGTACTCCGGCAATCATGCCGACCATTGACACCACGTTGACCACGGCCGTAATGATGGTGACCGTCGAACGCATTCGATAAGCCTACCGACCGACGCGCCTCACACTTCGGGGTGATGGCAAGCCGAAAGTTGTCCGTGTGCACGAATCTCCAGCACGGGCTCTTGCATGGTGCAAAGCTCGGTGGCTTTCCAACAACGCGTTCGGAAACGACAGCCCGACGGTGGGTTGATTGGCGAGGGAATCTCGCCTTCCAGCATGATGCGGCTGCGTGCTCGCTCGACACGTGGATTTGGCAGCGGTACGGCTGACAACAAAGCCTTGGTATACGGATGGGTTGGATGTTCGTACACCGCTGCGGCAGGCCCGATTTCCACGATCTTGCCGAGATACATGACGGCGACGCGGTCAGCGATATGGCGGATCACGGAGAGGTCGTGGGCAATGAAGATGTACGACATGCCAAGCCGCTGCTGCAGGTCACCGAACAAGTTCACGACCCCGGCCTGGATGCTTACGTCGAGTGCCGACACCGGCTCATCGAGCACGATGAGCGCAGGGTCAAGGGCCAACGCCCGTGCCACACCGACTCTCTGGCGTTGTCCACCGGAAAATTCATGGGGAAAACGTCGTGCATGATCAGCAGACAAGCCCACGAGTTCGAGCAGGCTCACCACTTTTTCTTCGTGGTTGCCGTCGATGCCCTGCACCACGAGCGGCTCGGCAATCGAGGCGCCAACGGTCATCTTCGGATCAAGCGAGGCATACGGGTCCTGGAACACGATCTGCATCTTGCGGCGGACCTGACGCAATTCTTCGAACTTGAGCTGCGCCAAGTCGACACCGTCGAACGCCACCTGCCCGGCAGTGGGCTCGATGAGCCGCAACACACACCGACCGACGGTCGTCTTGCCGGAACCCGACTCACCAACGAGACCCAAGGTTTCGCCTCTGTGGACGTCGAACGAAACATCGGTGACCGCCTGCACGATGCGCTTCTTGCGCCCTGATTTACGCATTGCCTTCATCTGGAATTCTTTGACCAGGTGGCGAACACTGAGCAGCGGGCTCGTCGTTGGGCTGCTCACTTTCGCCCCATCAGTTCGGATGCGCGAATGCAGGCACTCTCAGACTCCCCGACCGGCACCAGCGGTGGGATGGCAGAACCACACGCTTCGACCGCATGATCGCAACGCGCACGAAACGCACAACCGGAGGGTGGTCGCAACATATTCGGAGGGAAGCCGGCAATCGGCACCAAGCGCCCGACACCGGTCTGGGGCAGCGATGCAAGCAGACCACGGGTGTACGGATGGGTTGGCTGTTCGAAAATACCGTGGACATTGCCCCGCTCCACGAAACATCCGGCATACATCACGTTCACGCGCTCACACACACGCGCAACCACACCCAAATCGTGGGTGATGAGCACGACCGCCGTTCCGAATTGAACCTGCACCCTTTGAATCACCTCCAGAATTTGCGCCTGCACCGTGACATCGAGTGCCGTGGTCGGCTCATCAGCGATGAGTACCTTCGGACTATTTGCGATCGCCATGGCGATGACCACGCGCTGGCGCATGCCACCCGAGAATTCGTGCGGATATTGCATCGCGCGATCACCAGGTTGCGGAATTCCGACGATCTCCAACAATTCCACGGCACGGGCGTTGGCTGCCCGCTCGCTCATCTTCGTATGGGCACGCAACATTTCGGTGATCTGTGCCCCGACACGATGCACCGGGTTGAGTGCCGACAGCGGATCCTGGAAAATCATCGACATCAAACGACCACGTACCGAGCGCATCTGCTTGGGCGTCATACCGACGAGTTGCTGGCCATCCAGCAGTGCCGAGCCGGTCACGGTTGCCGACCGCGGTAGTAGACCCATTGCCGCCAAGAAGCTGACTGATTTGCCCGAGCCTGACTCGCCGACGACGGCCAGCATCTCACCAGCGTGCACGTCGATGTCGACCCCGCGAACTGCGACCAACGGGCCGACTGGCGTATTGAAGGTGACCTGCAAGTTGCGGATTTCCAGGATTGGTGTAGGCATCACGCGTCCTTCACCATTCGTGGGTCGGTGGCATCGCGTAGTGCGTCACCGATGAAGTTGATCGACAGCGCAATAATTACCAAGGCAAGACACGGGAATACTGCCAGCCACCAGAAACCGGTGTTGACGGCACCTTTGGCCTGTCCGACAAGGATGCCGAGCGATGTAGCGCCAGCGCCTGCCTGTGGTCCGTAACCAAAGAAAGCCAAGGTGGATTCGCTGAGTATCGCCCCTACGACGGAAAAGGTGAGTGCCACCATGATGGGGCCGATGGAATTGGGCAACAAGTGTCGACGCACGATATACCAACGACTGGCGCCGACAGCGCGTGCTGCTTCAATGAACTCGCGTTCTTTCAGCGCCAGAACCTGGCCGCGAACGATGCGCGCGACACTCATCCAACCGAAAATTGCAAACAGCACGATGATGAACCGCACCGACGACAGGTCTCCGGTGATCGGCCGCAACCACGTAATGGCGCCGAGCATGTTGCGCATCACAAGCAACGTGACGAGGAATGGAAACGCCAGGAACAGATCCGTGATGCGCATGATGATGTCGTCGAACATGCCGCCACGAAACCCCGCCACGGCCCCGATGAGACAGCCGAGGAACACCGAGATCACTGCCGAAAAGAACCCGATCACGAGCGACACACGCACTCCATAAATGAGACGGCTGTAAAGATCGCGACCGATATCGTCGGTACCAAGCCAAGCATTCGCCCGGGGTGACAAGAAGTAATTTGGTGGTGCCTGCACGGCCTCGTTAACACCGTAACGAGCGGTGAACGGCGACAATGCCACGAAAACCACGAGGATTGTCAGCACAAAGACGCCCACTACTGCCCCGCGGTGGCTAACAAAACGCTCGTACGCCATGCGCCGTGGCGACTTGGCGGGAACTACGACATCGTCATTCAAGGCGAATCCTCGGATCTAACCAGGCGTAGGACACGTCAGCCAACAAGTTAAACAACAGAACCGAAAAGACGATCAGCACCATCCATGGCATCAACAATGGGAAATCGCCTTCACCAAAAGCCGAGAGAAAGTACTTGCCCATCCCCGGATAACTGAAGATATTTTCGGTGATGATCAAACCACCCACGATGCTTCCGACGTCCAATGCAGCAATGGTCACCACGGGAATCAGGGCATTACGCAGGCCATGTTTGAACAGCACGCGACGCTCGCTAATACCTTTCGAGCGTGCTGTTCGCATGTATTCACTACTCAGCACGTCGAGCAGTGATGAACGCATGTAGCGCGCGTACACGGCGATGATCTGGATGGCAACGACCATCGTCGGCAACACCATATGCCTGATCATGAGACCGAGGTTGAAGCCTGTTTGTCCGGGTGGATAAACGCCCGAGGTAGGAAACAGAGTCGAGCCGAACCAGCGACTCCAATACACGGCGAAAAAAAGCTGGAACAGGATCGCCGAAACGTAGGGCGGGATGGAAATTCCGACGAATGCCGCTGTGTTGACCGCAACGTCACGACGCCCGCCAGGCCGCAAGGCCGCAAAAATACCGAGTAACAAGCCAACAGTGATGCCAACGACACTCGCCGCGGTACCGAGCCGCAATGTGTTGGCTAGCGCATCCTTCAATGCTGGAGCTACCTCACGACTGCCCTTGATGCTTCGAGGCCAGTCAAGGGTGATGAAGTTGACAAGCCAGCGAAAGTAGCCCCGTACATAATTTGGATCAAGACCATTGACGTCGATGTATTGGGCAATTTTTTCTGGGGAGGCGCGAGGGTTGATTCGCTTGTAACTCTCTACGGGGTTCGTACCGATTCGTAGTGCTACGTAGACGAGGAATGTCACGAAACACAAGGTGGGAATCGACCATGCCAAACGACGCACGACATACTTCAGCACCCCGCCAAACTATCCCGTCACCGCATCAAACCGAGAGTCCAAATCTTTCTGCTCAACACTGCTGCGCCACGAAATGCGTCAGAAACGACGACGGCGCGCGAGCCCCACCATTTGGTGAGACTCGCGCGCCGCGCGAGTGTCGTTGAAACCAACGACCTTCGTACTTACTTGAGGACGACCGTTGGTTCGCCGACGAGCAGGTTGGTAACCACGTATGCACCATCGTTGGTGGTGGAGAATGCTCCAGGCATGACCTGATTCAGCGTTGTCCATACCATCCACGAAGAGTTCGCACACTCGGTGACGGGGTTCAAACATTCCGGCCACTGCTCGGCACCGATGACAATCTTGCCATCGCCGTCGAGGTCGGTCCAAAGGTGGTTGTTGATGAACGAGGTGTAGTTACGCAACTCGGTATCAACTGGTCCACCCACCTTGTCCGTGCGCCAGAAACCCGACTTGGGGAACTGGAACAACGGCAGCATCACGCTGTCGGCGGCCATGAGCTTGAGCGCACTCTTGATGAGCTCTGCACGCTTGGCTGCGTCCGGTTCGTAGTCGGCATTGTGGAGCAGATCTGACGCTTCTGCGTTGCACCAACCCTGGCTGTTTTGGCCAACGTTGTTGTTTGCTGCAGTCGGAATCTGGTCACAAGTGAAACCTGGCGTGAGGTAACCCGGGTCCGGCGGAGCGGTCGAGATATACATCGCCATGTCGTAGTCCAGGGCCGGCAGACGTTGCTGGAAGTAGCAGGCTGCGTCGCAGTTGTCTGCGCGCACTTTGAAGCCCGCTGCATTGAGCAGTGGGATCAAATATGCCTGGGTGTTTTCGCGACGAGTGTTGCCCGTGTTGATGATCCAGCGGATGTCTGGGGCTGCTCCGGTCGTTGGATCAATCCAATAACCATCGGCACCCTTCGTCCAACCGTTCTCCGTGAGGAGAGCGTCGGCAGCTGCCGGATCGTATGCGCCAGCGAATTCGTCGCCGTTGCAGAACGGACCAGGGATCATCGGGCCACACTCCAGCGGCGCTTCGCCACCGAGTGGAACGTAGATCTGCGCAAACAGCGCATTACGGTCGATTGACTTGGAGAATGCCGAGCGGAAGATCGGGTTGGCAAACGGGCCACACTTCTGTTGGAAGTAGAAACCTTCGTAGTCGCCACCGAATTCTTTCTTCAGCGTGATGTTCGGATCGGTGAATGCCTCTTCGATACCACCGAAGAACTGTGGGTACACGAAGTCGACTTCTCCGGCCTTCAACGCTGCAGACTCGGTATCGCTGTCAGCCAGCGGCACCATGACGAGTTGCTTCGTGACAGCCTTGTCGGTGCCCCAGTACTTGTCGTTGGGAACGTAGACGACCTGGCTCGGGCTCCACGACTTCATCTTCCACGGACGACCCGAGAAACCGATGAAATCTGCGAAATCTGCCGAAATGTCCTTGGCGTTCTTCACCGAAGCCGCTTTGATGAGACCACCAAAGAGACCTTTGTACGGGCCGTACACCGACTTGAACTCAACGACAACTTGCTTGTCGCTTGAACCGGCAGCGATGGTCGTGATTTGGTCGTAACCAACCGTCGACAGCGAGCCAGGGGTGTTCATGGCAGCTTCCCATGTTGCATTGAAGTCAGCAACGGTGATTTGCGAACCGTCTTCCCACACTGCGGTGGGCGCGATGTCGTAGGTCACCGTCATACCAGCGCTGGCTGGTGGCGTGTAGGTGTAGTCATATGTAACGTCAGCACATTCAGCGAGCGTCGGATAGGCCACCGGATCGGCGGCTGGCGCTGCTGTTGTGTCTTCAGTCACGGCTTCGTCGCCACCACCACATGCGGCAGCGATCAACGAGATCGCGAACAACGCTGCAGTGAGACGGATTACCTTGCTGTGTTTCTTCATGGATTCGACCTCCCCGTCGAATAGGTGGGGCGTCACACCCAGGTTGATGACGTCTGCACACTACTCGGCTCATGTGACATTGTGCTCATCGGCAATCGTTCGCACTCCGTCCCCCCACGGGGAGGGCATTCAAGCGCTCTGGCGGCGGTATTGCACGATGCGGGCGAATTCGGTGGAGTCGAGGCTGGCACCACCAACGAGCACCCCGTCAATGTCTGGTTGGCGCATGATGTCGGCAATCGTGCCTGCTTTGACGCTTCCACCATATTGGATACGAATCGCCGCCGATGCCGGGCGGGACGTCACCGCTGCCACTTCTTCGCGAATCGCGGCGATGACCACTTGGGCTTCACCTGGCAACGCATTCTTGCCGGTGCCAATCGCCCAAATCGGCTCGTAGGCAACGACCATCGACTTCACTTGTTCGCTGGTGCGTTTGTCAAGTGCCGAGCGAATTTGCCGGCGAATCTTGTCGAGGGTGAGACCAGCCTCGTGTTCCTCGAGGGTTTCACCGACGCACAGGATCGGCGTCATCCCATGCTTCTGCACCGCGGCAACCTTGCGGGCGACGAACTCGTCGGTTTCACCGAACAACTGGCGGCGCTCACTGTGCCCGACGATCACGTAGTGCACACCGAGTTTGGCGAGGAACGCCGGGGACACTTCCCCGGTGAAGGCCCCGCGGTCTTCGGCGTGACAATTTTGTGCACCGAGCTTCAGTCGGAGTTTGTCGGCATCGATGAGTGTCTGGATACTGCGCAGATCGGTGAAGGGTGGATGCAACGTGACCTCAACAGCATCAAGATCGTCCTTCTGCAGGAGGTACGACAGTTTTTGCACGAACTGAATCGCCTCAAAGTGATTCTGATTCATCTTCCAATTGCCACTCACGATTGGCGTTCGTTCACCGGCCACGTGGTGCCTCCCTCAGTGCTTGCAAACCAGGGAGATCGCCGTGCTCGAGAAACTCGAGCGAAGCACCCCCACCAGTCGACACGTGATCAACTTCTTTGGCGAATCCGAATTGGGCGAGCGCAGCAGCCGAGTCGCCCCCGCCCACGACGGTGAATGCCTTGGTGTCTGCCATCGCCTGAGCCACCGTACGTGTTCCCTTGGCAAAACGCACGTCTTCGAAGACACCCAGCGGACCATTCCACAGCACCGAGCGAGCCTCCATGATCGCATCGCTGAACGCAGCAGCCGTACCTGGGCCGATGTCCATGCCCTTTGCCCGCTCCGGCAGACGGCGACCAAATGTGGCGTAGACGCCGTCGGCGTCGACGCCGATGATGTCCTCGGGGAGCATGATCGATGGGAACTTGGCGAGTAACTGTCGGCAATGATCCACTTGCTCGCGCTCGCACAGCGAGTCGCCCACCGAGTGCCCCTGAGCCACCAAAAAAGTAAAGCACATCCCGCCGCCGATGAGCAGTTGATCCACCGTTTCCAATAACGCAGCGATGAAGCCGAGTTTGTCGCTTACTTTTGACCCGCCAACCACTGCGACGAACGGCCGTTTCGGTGCGGTTCGCAAACCATCGAGCACTGCGACCTCGTGTTGCATCAGCCGGCCGGCGGCCGAACGCAATGAGCGGGGCGGCCCGACGATCGAGGCATGGGCTCGATGGGCGGCACCGAATGCGTCGTTCACATAGAGGTCCATCCCCTGCACCAAGTCGGCAACGAAGCCCGCGTCATTGCCCTCTTCGCCCGGTGAAAACCGCAGATTGTCCCGCAACTTCACACCGGGTGCCAGCTCGGCGAGACGCACCCGCACCGCATCCATCGAATACTTTGCGGTCACCACACCATTCGGGCGACCGAGATGACTTGCGCACACCACGTTCGCACCCCGTTCGGTCAGCCAATTCAGGGTCGGCAGTGCGGCCCGAATACGAAAATCGTCGGTGATTTCTCGGGCATGGTCGGCACCGGACATCGGCACGTTGAAGTCGGTGCGCACGAGTACGGTGGCACCACGCACATCACCAAGATCTTCGAGTACCGGAAGCTTCACGAGTGCTTGATCAGGAAAGAGTTCGGCCGATGTGCACCGTGATGTCCGCCAGGCGGCTCGAGTAACCCCATTCGTTGTCGTACCAACCGAGCACTTTTACGAGCGAACCCATGCTCATCGTCAGGTCGGCGTCATAGATGCAACTATGCGGGTTGCCGACGATGTCGCTCGACACGATTAGATCTGTGCAGTACTGCAGCACCCCCTGCAACCGCCCATTCGCCGCCGACTTGAAGGCCGCATTGATCTCGTCGACCGATGCAGGTTGTTTCAGGTTGGCGACGAAATCAGTGATCGAACCAGTCGGAAGCGGCACCCGCAATGCCGTGCCGTCAAGTTTGCCCTTCATTGCCTCCATCACGAGGCTCGTGGCCCGCGCTGCACCGGTGGAAGTCGGCGTGATGTTGATTGCCGCCCCACGGGCGCGCCGCAGGTCTTTGTGCGGTCCATCAACCAACATCTGGTCACCGGTGTACGAATGCACGGTCGTCATCATTCCGTTGACGACACCGAAAGCATCATCGAGCACCTTGACCAGCGGGACAAAACAGTTGGTCGTACAACTGGCATTCGACACGACCTGATGCTTCTTGGGGTCGAAATCGGTGTGGTTCACTCCGTAAACGAATGTGGCATCGGCACCCGTGGCTGGCGCAGAGATGATGACCACCCGCGCTCCAGCTGCGATGTGAGCTGCCGCTTTGTCACGCTCCGTGAAGAAGCCCGTCGATTCGATGACGACATCCACGCCCAGCGCCTTCCAAGGCAAATTCTTCGGGTCTCGCTCGGAGAGCACTCGCAGGGTTTTGCCATTGACGACGATGCCGTCATCCGATGCCGAAATCGTGTCGGGGAGCACGCCCATGATCGAGTCGTACTTCAGCAAATGGGCCATCGTCTGTTTGTCACCGAGGTCATTGACCGCAACGATCTCGATATCAATGTTGTTCTTGCGAATGGCGCGCCAGAAGCTGCGCCCGATACGGCCGAAGCCGTTGATGCCTACTCGTACGGTCATATCCGTGAGCCTAGTTTTTTTCGATGTCGCGATGCGCCACGCGGGCCTCGACCCCGCGATTGGCCAACCGCAAACTCAACGCCTCGGCAATCGCCACCGAACGGTGGCGGCCACCTGTACACCCGACCGCGATGGTGAGGTAACTCTTGCCCTCGCTGCGATACGCCGGGATCAGCGACTCGAACAAACCCTCGATTCGATCCAAAAAATCCTGGGTGGCCCGCTGTTCGAGCACGAACTTGCGGACGGGTTCGTCCCGCCCCGAAAGCGGTCGCAGTGCCTCGTCGTAGTGCGGGTTCGGGATGAATCGCACGTCGAACACCGTGTCGACATCGAGCGGCAAGCCGTGCTTGAAACCGAACGACACGACCGAAACCTGCAGCGTGTCGGCAAGATCTTCGAACGAAAAAAGTTCGGTCATCTGGGTCTTGAACTGGGCAATCTGCAGCGTGCTCGTATCGATCACCTTGTCGGCTACTTCACGAACTTGTTCCAGCAGGTCACGCTCATGCTCGATGGCCTCCGAGACCGTGCCGGTTTCGGTGCGCAGCGGGTGTTTCCGGCGTGATTCGGTGTACCGCATGACCAACGCCTGCGTCGAGGCTTCGAGGAACAAGATCCGCACGTGGTGGCCTGCGCTACGCAACCGCGGCACCGACTTCACGGCGTCGGTCTGTTGCGACGCCACCCCGATCACCAACGCCAGACGCGACGACTTGTCGACCGAAACGCCGGCAAGTTCGACGAACTTGTCAACGAGTTCAACGGGCATATTGTCGACGACGAACCAACCGAGGTCTTCGAGGGTGTCGGCCGCCTGCGAGCGACCAGCCCCGGACAGCCCGGTGATGAGCAGAAGTTCTGCCACGGTGTGAGACTACTGAGGCGGGTGAAAGCGCTGATGTACGGCGTCGGCAACCTTGGCCGGCAGCCACGACAACTCCCCCAAACGTTCGCGTGACACGTGTTTGATTGCGGCGATGCCGCCCAGTTCTTTGAGCAGTCTTTCCCTGCGCTGCGATCCCAGACCGGGCACGCCATCCAATTCGCTGGCGCGCATGCGCTTCCCGCGTCGCTCGCGATGGAAGGTATTGGCAAAACGGTGGGCCTCGTCACGAATCACCTGCAGCATGTACAGCGCTTCGCTGCCCCGCGGGATACGCACCGGGTCGCTCTGGTCGGGCACGTACACCTCCTCGAAACGTTTGGCGATTGCCGCAACGTTGATTTCGTCCTCAAGGCCGAGTTCGCGAACCACTTCAATCGCCACATTCAGCTGACCCTTGCCGCCATCGACCAGCAACAATTGTGGTGGATACGCAAATCGACCAGGCCGCTCACCGCGCTCGGCTGCCGGCGCATCACGCTCGGCAACATAGGCAGACAAACGCCGTGTCAGTACCTCGCGCATGGCGGCGTAGTCATCGTTACCTTTCACTTCTTTGACGTTGAACTTGCGGTACTCGCGCTTTTGTGGCAGGCCGTCCTCCAACACCACCATCGAGCCGACATAGTCGGTGCCGTGCAGGTGGGCCATGTCGAAACACTCGATACGCAGCGGCGCCTGGGTTAGTTGCAGATGGTCCTGCAATTCTGAAATCGCCCGACTGCGCGCGTTATGGTCGCTGGCCCTGCGCATCTTGTGGCGCACGAGAGCATCACTTGCATTCTTGGCCACCGTCGCCATGAGCTCGCGGCGATCACCCCGCTGCGGAACTCGAATCTCCACCTTCGAACCGCGATAGCGACTCAACAGCTCCTCACAGACCGCGATGTCCGTCGGGTCGCACGACACCATGACTTCCTTCGGCCAACCGAGTGCCGGCTCTTCGGCGTAGAGGTCGACGATGACCCGACGCATCAGCTCGGAAAGCGACAACTCCTCGGACTTATCGACGACATATCCGTTGTTGCCGAGCACGCGGCCCTTGCGCACATAAAAAACGTGCACGCTGGCCTCCAGTTCGGAGTCGCCCAGGGCGATGACGTCGAAGTCTTCGCCACGTTCACCGACCATCAGTTGACGTTCGAGGGCACGATCGATCGCACCGAGTCGATCACGCAGGCGGGCGGCGTCCTCGAACGCCTCATTCTGCGACGCGATCGCCATCGCCGACTGCAACTCTTCCCGTATGGCATCGGTGTCGCCACCGAGAAAGCGGATGAGGCCCTGCACGTGTTGCTGGTAGGTGTCGCGTTCCACCGCCTGCACACACGGCCCGGAACATTTCTCGATGTGGAACAACAGACACGGGCGGCCGAGTCGTTCGTGCTGGCGAAACTTGGCGGCTGCACACGTGCGGATCGGGAACGACCGCAGCAACGCATCGAGCGTGTCGCGAATCGCCCAGGCGTGCGCGTACGGACCGAAATATTTGCCACCCTTGCGCTTACGCCCGCGCGTCACACCGGCGCGGGGCCATTCGTCGTCGAGCGTCACCGCCAGAAACGGATAACTCTTGTCATCGCGCAATCGCACGTTGAAACGCGGACGATGCTGCTTGATCAGGTTGTATTCAAGGAGCAGCGCCTCTACTTCGCTGTTGACCTCGATCCACGCAAGATCAGTCGCCGCCGCCACCATCGTCGCGGTGCGGGTATGCAGGGTGGCCGGATCGGCGAAGTAGCTGCCCACCCGTGAACGCAGGTTCGTGGCCTTGCCGACATAGATGATGCGGCCGTATTCATCCTTGAATTGATACGACCCCGGCCCAGTCGGGAGCGCCGATATGTCAGGTCGTAGCACTGGTTAACCGCGCAGCGCCTTTGCCAAAAAACGCGCAGTATGGCTCCCCTTCATCCGTGCCACATCCTCGGGAGTGCCCTCGGCAACGATCAGTCCCCCACCATCCCCACCTTCCGGAC
The DNA here is from genome assembly GCA_945862045.1 of Bifidobacterium breve. Classification (GTDB taxonomy): domain Bacteria; phylum Actinomycetota; class Acidimicrobiia; order Acidimicrobiales; family Ilumatobacteraceae; genus F1-60-MAGs027. The sequence continues at coordinate 36,205 of CAMAWR010000013.1, forward strand.
CGAGGTCGATGATCCAGTCGGCCGTTTTGATCACATCGAGGTTGTGCTCGATCACCAGCACCGTGTTGCCTTGGTCGACGAGTCGCGCCAACACGATCAACAGACGACGAATGTCCTCGAAGTGCAGACCGGTGGTCGGTTCGTCCAACAGGTAGATGGTGTGCCCGGTACTGCGACGCGCCAGCTCACTGGCGAGCTTGACACGCTGGGCCTCGCCGCCCGACAGCGTCGGCGCCGACTGCCCGAGACGCACGTACTCGAGCCCGACGTCCATGAGGGTCTGGAGATGGCGGGCAATGCGGGGCTGGTTGGAAAAAAAACCGACCGCTTCGCTGATCGGCATGTGGAGGATTTCGGCGATGTTCTTGCCTTTGAAGCGAATCTCGAGGGTGTCACGGTTGTAGCGCGCACCCTTGCACACCTCGCACGGCACGTACACATCCGGCAGGAACTGCATCTCGATTCGGATGGTGCCGTCACCGGAACACGCTTCGCATCGACCACCCGAGACATTGAACGAAAAACGCCCGGGCTGGTACCCCCGCACCTTGGCGTCGGGGGTATTGGCGAACAATTTACGGATGTCGTCGAACACGCCGGTGTACGTGGCCGGATTGGACCGTGGGGTGCGACCGATCGGCGATTGATCCATGTCGATGACCTTGTCCAACTTCTCGATGCCCGTCACACTCTTGTGACGACCGGGCGAATCCTTCGTCTTGTAAATTTTCTGCATCAACGCCGGCAACAGGATGTCTCGTACCAGCGTGCTCTTGCCGCTACCCGACACACCGGTGACGGCGACGAAACAACCCAAGGGAATGCGTACGTCGATTTGCTTGAGGTTGTGTTCGCGCGCACCCTTGACGACGAGTGCATCGGTGCCGATGCTGCGACGCTTCTTTGGCAGTTCGATTGACCGGCGGCCCGACAGATAGGCCCCGGTGATCGAATTGGCGACTTTTTCGATGCCCTCCACCGCACCGCTGTACACGATTTCACCGCCGTGCTCACCGGCACCCGGCCCGATGTCGACGATCCAGTCGCTGGCGCGGATGGTGTCTTCGTCGTGCTCGACCACCAACACGGTGTTGCCCAGGTCACGCAAACGGTGCAGCGTGTCGATCAAGCGATGGTTGTCGCGCTGGTGCAGGCCAATCGACGGTTCGTCGAGCACGTACAAGGTGCCGACGAGGCCCGAACCAATTTGGCTCGCCAGTCGAATGCGTTGGGCCTCACCACCAGCAAGCGTGCCCGCCGAACGGGACAAGGCGAGATAGTCCAGACCCACGTCGAGCAGGAAGCCCAGCCGGGCGTTGATCTCTTTGGTAATTCGCTCGGCAATGAGCTTTTCCCGCTTGGTGAGGGTGAGGCCGGCCAGGAATTTCGCCGACTCACCGATGGACATCCCGCAGACCTGCGAGATGGTCAAGGCATTGACCTTGACGGCGAGAGACTCGGGTTTGAGACGCGCACCCTTGCAGGTGGAGCAGGGCTTTTCTCGCATGTAACTTTCGTACTGTTCGCGCTGGTTCTCGCTCTCGGCGCTTTCGTGGCGACGCTTCAACCACGGGATGACCCCCTCGAACGCCGTGCTGTACTCGCGCACGCGCCCGTACCGGTTGCGATATTTGACGATGACGTTGTCACCGAGCCCATACATGACTGTTTTCTGTTGCTTCGCCGACAACTTGCCGTACGGCTTGTCGGTATCGATGCCCTCTTCTTCGGCGACGGCTTCGAGCATGCGCGTGAAGTACATGGTGTGGGCGCTGCGCCAGGGTGCGATTGCCCCTGCTGAGATGCTGAGATCGGGATCGGGGATCACCAGTTCGGCGTCGACCTCGTAGGTGGTGCCCAATCCGAGACATTTGACGCAGGCTCCGTACGGCGTGTTGAAAGAGAAGTTGCGGGGTGCCAACGCTTCGTACGAGGTGCTGCATTTCGGGCAGACGAGTTGCTGGCTGAAATTGAGGATCTCGCTGACAGTTTCGCCTTTGCCCATGATCTCGACCGTGGCGACACCATTGGCGAGGCGCAAGGCCGTTTCCATACTGTCGGTCAGTCGTCGGGTGATACTGCTTTTGCGCACCAAACGATCGACCACCACATCGATGGTGTGCGCCTCGTAACGCGCCAGTTTGGTGCCGCTCTTTTGAAACTCGGCGATCTCCACGACCGTGCCGTCAACGCGTGCCCGGGTGAAACCTTGGCTCAAAAGGTCGAGGAGCAACGAGTCGTATTCACCCTTGCGACCGCGCACGACGGGCGCCAGCACCTGAAACCGGGTGCCCTCCTTCAGTTCCATCACCTGGTCGACGATTTGTTCGGGCGTCTGCTTGGTGAGTTGGGCCTCGTCTTGTACGCAGTGCTGGATGCCGATACGGGCATAGAGCAGGCGCAGGTAGTCGTACACCTCGGTGATCGTGCCGACGGTCGAACGAGGATTGCGCGACGATGATTTTTGGTCGATCGAAATGGCCGGCGACAGACCCTCGATGACATCGACGTCGGGTTTGTCCATCTGGCCGAGGAACTGTCGGGCGTATGAGCTGAGGCTTTCGACATAGCGACGTTGGCCCTCGGCGTAGATCGTGTCGAAGGCGAGGCTGCTCTTGCCCGAGCCCGAAAGCCCGGTCAGCACGATCAATCGGTCGCGCGGCAATTCAAGATTGACGTTCTTCAGGTTGTGCTCGCGGGCACCCTTGATGATGATTGAGTCGGCCACGGCGCAACGCTAATTCGTCGGACGTGCTTCACGAAGTTCGCGCCGCAATTCGCGCACCTCGTCACGTAGTCGGGCGGCTTGTTCGAAATGCAGGTCGGCGGCCGCCTGATGCATTTCTTCCTCGAGGGTCTGCACGAGCCGAGCCAATTCACTCTCCCCGAGTTTGGCCAGGTCACGAATGACCTTGTCGCGCTCACGCGACGTGCGCCGACCCTTGCCGGGATACGGGGCGGTGTTGTCAGGACGCAGGATCGACAAGATGTCGCCGACGGCCTTGCGAATCGTCTTGGGTTCGATTCCACGTTCGGCGTTGTAGGCCTTCTGCTTTTCACGGCGTGCATTGGTGAGGTTGATGGCTGAGTCCATGGCCTTGGTATGGCGATCGGCGTACATGATCACCTGGCCGTCCACGTTGCGCGCCGCACGACCGATGGTTTGGATGAGCGAGGTTTCACTGCGCAAGAAACCCTCCTTGTCGGCATCAAGAATGGCCACCAACGACACCTCGGGCAGGTCCAAACCCTCACGCAGCAGGTTGATACCGACCAGCACGTCGAATTCCCCGAGACGCAACGCCCGCAGGATCTCGATGCGCTCGATGGTGTCGATGTTGGAGTGCAGATAGCGCACCCGCAGACCTTGTTCGAGCAGGTACTCGGTCAGATCTTCGGCCATTTTTTTGGTGAGGGTCGTGATCAACACACGGTCGCCCATCTTGACTCGTTCGTGCACGTTGACGATGATGTCGTCGATCTGCCCCTTGGTGGGTTTCACGATGACTTCCGGGTCGATGAGGCCCGTTGGTCGCACGATCTGCTCGACCACCTGTTGGGAGTTCTGCAGTTCGAACTTGGCGGGTGTTGCTGACATGAAAATACATTGATTGACCCGCTCGAGGGTTTCTTCAAAGCGCAACGGACGATTCTCGCAGGCGCTCGGCAGACGAAAACCATGTTCGACGAGTGTCGTTTTGCGGGCTCGATCGCCGGCAAACTGCCCGTACAGCTGCGGCACCGCCACATGGCTCTCGTCGACCACCAACAAATAGTCGTCGGGGAAATAGTCGAGCAGCGTGAACGGTGGCTGGCCGGGCTGACGGTCGTCGATGTGCATCGAATAGTTCTCGATGCCGTTGCAATAACCCATTTCTTGGATCATCTCGAGGTCGTAGCGGGTGCGCATTCCGAGACGCTGCGCTTCGAGCAATTTGCCATTGGCATTGAACCAGGTCAAACGCTCGGCGAGCTCTGCTTCGATTCGGGCGATGGCGCTGCGCATGCTTTCTTCGCTCGCCACGTAGTGGGTGGCAGGAAAAATCAGGATCTCACTCGGCGTGCTCAACGTTTCGCCGGTGACGGCATCGACGATGCTGATGCGCTCGATGGTGTCGCCGAACATTTCGATGCGCGTCACCGACGATTCATAGGCGGGCTGCAGTTCGATGGTGTCACCGCGCACCCGGAAATTGCCACGGGCAAGTGCCGTGTCGTTGCGCTCGTACTGCAGATCGACCAGGCGACGCAGGATACTTTGCTGTTCGTATTCGACCCCCTGATGCAGCTCGAGCAGGTGACCCTTGTACTCATCGGGATCCCCCATGCCGTAGATACAACTCACCGATGCCACCACGATCACGTCGCGACGGGTTAGCAATGCCGCCGTCGCCGAGTGACGAAGCCGGTCGATCTCGTCGTTGATCGAGGAATCTTTTTCGATGAACGTGTCACTCGACGGAATGTAGGCCTCGGGTTGGTAGTAGTCGTAGTAACTGACGAAGTACTCCACCCGATTATCCGGGAAGAACTCGCGCATTTCTTGCGCCAGCTGGGCCGCCAAGCTTTTGTTGGGGGCCAGGATCAGGGTTGGACGCTGGATTTTTTCGATCGTCCAGGCGATGGTTGCCGACTTGCCCGAACCGGTGATGCCGAGGAGGGTTTGAAAGCGGTCACCACGCTCGATGCCAAGGGCCAAGGCGGCTATCGCCTCGGGCTGATCACCAGCCGGTGCATAATCCGACACCACCTTGAAGGCGTGCTTGGAGCGGGTATCTACCACTCGGCGAGCCTACGACTCGAGTGCGCCGGCCACCCGACCCGCGTCGGCTTGCGCCGGTGGCAGACAGCACATCCAGGCCCAGGCCGCACCCACGTGTCGCGCCAGATCGAGTCGAGACCCGGAGTTGTCGATGATCCAATCGGCAGCCGCTCGCCGTGTGCTGCGTGGGGCCTGTCGTGCGATTCTCGCCCGTGCATCGTCGATCGTAAAACCGCGCTGGGCCACCAGTCGCTCCACTGCAATCTCGGGGTCAAGGTCAACCACCACTACTCCGCTCAGTCCGGTGCGGGGGTTCTCCACCAGCAGCGGTACATCAAGAATCACCACCTTGGTGGTGTTGCGATGTTCGTTGATCCGCCGCATCATCTCGTGACCCACCGCCGGGTGAACGATGCGATTGAGGTCGGCGAGCGCCGACGCATCACCGAACACGATGCTGGCCACAACGCCACGATCGAGATGTCCGCTAGCAGCCAGCACCTGGGCGCCGAATCGTTCGACGATCTGGGCGAACACTTTTTGCCCGGGCAGTTGCAGGTCGCGAACGATGGCATCAGCATCAACGACCACGGCACCGTGCGCCGCAAGTTGCGACGACACGAGCGATTTGCCCGAACCCATACCACCCGTGAGACCTACGAGAATCATCGAGTCATCTCGCGGATACCGGTCGCGGCTACCTTATTTAGGTGTTCGGCGGACTTTCGGCCTGGAACAACTCGCCCCATGCCGCTTCACGAGTTGCATCATCGGTGCCCACCCAGTTGCCTTGTTCGTCAGCCTTGAACTGATCGCGGTACTCGGGTGCGAGTTCGCCACCCTCGGCGGCTTGCTTGATCGACACGCTGATACGTCGACGGGCAAGGTCGAGGTCGATGATCTTGACCCACAACTCTTCGCCGGGCGTGACCACTTGTTCGGGTGCTTCGACGTGATGCGTTGACATCTCCGAGATGTGCACGAGACCTTCGATGCCATCGCCAACCTGCACGAACGCACCGAATGGCACGATCTTGGTGACACGTCCGTAGACCAACTGGTTGACGGCGTGCGTTTCGGCAAACGACTGCCAAGGGTCTTGTTGGGTGGCCTTGAGCGAAAGGCTGATTCGCTCGCGGTCGCCGTCGATTTCCAGCACCTTGACCTCGACCTCGTCGCCGACCTTGACGATTTCGTTCGGGTCGTCGACATGCTTCCACGACAATTCAGAGACGTGGATGAGGCCATCCATGCCACCGAGGTCGACGAACACACCGAACGCCACGATTGACGAGACACGACCCTTGCGTACTTCGCCCACCTTGAGGTTGACGAGGAAGCCGTCACGGCTCTCACGCTGGGTTGCTTCAAGTACGGCACGGCGGGAAAGCACCACGTTGTTGCGCTGGCGGTCGAGCTCGAGGATTTTTGCCTGGATCTTTTGACCGACGTACGGCGCCAGGTCTTTCACGCGACGCAACTCGACGAGCGATGCCGGCAGGAAGCCGCGCAAGCCGATGTCGACGATCAAGCCACCCTTGACTTCTTCGATGACGAGGCCCTCAACGGTGCCGTCCTCGTTCTTGACCCGCTCGACATCTCCCCAGGCCCGCTCGTATTGCGCGCGCTTCTTGGACAGCAGCAGACGACCTTCTTTGTCCTCGAGCGTGAGCACGAGCGCCTCGATTTTTTCGCCGAGCGACACGACGGTGTGCGGGTCGATGTCTTGGCGAATCGCCAACTCGCGACCAAGGATGACACCTTCGGTTTTGTAGCCGATTTCCAGCAACACTTCTTCGCGGGTGATACGCACGACGGTGCCGGTCACCAACTTGCCTTCTTTGATTTCGACGAAGGTGTTCGCAAATTCATCGGCGAAAGATGCGTCACGCTCGGTGACTTTGCGCGGGATGTAATTGCCGCTTTGGTCAAACGTGCCCATTGCTGCGGCTGGACTCAGAGTTGTATCAGTCATTGGTTGCCTTCGGTGGATGGAAGAGTAGGGATAGGACATTTCCCGTCTCGCGACGGACGGGTCAGGCTACCTTCGCCGCCGCCCAACTGGCCCCCCACGAGGCGTTCACCACGAGCGGTACATCGAGTTGGGCGGCATCGTGCATGGCGGTGAGCACCAACTCCCCCACCCGGTCGCGTTCCGCCGTGGCGACTTCGACGATCACCTCGTCGTGGACCTGCAACACGAGACGGCTCATGAACCCGCCCTGTTCGAGCTGTTGGTCGATGGCTACCAGCGCCATCTTGAAAATATCAGCCGCCAAGCCCTGGATACCGGCGTTCATCGCCATCCGGGTGGCCCCAGCCTCAACCTGGCGAATCGGGCTGTGGATGCCCTCGATGTTTCGGCGGCGGCCGAACAACGTGGTGGTGTAGCCATCCCGTTTGGCGGTGGCAACTGCTTCGTCCATATATCTCTTCACCTGCGGAAAAGCCGCGAAGTAGGCGTTCAGGATCTCCCTTGCTGCACCGACATCGATGGCCAAACGTTGACTGAGCCCGTAGGCCTCCATGCCGTAGGCCAAGCCATAGGCCACCATCTTCGCCGTACCGCGTTGCTCACTCGTCACCGCTGCCACGTCGATACCAAACACTTGACCCGCCGTCACACGATGGACATCGACGCCGTCTTTGAATGCCCGCAACAGACCTGGATCCTTCGAGAGGTGGGCGATGCAGCGCAATTCGATCTGGTTGTAATCCGCCACGAGAAATTCGTTGCGTGGTCGCGGCACGAAGACCTCGCGAAAAACCCGTCCCGATTCGTTGCGCACGGGAATGTTGTGCAGGTTCGGTTGATCACTCGACAACCGACCGGTGCGGGCCACCGTCTGGTTGAAACTTGCATGAATTCGTCCGTCGGGAGCGATGGTGGCAAGCAAACCTTGGGCATAGGTGGAACGCAGTTTTTCGACCTCGCGATACTCGAGTAACGCGTCGATGAACTCAGGCCATTCGTCACGTAGTTTTTCGAGTGATGCAGCGTCGGTGCTCGGCGCTTTTTTGGTCTTTGTTTTCTTACCACCGGTCAGGCCCCGCTCTTGGAACAACACCGTGGCCAACTGCTTCGTGGAGTTCACATTGAACTCCTTGCCCGCCAGACCATGCAGGGTCGCCACGAGTTTCGTGCTGCGCTGCTGCAAATCGGTGGCCAAAGCCGTCAGACGTTGGGCGTCAACGGCGATACCAACGTGCTCCATCTTGGCCAGCACGCGCACGAGTGGAAGTTCGGTGGCACCGTACAGCCCCGTGAGTTGCACGCTCGCCAACTCGTCCTGCAGCGGCTGGCGGCACAGCAGCGCAACCGCTGCCTCGCTGGCCGCCGACTGCACCGCCATGTCGTCGGTGTCGGCAGCGAAGTTCAACTGTCCGGTCGGTGCTGCGCCGCTCACCGCGATTTCCCGACCGAGCCAGCGCCTGGCGACCGTTGCGACATCGTACGAACCCGTACTTGAGTCGGCGAGGTACGCCGCAATGGCGGTGTCGTACGCCAGTCGGACAAGATCGATGTCAATGTCAAGTAGCCCGCGCATGGCATTGCGCGCATCGTGCATCACCACATCGTTATGACGCAGCAATGCGTCGCGCACCTGTTTGTCACCGAGCACTTCGGTGCTGATCGACGCACAGGTGATCGATCCGTTCACTTCGCTGCCGTTCGATATCAGCAGCGCTCGAATGGCGCTGCGCCCAGGCTCGCCGGCCCACGCGATGGCTAGCCCAAGTGGCGCCGCGTCGGACAGGAGGGCAACGGCTCGTGACGCATCGGCTGAATCCACGACCACCACGATCGGCGCTCGGGCGTCGGGCACCGTGGTCGGCGCGCCAACACCCGGTGACTCCGATGTTGCGGCTGGTGCTGAGCGCGTGGTCGTGCTCCCGAACTTGTTGAAGAGCGGCTTCCAGCGAGTGGCCATCGTCGAGAACTCAAGCCGGCTGAACACTGCGCGCAATGCCGCTTCATCGGGTTGCGGCACCCACGCGGCTTGCTGCAGGGTCACTGGCACGTCCTTGCGCAAAATCATCAGTTGGGCGTTGCGCAACACACGTTCTCGTGATTCGTGCAGGGCGGCACACAATTTGGGTGTTTGCTCATCGGCATGAGCGAACACCGCAGCAATCGATGCGTACTTGTTCATCAATTTTGCGGCAGTCTTTTCACCGACACCAGGCACCCCGTCGAGATTGTCGCTCGGGTCGCCACGTAACGCGGCATACTCGGCGTATTGCTTCGGGGTCACGCCCGTTCGCTCTTTGATGCCTGCTTCGTCGTACAGCGCGTAATCAGAAACGCCACGCTTGTTGTACAACACCCGGATGTTCGGGTCGCTCACCAACTGATAGGCATCGCGATCGCCGGTGACGATGAGTAATTCATCATGGGGAGTGATCGATGCAGCAACCGTCGCAATGATGTCATCACCCTCGAACCCTGCGATATCGAGGGTCGCGACTCCCGCCGCCACGAGCAGTTCGTTCCTCACGAAATCCAACTGCTGGTACAGCGAGTCCGGTTGTTTTTCACGTTGGGCCTTGTATTCGGGTGCGGCTTCGTGGCGGAACGTTTTTTCTTTGCGATCGAACACCACGACGAGTGCGTCAGGGTCATGATCCTTCACCAACGTGACGAACATCGAGCAGAATCCAAAAATAGCGTTGGTGATTTCGCCACGGCTGGTGACCATCGTGTCGGGAAGTGCATAGAAGGCTCGGTAGACGAGCGAGTTGCCGTCGAGGACCATCACCTTCATGGAGTTGGTACGGTCTCGCCCTTCAACACCGATTCGGCGACCACGCGCATCGTCAGGCGACCGGCCATTGCCCTCTGCTGAATGAAAGCGAACGCATCAGCTTCTTTGAGTCCGTAGGTGTCGCCGAGCAGACCTTTTGCGCGATCCAAAATTTTGCGCACCGCCAGGCGCTCGGTGAGTTCATCAACCTCGGCGACGAGCGCCCTGGTTTCGGCGTAACGGGCCGTTGCCAGCTCGATGGCTGGCACAAGATCGGATTTTTGGAACGGCTTCACGAGGTAGGCCACTGCCCCGGCGTCGCGGGCCTGCTCGACGATCTCCCGTTGACTGAACGCCGTCAGCATCAGGACGGCACAGATGCCCTCGGCCGTGATTTGCCGCGCCGCTTCGATGCCATCGAGGCCGGGCATCTTCACATCAAGAATCACGAGGTCCGGACGCAGATTGCGCACCAGCTCAACGGCCTGGTCACCACGACCAGCCTCACCGATCACGACATAGCCCTCTTCTTCGAGCAGTTCGCGCAGATCCAATCGAATGATTGCCTCGTCTTCGGCAATCACTATCGAGGTCACGGCTTGACTCTACGACTCGGTGGTGTGCAGGCGATCAAGCAGGTTGTCAAGTTCGCGTTCGCGCAGGGCGATGGTGGCCTCAAGATGTGCGAGGTGGCGGGCAATGGCCACATAGTGGCGTTGGGAATCCCGGTTTTCTGCCTCGGCACTCGGAGTTTCAGCCACGATCGCCCGCAATTCGGCCTCAGCGGCATCGTCATGCATGATCGCATGTTGCTCGCGAGTCACCAGTAGTTCGCCACGTAGTTCTTGCAACGTTGCGTTGCAACGGGCCAGTCGATGCCGCACCAACCGTTGCTCAATACCGCTCGGTAACTGCACGCTCATGTCTGCTGAAGCCTATGAGCTTCAGCCCTGCACCCTCTTTCCGAGTGCCCGAGGTGGGAGTCGAACCCACACACCCTTTCAGGCAACGGATTTTGAGTCCGTCGCGTCTGCCATTTCGCCACTCGGGCAACGCCGTCAGGCTAGTGGTGATCGGAATTGCCGTGTCTTGGCCGGCCAACCATCTGCTCCTAGTCTTGCTCTGCAACCTTGAGCCTGACGAGGAGGTCTGTTGCTCGCGTTCATATTTCCCGGACAAGGATCACAGCGCCCCGGTATGGGACGCCCGTGGTTGGACCACGAAAGTTGGGAGCTCGTCGACGAAGCATCGTCCATCTCCGGTCGCGACATCGGTCGGCTGCTGCTCGACGCTGATGTAGACGAACTGAAAGACACCCGCAACGCCCAACTCACCACGTTCGTCATCAGCCTCATGGTGCTTGATGCCGTCGAACGACTCGGAGTCGAACCGAGTATCTGCGCCGGGCACAGTCTCGGTGAATACACCGCCCTGACCGCCAACGGTGCACTGGGTTTTGACGACGGGGTGCGACTCGTGCTCGAGCGTGGCGAGGCCATGCACGAAGCGGGTCAGGCTGCACCAGGAGTGATGTCGGCGGTGCTCGGGCTTGACGACGATCTGGTCGAGGTGGCGTGTCGGCGCGCCGACGACAGCGTCTGGGTCGCCAATTTCAATGCTCCTGGGCAGGTCGTGATTGCCGGCTCGCCGAGCGGTGTGGAGAAAGCGACGGCCCACGCCAAAGAACTTGGTGCAAAAAAAGTGATGAGCCTGCCGGTTTCAGGGGCGTTCCATACGCCGATGATGAATGCCGCACGCGCTCGTCTGCGAGTCGCCCTCGCCGAAGCGAACCCGCGCGATTCCGACGTGCCGATCGTGTCGAACGTCGATGCACTCGTTCATCAACGCGGGGATGAGTGGGCGTCGTTGCTCTCGGCACAATTGTGTTCGCCCGTTCGCTGGCGCCAAGTTCTGCTGGAATTGCAGCGACAATCGATTGCCGGCTATGTCGAGCTGGGCCCAGGTGGTGTGCTCAGTGGCATGGTGAAACGCACGATTCCGGGTGCCCGGGTGCTCAGTGTTTCGACACCCGACGAATTGGACACGCTGCTCGAATGGGTCAGTCAGGTCAGCCCACCAAAGGTCAGTCAGCATGATGGCGAGCATCTCTTCGTCGTTGAGCGTCTCGTGGTGAGCCCCGCTGCCGGAATTTTTTCTCAACGCACCGATGTTGCGGATGGATCCCTGATCGAGGTTGGCACCGTGCTCGGCCACATCGGGGACGTGGAAGTTCGTTCACCGTTCGCCGGCATCCTGCAGAACTTCATCGCGCATGAAGGCGAGCGGCTCACGATGCGCGAACCAGTCGCTTGGTTGCGGACCCACTAATGACCGGCGGACGCATCATTGGTTGGGGTAGTGCCCTGCCCGATAAGGTCGTTACGAACGACGACCTTTCGGCATTGATGGACACCAACGACGAATGGATCACCGAACGAACCGGGATCAAACGTCGGCACATCGGTGGTTCCACTGCGTCGCTATCCATCGAATCGGGGCGAAAGGCACTGTTCATGGCAAAGATTGATCCAGCGTCGATCGATTGTCTGGTTCTATCCACTTCTACCCCTGATCGAGCGGTGCCTGCCACATCGGCAACGGTGCAAAACGCGTTGGGCTTGCGCTGCGGTGCTTTTGACGTCAACGCAGCTTGCTCCGGTTTCGTTTACGCCTACGTCGTTGCGCATGGCCTGCTGGCGATTGGTGCAAAACGCATGATGGTCATCGGCACCGACACGTTGTCGCGAATTGTTGACTGGAGCGATCGTGGAACGGCAATCCTTTTCGCCGACGGCTCTGGTGCTTGCATCGTGGACGCCACCCCCGATGCCGGACAACTACTTGGCTGGGATCTCGATGCTGACGGCTCATTGGAGCATGTCTTGTATGCCGAAATTGGCGGCAATCTTCGGATGGATGGCAAGGCGGTGTTTCGTCGCGCCGTACGCATCATGGTGGATTCGGCCAGGAAGTCTCTGCACAAGGCAGGGCTCACCATCGATGCCGTCAAGTTGTGTGTCCCACACCAGGCGAACCTGCGCATCATCGAAGCAGCGTGTCGTCAACTCGGCATACCGATGGAGCGCACGGCGGTGACCCTGCATGAGACAGGCAATACTTCCTCAGGCTCGATTCCACTCGCCCTCTTCGACGCCGCCGATCGCGGTCGTTTGAGCAATGGTGACGTGGTCTTGCTCGTCGGGTTTGGGGCTGGTATGACCGCGGCAAGTGCAGTGATCGAATGGCGACAGCCGTGAGTCGCGTCGTGCTCATCACTGGTGGCAGTCGTGGTATCGGCTTGGCCACCGCTCAGCGTTTCGCCGCACTTGGCGACAACGTTGCGATCACCTACAACACGACCCCGCCGTCGGGTGATTTTTTTGCCGTGCAGTGTGATGTCACCAAGCAGACCGACGTTGAGCGTGCATTCACCGAGGTGGAAGCCAAGTTCGGCCCGGTGGAGATCCTGATTTCTAACGCTGGCATCACCCGTGATGGCTTGTTGTTGCGCATGAAAGAAGCCGACTTCGCCGAGGTGATCGACGCCAATCTCACCGGCGCATTTCGGGTTGCCAAGCGCGCCACGCAGACCATGTTGCGGGCCCGCACGGGTCGGATCATCTTCGTGTCGAGCGTGGTCGGCTTGCTCGGTCAGGCGGGGCAGGCGAACTATGCGGCGTCAAAAGCCGGTCTCGTGGGCTTTGCTCGTTCGCTGGCCCGTGAACTCGGCAGTCGCAGTATCACGGTGAATGTCGTGGCGCCCGGACCCGTTGATACCGACATGACGCGCACCCTCGGTGCAGAAAAATTGGAGGCGTTCGCCCAGCTCGTGCCTCTCGGTCGTATCGCGACAACCGACGAGATTGCTGGCGTCATTACGTTCCTTGCGTCGACTGATGCGGCATACATCACGGGGGCGGTGATTCCGGTCGACGGTGGTCTCGGTATGGGTCATTAGCCGCGGCTCATTCGGTAGGCTGAGGGCACCGAAGGAGGTTCCGTCGTGAGCCAGGATTTATTTGACCGTTTCACCAAGTGTGCAGTCAGCCTGTTGTCAGTCGATGCCAGTAAGGTCACCCGCGCGGCGCGCTTCAAGGAAGATCTAGAGGCTGACAGTCTCGACCTCGTCGAATTCGTGATGGCACTCGAAGAAGAGTTCGGTGTCGAAGTGCCGGAAAAAGAACTGGAGGGCATCACCACCGTGGGTGAAGCCTTCGATATCGTCGCCGCTAAGACGAAGTAGCCCTCCCTAATGCAGGGAGCGGGACACCGTGTAGCGATCACTGGCTACGGCGTGTTGGCCCCATGCGGCATCGGCAAGGCTGCATTCTGGCAAGGTCTGCTCGGCCCTGGGATCACCGATGCCAAAACGGTGCACATCGTCGACTGGGACCCTTCGCCATATTTTTCGAATCCGAAGGAAGTCCGTCGCGCTGATCGTGTCGAGCAGTTTGCACTCGCTGCTGCGCATGAAGCGCTGACGCAAGCAGGCCCGTTGCCCTACGAGCTCGGCCGCATCGGCACCATCGTCGGCACGGGAATCGGTGGTCTGCGCACGCTCGAAGACCAGGTGGTCACCCGGGTGGAAAAGGGCGAACGTCGTGTCTCGCCATTTTTGGTGCCGATGATGATGTCGAATGCCTGCAGCGCGGCGATTTCCATGCGCTACAACCTGCAGGGGCCGGCTGAAACCATCTGCACTGCCTGCGCTGCTGCCACGCACGCCATCGGTTACGCAGCACGACTGATCGCCTGGGGTCGGTGTGATGCCGTGGTCACCGGGGGTGCTGAATCAGCAGCCACCATTACTGCAGTCGCCGGCTTCGTGAATATGACTGCATTGTCGAGCAGTGGGTGCAGCAAACCATTTGATGTGAGTCGCGACGGTTTCGTGTTCGGCGAAGGTGCGGCAATGTTTGTGATCGAGCGTTACGACCTTGCCGTTGCGCGCGGCGCTGTCATCCTTGCTGAAATCCTCGGTGCGGCCAGCAACGCCGACGCCCATCACGTGACGGCGCCCGCACCTGGTGGGGTTGGCGCGATCGCCTGTATGCAACTCGCCCTCGATGATGCCGGGCTGCAGGTGCAGGACATCAAACAAATCAATGCCCATGGCACGTCGACACCGTTGAACGACCGCGCCGAGGCCGAGGCAGTCACCAAATTGTTCGGTTCACCAACGCCGCCGGTTACCTCCATCAAGGGTGTGACTGGTCATCCGCTCGGTGCGGCTGGTGCATTGGAGGCAGCCGCCGTGCTGCTGTCGTTCGAACACGAACTCATTCCACCGACGGCCAACACGACCACCCTTGGTGATGACGTGCAGTGCGACATCGTGATGGGCGCGCCGCGCGCCTGGACACCGGGCCCGACCATCTCGAACAACTTCGGTTTCGGTGGACACAACGGCTCGGTCATCATCGCGCCAGCGTCGTAACCAGACGCTGCCCGATCTGCGCGCCGCCTAACGATCGACAAGCACGAACATCAGCTCGCATTCGCAGGCCACGGCGCCATTGACGCTCGCGACCCCCGTTCCCTTGCCGGCGCGGGCGCTCATTCGCCCGAGCTCCACCCGAATCAGCAACTCGTCGCCGGGCACCACCTGGCGGCGAAAACGAGCAGAGTCGAGCCCGCCGAACAGCGGCAACTTGCCGGCACGGGCAGGGTCGCTCAGTATCGCATAGGCGCCAACCTGGGCGATTGCTTCACACATCAGCACCCCGGGCAATGTCGGTCGAGACGGAAAGTGCCCGGGGAAAAACCATTCGTCGCCGTGCAACTTCCAGCGTCCGACGGCACTGCTGCCGACCACCAACTCATCGATGAGGTCGACGAACAAAAACGGCGCACGATGCGGCAGCACTGATGCGGGTAGCGGGAACAGCGTCATGTCGTCATTTGCTTAGTGCTGTGAGGAAGACCTTGGCGGTATCTTTCGGCGAAACCTTGTACCAAGCGTGCACGATGTTGCCGTGACCGTCGATCAAAAATGCCGATCTTTCGATGCCCATGTATTCGCGACCATACATCGACTTTTTTTTCCACACCTTGTAGGCCTTGGCAACGACGTGTTCCTCATCGGCGAGCAGTGCAAACCCCAGCGAATATTTGGCGTCGAACTTCAGTTGTTTGGGGGGCGCATCAGGGCTGATGCCGACGATGACCGCGCGGCCGACCTTGCCACGAATTTCACTCAGCAAACATGACTGTTGGGTACACCCGGGGGTGTCAGCCTTCGGATAAAAGTACAACAACACCTGGCGCTTGCTGAATTCCTTCAGCGACCGCTTGTTGCCGTGTTGGTCGAGGAGGGAAATCGCCGGTGCCTTGTCACCTGGTTTCAGCATGACAAGAAACTACCCCTCGGTCGTCGTTGCAGGTTGATCGATGGCGGCTCGCACTTCGGCGATATAACGGCCGACGGCATCAACACCCTCATCGAGTAATCGGCGCATGACCGAGGCACCTTGGATCACGCCATCAGCGATAGTGCATGCTTCGTGTGCCTGGTGGGCATCAGAAACACCGACACCGACGAGTACTGGCAGATCAGTCACCTGCTTGACCCGTCGCGCAATCGTGGTGGCACTGGCCGACAACGATTCGCGCTCTCCGGTGACACCAAGCAAACCCACGGCGTACACGAACCCCCGCGATCGATCGGCGATG
>CAMAWR010000014.1 GCA_945862045.1 Bifidobacterium breve
GACCAAATGACGCGAGACGGTGACACCCCGGGGTAGGTGAGCAGACACATCGATGGCGAGGTGCGCCTGGGTCACGATTGCGATTCGCCGCACGTCGCCCGGTACGAGCGAGCCCAACTCGTCGATGGCACCCCGCCCGACGACGACGTCGTACGAGCGTTCACCAAGCGCGACCCGCACGCGGCGCATCATGATGCATGCTCCGGTGCAGCGGCAGCAACGACTGAACGCACGACGTCATCAATCGTCTTGCCAACGGTGTCGATGCGCATGTCGGCCACGCTTGCATAAAGACTGCGGCGCTCGTCGCTGAGGGTGGTGATGCGGCTCGTCGTGTCACCATCGATCAACGGACGGTGCACGTCACGACTGGCGCGCTCCGCCAACGTCGGAACATCGGCATCGAGCCACACCACGACATCGGCATGCTGATGCATCGCCTGCCGATTGGTATCGCTCAGCACCGTGCCACCGGCAGCGGCGACCACCACATCATCACGAGCCGATAGTGCTTCTGCTAATGCGCGGGCCTCGAGCAAGCGGAACGCTGGTTCACCCTGCTCGGCAAAAATTGTGCGCACTGTTTGTCCGGCGGTGGCCACGACGAGGTCATCGGTGTCGACGAAACGCGCACCCAAGCGGGCCGCCACGATCTTGCCGACAGAAGTTTTGCCGGAGCCCATCATCCCAACGAGCACGACGACGCGCGGCATGCTCGTCAGCGCAGCGACTCGGCGAAGGCTCGGGCATTGCGCACGAACTCTGCAACCGAGTCACCACCGAACTTGCGTTGCGCCTCGCCAGCCAGCACGAGCGCCACCATGGTTTCGGCGACGACACCCATGGCAGGCACCGCGGTCACGTCGGTGCGCTCCTTGAAGCTCACTGTTTCTTGCTTGGACACCACATCCACCGTCTTCAGTGTCGGGCGGTTCAACGTCGACAATGGCTTCATCGCGGCGCGCACCACGAGCAGTTCGCCGGTGGTCATACCACCTTCGGTGCCACCGGCTTTCGTCGTCTCGCGACGGTATGAATTGCTTGCTTCGTTCCACGAGATTGCATCATGCGCTTCGCTGCCGCGTCGTTGCGCCCCGGCAAAACCGTCACCAATCTCGACACCCTTCACGGCCTGGATGCTCATGACCGATTGGGCGAGCATGCCGTCGAGTTTGCGATCCCAATGCACGTGGCTACCCAACCCCACCGGCAAACCGTACGTCAACACCTCGACGACGCCACCGAGGCTGTCACCATCCTTGGCAGCGGCTTCGATCTCGGTGATCATCTTTTCTTCGGCCAGCTTGTCGAAACAACGCACGGGCGATTCATCGACGCGTGCTGCGTCACCGGGCAGTGGTCGCTGAGAGGCATCGCTGGAGACTGCCCCGAGCGACACCACGTGGGAAACGATCTCGACACCAATCTGCCTGAGCAGCAATTTTGCCAGTGCACCGGCCACGACCCGTGCACTCGTCTCACGCGCACTCGCCCGCTCGAGCACGTCGCGGGCGTCGTCGAAGTCGTACTTCTGCATGCCGGCCAAATCGGCGTGACCCGGACGCGGCGTCGTCAATGGTTTCTTCGTCGCACCCGGGTGCGGCGACATCTCTTCGTGCCACACGTCGCTGCGCGTCCATTCGGTGTTCTTGATCAGCACCGCCACCGGGGAGCCGAGGGTTCGACCATGGCGGATACCCCCGATGAGTTCGATCTCGTCCTGTTCGAATTTTTGTCGCGGACCCCGACCAAAACCGAGGCGGCGGCGGGCCAGCTCGTCGGCGATATCGGCAACGACGACAGGCAGGTTGGAAGGAAGCCCTTCGATGATGACGACCAACGCTTGCCCATGACTCTCACCGGCGGTCAAGTAACGCAACATGCCTCGTAATTCTACCCGTGCAACTTCGCCAGTTCTGCAAGTGCAGCACGGCGCATGAGCGCCACATCGGGTCGCCGATTGAGCCAAAGTTCTTGCTGACGCGCAGCCTGGGCACACAGCATGTCGAGGCCATCCACCACCTTGGCGCCACGCGCGCGCGCTGCGCACAACAAAGCGGTCTCGAGTGGGTGGTACACGGCGTCAAGCACGGTGTGCCGTGCCGACAGCACCTGCACGTCGAAGGGCAATGCCTCGGGGGCGATAGCCGCCATGCCGAGCGGTGTGGTGTTGATGATCGTGGCACACTCGCCCACCGCTTCCTGCTCGACGGCAATCGTCGACTTGACTCGCACCATGTTGCCGACCGCCACAGCATCGGCAAGCCGGGCAGGTGAACGATTCACCACCGACACCTGCGCACCGACTTTGACAAGGGCAGCAATCACGGCGCGGGCGGTGGCACCAGCGCCGATCACTGCAACCGATGACAGGTCGGCCCCGGCATTGGTGAGTGCGTCAACACAGCCGATGCCATCGGTGTTGTGTCCGATGAGTTTTCCTTCGCTGCGCACCACGGTGTTGACCGCCCGCACGAGAGCGGCGTCGGCACTCACACCATCGAGCGCAGCCATCACCATTTCTTTGTGTGGCATCGTGATCGACAAACCTGCAACACCCAGGATGCGCATGGCGTCGATTGCCGCCGCGGCATGTTTGGCCTGCACTTCGAAGGCCCCGTACACCCAGTCGTCGCCGTTGGCGACGAATGCAGCGTTATGGATGACCGGTGACAGGCTGTGGCGCACCGGGTTACCGATGACGGCGGCAATGCTCGTGTGCGCAGTGACGGTCATCTTGCAACTTCCAGACGGCGGGAGATGATCACGGCAGGACTCCCACTGCCTGTGCCGCCACCACGTTTTTTTGGTGCAGACGATACGTGGTGGCGAAGGCATGTCGCCCATCGGTATCGGCCAGCACATAGAACAACAGTCGGCAGGGTTCGAGTTTTTCCTTCTTGTTGCGGGCCGTGCACCGTGGGTCGTCAACGGGCGGGTCGTCGACGGGGTTCATCGCCGCGATGAGCGATGCTTCGCCGGGACTGGCGATTGGTGTGGGTGGCAGACCTTTGTACTTGTACACGTTGTACGGGGTATCGATGGCCCGCAAATCGGCGAAGGCAACACCGGCGGGTGCGTTGTAATACAGCGCTGCGTCAATTTGCAGTTCGATGTCGAGTTCCAGTCGGTTATGGATCACCCGTGACACGAGTGCGCGCTCATCGGCCAGCTTCACTTCTTTTTCGATGAGCGAGGCGATGATGATGATCTCGTACGGCGTTCGTCCGAGCCGCTGGGCAGCCACCTCGATGTCGTTCGCCAGCACGCGCGTGCGTAATTCTTCGATCATGCGGGCGAGCACGTCGGCCTCGGTTTCGTAGGCCGCGACGCGGTACAACGCCGGAAAAAGTAGCCCCTCGTAGGAAGTCACACTGGCGGGACGAAATGGCGCCACGAGCGAGTTGGTGGCGAGCACCGCGTCGATGTCGGCGGCGCTGAACCCTGGCACATCGCGCTCGAGGCGCGCGGCGATCTGGGCGAGGGTGAAACCCTCGGGGAACACCACTTCCACCTCGACGACTGCACTCTCTGCCGCAGTGCCTACCCCGTCGGACGTTTCGGCTTGGGTCGCCACGTTGCGCACCTGCCAACCGGCCCACGCGATGAACACGATTGCGATACCAGCCAAGCCGATGAGCATCTCGCGGGCATACCCCCGCAGGTCGGGCAGCATCCCGTCGGTGTCGGCTGCATCATCGGGCCGCACCCGATCCCACGGGTCTTCCTGCCAAGGACGATCATCGGATGTCGGTCGGTCGCCATCGATCATGGGGCATCCGACTGGCGCTGGTTGCGACGGTGGTCGATGAACGACTGCAACATCACCGCAGCCGCCACTTTGTCGACGACACGTCGGCGGGCATCGGCTCGCATGTCCAATGCAATGAGCGAACGCTCGGCGGTCACGGTGGTCAACCGTTCGTCATAGAGATGAACCGGTACTGCAAGTGCCAGTCGCAGTTGCTCTGTCTCGGTGATGGCGCTCTGGGCGGCTGCCGTGACCTTGCTGCTCATGTTCAACGGCAGCCCGACGACCACCGCTTCGGCTTCATATTCGGTGAGGAGTGAGTGAATCTTGGCGTGGTCTTCGGTGCGCGACTTGCCACGCTCCACGACCGTCAGCGGCGTGGCGACACGTTCGTCGGGGTCACACAGTGCAACCCCGATTCGTTTTGAGCCGAGATCAAGTCCGAGACAGCGCATCACTTCCCGCGCCGCGCCGCGGCGACTGCCTGCGTTGCCGTCACGAGTGCGTCATCAAGGGCAGCTGCGTTCTTGCCACCCGCCGTGGCAATGTCACCCTTGCCACCACCACCGCCACCCACTTGCTTGGCGGCATCCTTGATGAGTTCACCAGCCGTGAGACCACTGGACACCGTCACGGCCGACACCAACGCAACACCACCGGAATCAGAAACGCCACCCAGCACGACCACTTCCACACCGGGCTTCGTGCGAATGGCGATCGCCAGATCACGCAGATCAGCCGGGGTGAGCCCATCCACGCGCGCCACGACCACCCCATCGACCGCCCGGGCGGCAAAGTCACCGGCCTGCGACATGATTTGGGCGGCCCGGAGTTTTTTTATTTCGTCAGTGAGTGACTTGGCATGGTCGACGGCACGTTGCGCGGCCGCCACCACATCGTCGGGCTTGGCACCCAAAACTTCGGCGGCATCGGCCAACGTCGCGGTGATGTCCAACAAATAGGCCACGGCGTTTTCACCGGTGACCGCTTCGACGCGACGCAGGTTGGAGCCGATCGACCCTTCGCTGACGATCTTGATCGGGCCGATGTCGCCGGTGGCCGAAACATGCGTACCACCGCACAACTCCAGCGATTGCCCCGCTTCCAGCACCCGCACGACGTCGCCGTACTTGTCGCCGAAGAATGCGATGGCGCCCCTGTCGGTGGCCGCCTGCTTCGACATTTCGTGCGCATTCACGCGACTGTTAGCAATGACCTCGCTGTTCGCCAGGTGTTCGATGCGGCGAATCTCGGCGGGCGTCACTGCCTCGTAATGGCTGAAGTCGAATCGCAACCGATCAGGCGCGACGAGTGACCCCGCCTGTTTGACATGTTCGCCGAGCACTGCACGCAATGCCCAGTGCAGCACGTGGGTGGCGGTGTGATTGCGACGGGTTGCCGCACGCGCATCGGCGTCGATTGCCGCCTGCACCTTTGACCCCACGGCGAATTCGCCACGCGTGATGCGCACCAGGTGCCGACGCAAGCCGGGTGCTGCGAATGTGGTGTCGATCACCCGGGCAACCGCAGTTTCGGCACTGATCACACCCGTGTCACCGACTTGCCCACCGCTCTCGGCGTAGAACGGCGAAACGTCGAGGAACAGTTCGTATACGGCTGAGCCATCTTCGTGGTCGAATGGCCCGAGCAGCGCAACCACCGTGGCCTGCGACGTGTCGACGTCATAGCCGACGAAGTTGGTCGCACCGTGTTGGTCAACGAGTGCTTTGTAGGTGGCCACCCGCTGCGGGTCCGCCGACTCGCTCTTGCGTGCGTTCTTGGCACGTTCACGCTGCTGGTTCATCTCATCGTGGAAGCCGGCAGTGTCGACATCGACACCGCGTTCCGACGCGATCTCCTGGGTGAGCTCGAGTGGGAACCCATAGGTGTCGTGCAATTGGAAGGCCGCCGCACCCGAGATGGCTTTTTTCTTGGCACTGATCTCATCTTCGAGAATCGTGAGGCCGTTGCGCAGCGTGGAACGAAACTTTTCTTCTTCGCGGGTGATCACACCGAGGATGAAGTCGCTGTTGGTGGCCAATTCCGGATAGGCACCCTGCATGATGCCGAGGGATGTTTCGACGAGCGACGGCATCACCAGTTTTTCACAACCGAGCAGATAGGCGTGGCGCACGGCGCGACGGATGATGCGCCGCAGCACATAGCCACGACCCTCGTTCGACGGAAACACGCCGTCATTGATCATCATCATCGTTGACCGTGCATGCTCGGCCATGACGCGCAGGCTGAAACTTGGACGATGGTTGTAGTCACCGATGCGATACTCGGCCCCGCTCAGTCGGCGACCGGTGTCGATGAGTGGCGCGAGCAAATCGGTTTCCCACACCGAGTCGACGCCCTGCACCAACGTGAGGATGCGTTCAAAACCCGCACCCGTGTCGATCGACGGGCGTGGCAGTCGGGTGCGTGAACCATCCTTGGCCTGGTTGTACTGCATGAAGACGAGGTTCCAAAACTCAAGGAAGCGATCACCGGCCGGGTCGCGCAGCGGTCCACCAGCGGGGCCGAACGCACTACCACGGTCGATGTGGATCTCTGAGCATGGGCCACATGGGCCGACATCACCCATCTGCCAGAAGTTGTCCTTGTCGCCGAGTCGTTGGATCCGCGACATCGGCACGCCGACCACTTCGTGCCAAATCTGTTCGGCCTCGTCGTCGCTTTCGTGCACGGTGATCCACAACTGGTCGCCATCAAACCCAAAAACTTCGGTGGCCAATTCCCATCCCCACGGAATCGCTTTTTCCTTGAAGTAGTCACCGAAACTGAAGTTGCCGAGCATCTCGAAGAACACGAGGTGTCGCTTCGTGCGACCCACATCGTCGAGGTCGTTGTGTTTGCCGCCAGCCCGCACGCATTTCTGCACGCTGACCGCCCGTTCATATGGCGCAGTTTCTTCACCGACGAAATACGGCTTGAACGGCACCATGCCCGCCACCGTGAACATGATCGTCGGGTCGAACGGAATCAGACTTGCCGACGGCACCACGGAGTGGTGGCGATCGGCGAAGAATCCGACGAACGCCTTGCGCAGGTCGTCAGCCGTTCGAATGTCGGCGCGGGCCACTGGGTTACTCGAAGAGGTCGTCGCTCGACGAGTCGCGCTTACCACCCGTCGCGCCACCTACCGTGTCGGAAACTTTGTCCTTGATGGTGATGACGCGCTCGACGAGACCATCGATGAATTCGTCCACCGATTCCTTCGTGGCCAATTGATCGGCTTGGCGGCGCAACCAGCCGTAGCCAAAGAGCGCAGCGAGACCACCGAGAAGAAACCAGAAGAGACGACGAATCATGACTGTGGTTTATCGTATCGGCGCGGGGGTATCACCAAGTCGTGCGGTGAGTTGCCATCGCGCAAATGTTCGGGCACTTCGATTGATGCTCCACCCAAGAGCGCTGCTTGCGCGGCACTGATGGCATCCACGACGGCGCGACTTTTTGGTGCGGCGGCCAGATGCATCACGGCGTGCGCCAAGTTGTACCGCGCCTCGGGCAGGCCCACGTGCTCGACGGCACCGGCGGCTGCCACTGCCGTCGTGAGTGAACTGGCATCGCCAAGACCGATGTCCTCGCTGGCAAACACGATTAGTCGCCGGGCGATGAAACGCGGATCATCGCCGGCTTCGATCATGCGCGCGAGCCAGAACAGCGCCGACTTTTCATCCGAAGCCCGCATGCTTTTGATGAGTGCCGAGACGACGTCATAGTGGTCGTCGCGCCCGTAGCGCAGCGCACTCGTCGACAACGCCGCCTCGGCATGCGACAACGAAACACGTTTATCTTTTGCCAACGCGATGGCAACCTCCAATGAGGTGAGCGCCTGGCGGCCATCCCCCCCGCATCGTTGCACGATCAGCTCGCACGCGTCATCGTCGAGCACCGCTGCCTCTGCTTGTGCCCCACGCTGCAACAATGTGGTGATGTCACCCTCGGTGAGTGCCTCGAGACGCAACAATGTGGAGCGGCTGCGCAGCGGTGCGTTGACCTGAAAGAACGGGTTCTCGGTCGTCGCGCCGATCAGCGTGATGAGCCCGGCCTCGACTGCCGGCAGCAGCGAATCTTGTTGGGTGGCGTTGAACCGATGAATCTCGTCGACGAATACGATCGTGCGCCGATTGTTCTGCCCGAGTCGGTCTCGTGCCGCGTCGATGACTTCGCGCACATCCTTGACCCCCGACGTCACCGCCGAGAGTCGCACGAACTCACGCCGCGTGACCGTGGCGATCACTTCGGCGATGGTCGTCTTACCCGTCCCGGGCGGGCCCCACAGGATGATCGAACTCAGGCGATCGGATTCGATGAGCCGACGCAGTGGACCGTGCTCACCGAGCAGATGATCCTGACCGACGATGTCGTTGAGCGTGCGGGGGCGCAGACGTGCGGCCAGTGGTGCCTGATCACGCAGCACTTGGAGTGCGGCGTGCGTGAACAAATCACCCGACGTGTCGGTCATGGTGCGCCATGCACTGCCAATGCCCCCGCTTAGTTCGCTGGTTTAGGCAGCGTGCGCAAACCCAGTTCGAGCAATTGGGCAGGCTCGACGGGCCCGGGCGCATTGGTCATCGGGTCCATCCCTGATTGGGTCTTCGGGAATGCGATGACCTCACGAATGTTTTCTTCACCCGCCAGAATTGCCACGAGCCGATCGATGCCGAACGCAAAGCCACCGTGCGGTGGTGCGCCATATTTGAACGGCTGCAGAAAAAAGCCGAACTTACGGTCGGCCGTTTCATCGTCGATCCCCAACAGATGGAACACCCGGCGCTGCAACTCCGGCTCGTGAATTCGGATTGATCCCGAGCCCAATTCCCAGCCGTTCAGCACGAGGTCATAGGCGAGTGCCCGCACGTTGAGCGGATCGGTCTCCAGCTTGGCGAGGTCGTCGGGGTGCGGATGACAAAACGGATGATGCCCGGGTTGCGGCTTGTTCGTCGTGGGGTTCACACCGACGAACAGCGGGAAATCGACCACCCACACGTACCGATACGGCCCCTCGTGCACCGGCGGCCGCGCGATGTCGTTGCGCAACGTGCCCAACACCGTGCACGTGGTGCTCCACCCGTCGGCTACGAGCAGCAACAGGTCGCCGGTTGTCGCTCCGAGGGCGGTGATGAGCGCCGACTTCTCATCGTCGGACAAGAACTTGGCCACCGGCGAATCAAGCACCCCGGCCGCGCCGACTTTCATCCACACGAGACCCTTGGCCCCGCTTTGCTTGGCGCGATCAGTGAGCTGGTCGAGTTTGTTGCGACCCATGGCGGCGGCCTCGGGGTAGGTTGCTGCGTCGACGCGCAGACCCTTGATCGATGCAGCGGTGGCGAATGCCTTGAATGCGGTGCTGGCGAACACGGCGGTGAGCTCCACCAATTCGAGCCCGAAACGCATGTCGGGTTTGTCCGAGCCGAAACGATTCATCGCATCGTGCCACGTGATGCGTTCGATTGGTGGTGGTGTGACGCCGGTGGCGGCGTGGGCGGCAGCCATCACCGCCTGTGAGATCGCGTGCAGCACGTCGTCTTTGTCGACGAAACTCATCTCTGCATCGAGTTGGGTGAATTCGTACTGGCGGTCGGCGCGCAAATCCTCGTCGCGCAGACATCGGGCAATCTGGTAGTAGCGATCCATGCCGGCCACCATGAGCAATTGCTTCCACAATTGGGGGGACTGCGGCAACGCATAGAACGAACCCGGTTCTTTGCGCGACGGTACGAGGAATTCGCGGGCACCTTCGGGGGTCGACGGCATGAGCAGCGGTGTCTCGACCTCGACGAAACCCTGGGTCTCCATCGCGGTACGAATCGCCGAGTTGACACTCGCCCGCAGACGCAGATTGCGCTGCATCCGCTCGCGACGAACGTCGAGGTAACGAAATTTCAGGCGAATATTTTCATCCACGTCATCGGCGCGCTGATCAATGGGAAATGGGGGTGGTTCGGCGGCATTCAACACGGTGAGCGAGCAGTTCGTCAGTTCAACCTCGCCGGTCGGCAGGTTGGTGTTCACGGTGCCGGTCGGCCGGGCCGTGACCGTGCCCGTGATCTGCACGACCCACTCGCTGCGCGCCTCGGCACCGTCATCGATCACACACTGCATGACACCCGAGAAGTCGCGCAGGTCGATGAAGGCGAGCTTGTCGCCGTGTTCGCGACGACGCGACACCCAACCAGCCAAAGTGACCCGCGCACCGACGTTCGACGCATTCAGCTCTCCACAAACGTGGGTGCGCAGTGTGGTGGAGGTGGCCATGACGATCTAGCGGCCGAGCGCTTGACGCACGTGCGTGACGAGAGCGTCACGCTGCACCGTTTGCTGCGAACCGCCCTCCATCGTACGGATGATTGCGGTCTTCGCCGAACGTTCGTCATCCCCGATGATGATGGCCAGTCGCGCACCGGCACGATCAGCCGACTTCATCTGCGCTTTCATGCTGCGGTCGTCGTATGCGCGATCGGTACCGATGCCCGCACGACGCAGTTCGGTGCACACCGCACCTGCTTCACTGCCACCGGTGGCGTCGACCACGAAGACCTCCACCCGCGCGGCCGGTGCGCCGAACACGCCCTCGGCATCGCAGGCCAGAAGCGTGCGGTCCAAGCCCAGCGCAAAGCCGATGCCCGGCGTGTCGGGCCCGCCCAATTCGGCAACGAGACCGTCGTAGCGACCGCCACCACCGATTGCCGTGTGGGCCGCCACGAGCGAGGTCGAAACGAACTCGAACGTGGTGCGTCGGTAGTAGTCGAGCCCACGCACCAATCGATCGTTGACCACGAAGCCAACACCGCCGGCCAACAACGCCGACTGCACCGCCACGAAATGGGAGGCGGCTGCCTCGCTCAATTGATCGGCCATTCGCGGGGCGGCAGCGATGAGAGCGGCATCCTCGGGTCGCTTCGAATCGAGCACCCGCAGCGGGTTGCGTTCGAGCGTGGCCCGGCTTTCGGCTGACAGCGCATCACGGTGTGTCGAAAAGTGGGCGAGTAGCACGGCGGCGTAGCGATCCCGATCGCCGGAATCACCGAGCGAGTTGAGCGACAACTGTACGCCACGCAACCCGAGACGGCGGTAGAACTCGACCGCCAATGCAATGACTTCGGCATCAAGTTGCGGATCATCAACGCCGAGCACCTCAACGCCGACCTGATCGAACTGGCGGTACCGACCCTGCTGTGGTTTTTCGTAGCGGAAGTTGGGGCCGGCGTACCAGACCTTCCACGGCGTTACCGGGCGGTGCTCGACGAAGGCGCGACAAACGCTGGCAGTTTGCTCCGGGCGCAGGGCGACACGACGGCCACCTTTGTCCTCGAAGTCGTACATTTCCTTGGTGACGATCTCGGTCGTCTCCCCCACCCGCAGAAAGACCCCGAGATCCTCAAACATCGGCGGGATGATGTGCGCGAAACCCGCCGCTTCGACTACATCGGCGAACACCTGCTGAAAACTCCGCCAACGTGCGGCATCGGGGGCGATGATGTCGCGGGTACCGGGACTAGTGGCGAAACTCGGCACGGCGCAAGGTTAGTTCGCTGACGGATGCGAAGAACCGATATCCCCCGCATCAGCCGTGCCCGGTAGCAAACGATACGCGTCATACACACCATCGATTTTTTTGATGATCCGCAACATCGCCTGCAAATGGTTCGGGTCGGAGAACTCGAACTCAAAGCGCATGCGTGCCACCCGGTCGGAGCCTGTTTGTGTCGTGCACGAAACGATGTTCACCCGCTGATCCGACAATGCGTTGGCGACATCGCGCAACAACCGTGTACGGTCGAGCGCCACGACTTCAACTGCGGCCACGAACGTGTCGTCGGCCGAGCGCCCCGCCCACTCGACGTCGATGATGCGAGCCGACTGTTCGGTCATGAGCGACATGGCGTTCGCGCAGTCGACCCGGTGCACCGTGACACCACGCCCGCGAGTGATGAACCCCATGATCTCGTCACCGGGCACGGGCGTGCAGCACTTGGAAAGACGCACGAGGATGTCGTCGAGGCCCTCGACATACACCGAGTTCTTGGTTTTGGCGGCACTCGAACGGGTGCGCATCGCGGGCATTGCCACGCCCTCGCCGCTTGCGTCGGGTGAACGTAGCGCTTCCACGAGGCGTGCCACGAGCGGTCGCGCCGGCACTTTTTTCTGTCCGATTGCAGCGAGCAGCCCGTTGAGGTCGGCGTAGCCAAGCGATGCAATTTCGGCCGCCAATTCCGTCGAGGCCTCGACACGACGCATGGACAACGCCACACGACGCAATTCTTCGACGAATTCATCGTGGCCCTCATCGACCATGTCCTCGAGTTGCTCGCGGGTCCACCACTGTTTGATCTTGTTCTTGGCTTTCGTCGACGCGACGAATTCCATCCAGCCCTGCGACGGCCCCGTGCCTTCGGCCTTCGAGGTCAGCACCTCACAGGTGTCACCCGAGGCAAGTTGATAATGCAGCGCCACGAGCCGACCATTCACTCGCGCACCAACGCATGAATGACCAACCTCGGTGTGCACCGCGTAGGCAAAGTCGACCGGTGTGGATTTGAGCGGTAGTGAGACAACGCGTCCTTTGGGGGTGAAGACGAACACTTCATCTTGTTCGAGGTCGGTCTTGAGACCTTCCAAGAATTGGCGCGGATCGGAGATTTCGCTCTGCCAGTCGATGATGCGGTTGAGCCACTCGACTTCCTGGGGTGTGGCGGCATCCTTGTACGCCCAGTGCGACGCAACACCCCACTCGGCGCGTTGATGCATGTCGCGCGAACGAATCTGCACCTCGATGGTCTTGCCATCCGGGCCGATCACGGTCGTGTGCAACGACTGGTACAGGTTGAACTTGGGCATTGCGATGTAGTCCTTGAATCGTCCGACGACCGGCTTCCAGTGCCCATGGATCACGCCGAGTGCCGCATAGCAATTGCGCACGTCGTCAACCACGATTCGAACCGCCATCAAATCGAAGATGTCGTCAAACTCGCGACCCTTTTGCACCATCTTTTCGTAGATGCTCCACAGATGTTTGCCGCGTGACGTGAGTTCCGACTTGATTTTTACCCCGGTCAACATTTTTTCGACCTGACCAAGCACCCGCGCGAGGTAGACGTTGCGCTCGGGGGCGCGGGTCGAGACGAGATGTTCGACTTCGGCGTAACGCTTCGGGTAGAGCGCGGCAAAGGCCAGATCTTCGAGCTGCTGTTTGATTTCTTGCATGCCGAGGCGGTGCGCCAACGGTGCATAGATGTCGAGTGTTTCTTGCGCGACGCGTTGCTGTTTGTCCGGCGAACTCGACGCCAATGTGCGCATGTTGTGCAGGCGGTCAGCCAGCTTGATGATGAGCACCCGCAGGTCGCGCGCCATCGCTACGAGCATCTTGCGCATCGTGGCGGCCTGCTGGGCTTCTTGTGAATCGAATTGCAACCGGTCGAGTTTGGTGACACCATCGACGATGGCGGCCACTTCTTCGCCGAAGACCTGGCTGATATCAGCGAGCGTCAGCTCGGTGTCTTCGACCGCATCGTGCAGGAGCGCAGCGACGATCGATGCTTCATCGAGACCGATATCGGCGACCACGCTCGCGACGGCAACCGGGTGCGTGATGTACGACTCGCCAGTGGTGCGGGTTTGGTGACGATGCGCCTCGCGGGAGGTGTCGTAGGCGCGATTGATCGCCGTCACGGAGCCCTTCGGATGGCTGCGCTTATACGCAGCAAGCAGCGGGGCAAGTTCGTGCACCGTCGCGGATTGTTGGCGCCGCCATGGAAGTACCCGAGAACCAGTCGCCATAACCGAAGTCTACGAATGCGATCTGGGCAACTACCTGCGGCGACGTTTGCGCGGTCGGGGTGGGTGCGTCAGTGCACCGCTCGACGTGTTCTTTGCCACTGACGACTCCCCCGCAGCCTGACTATCGGCGGCGGCTTTTTGTGCCGCACGTGTCGTGGTGTGTTCATATAGTGCGGCCATTTCGGCACCTTGGGCGATCTGTGAGGCCACTCCTGAGTACTTCTGTTCGCGGTTCTTGAACACGCCAAACAGTGGCGTAGCGATGAAAATCGACGAGTAGGTGCCCGTGAGCATGCCAACGAGGAGTGCAATCGCGAATGCACGCAGGCTGGTCGCCCCGAGGATGACAGCTCCGACCACGAGCAGTGAGACCACCGGCAAGGCCGACGACAGGGTCGTGTTCAACGACCGCGCCAGCACCTGATTGGACGAAACGTTCACGATGTTGCCCATGGACATGCGCGAGGTGGCGAAGCGATCGATGTTCTCACGCACTTTGTCGAACACCACCACGGTGTCGTACAGCGAGTAACCGAGGATGGTCAGGAAGGCAACCACCGTTGCTGGTGTAACTTCAAAGCGGAACAACGCATAGATGCCGACCGACACCAGCACGTCGTGCGCCATGGCGGCAATGGCGGCGAGTGCCATCTTCCACTCGAAGCGCCAGGCGATGTACAGGGACACGAGCACGAAAAATACGAGCAGCGCACGAATGGCTTTGATGGTGATACTGCGACCCCACGAGGAGCTCACGGCGGCAACGTTGACTTCCTGTCCTTCGATACCTGCTTGTTCTGCCAGTGCGGTTTGTACGGCGGCACGAATGGCATCGGTTTGATCGCCCACCTGCACACGAATACGTTCACCATTGGCACCCTGCAACGTCTGCAGTTTGGCGTTGGCAGTGTCGATGCCGTTTGCTTCAAGCACCCCGCGCACCGCGTCGGCATCGAGCGTTGCGGTCGCTGGTACCTCCCATGCCACACCACCACGAAAGTCGATGCCGAGGTTCAGCCCGCCGATGATCAGCACCAAGACGGTGACGAGCATGAACATACCCGAGACGATGAACGCCGGTCGCCGCTTGCTGTAGTAATCGACGGTGGTTTCCCCGCGATAGAGGCGACCGAATGCACCAGCGATGGTCATGACGTGCCCTCCGTGATCTTTGGTGGCTTGATACCCAACATCGAGCGGTTCACCATGAACTTGCTGCGCGCCAACAACAACATTGCCGGCCGGGTGAAGAACCAGACGATCATCACGTCGGCAAGCGTGGCCAAACCGAGGAAGAAGGCAAAGCCGCGCACCGAGCCGACGGTCAACCACCACAACACGGCAGCCGCCAGGAACGACACGGTGTCGGCGGCCAGCACCGTGCGCCAGGCACCTTCAAAACTGCGCTGCGCAGAGTTGCGCAACGTGCGACCCGACGACAGTTCGTCCTTCAGTCGCTCAAAGAACACGATGTAGGAGTCGACGGCGATACCGATCGACACGATGATGCCGGCAATCCCCGCGAGTGACAGGGCGAGTCCATTGGTCTTGGAAAGATACGTGATGATTGAGAACTGGATACCGATCGACACCGCGAGACCAACGAACACGATGACGGCCACGAAGCGGTAATACGCGAGCATCAACAAAAATACGAGTGCCAAACCAACGAGACCCGAGATGAGTGCAGCCCGCAACGAGTCGGTGCCCAGCGTTGGCGACACCGTCTGCACCTGCGACACGGCGAACTTCACGGGTACCGCGCCGAATTCAAGGATTTTGGCCAGGTCACGGGCCTCCTGTTCGGTGAAATCACCGGTAATTTGCACCTCGCCCCCAGCAAAAATTGCTTCTTGCACGACAGGTGCCGAAATAACTTCGCCGTCGAGCACGATGGCGATTTGTGCGGTCGGACAGCTGTTGTCGCGGCTGTAGCAACGTGCCGTCAGTGCGTTCCATAAGTCGGCACCTGCTGCCCCGCCACGCAACTGCACGACGACCGACCAGTTGGCACCCTGAATATTCGCCGACGCATTATTTTCAAAAACAAGACCAGTTGCGGCGACCGGGCCGACGAGATATCCGGCACCGTCGCGGCCGAGCAACACCTCAGCGCCTGCTGGCAATTCGGTTTGTGGTGCTGCATCGATCGGTACAGGCGTTGCACCGCCTGGAACCGTCGTGTCGACCATCGGCCGAGGCCCGCGCGACTCACCAGGCCCACCTTCACTCGGCAGGTTTTCAGCAGGCACGGTTGTTGCCGACGGCACGGTTGTTGCTGTGGGCACGGTTGTTGCCGACGGCACGGTCGTCGAACCTTGTCCGGCAGTGGGGTCAATGGTGCCTGATTGCAACACGGGTCGCAGCTGCAGATCTCCGGTGCGACCGACAAGGTCAAGAGCGCGTTGTTGGTCCTTGACTCCTGGCAGGTTGATGACGACGGTGTCGCCCTGGCGAATGATTTCTGGTTCTGCCACGCCGATTGCGTCGACGCGCGAACGGATGATTTCGACGGCAACATCCAGTGATGGTGCGTCGTAGTCGCCCTCAGGTTGCAGGGTGATTGATGCACCACCCTGGAGGTCAAGACCGAGCGACGGCGTGTTGCCCGCGCCAACGGTGAGCCCCACCGCAACGGCGGCAACGAGCATGATGCCGACGAGTGACGCGAGCAGACGGCGGTTCATGCAGCGACGGACACCATTACATCAACCACATCGACCTTGGCCACAACAACTTCGGCGGCTGCCAGGTTGCTACTGCTTGTCCTTGTCCGACGTTGGTTCGGTGTTCGCGTCGGCAATCTTCTCGGCCTTCTTCGACTTTTTCGGTGCCTTCGGCACCACAATCGCCGTTCCATCCAGATTCACCTTGCTGCCGACGGAGCCCTTCATGACCTGCACCTGCACACCCTCGGCGATTTCCACCCACAAGAAACGGTCTTCGATACCCGTCACCACACCGAGGATGCCGTTGGTCAACAGCACGGAATCGTTGATTTGAATCGCACCCTGCAATGCCGCGGCATCTTTTTGGCGCTTGCGCTGTGGTCGCAGGAGCAAGAAGTACATCACCACGAAAATGAGGACGAGAGGGAGCAATCCGAGGATTCCTGATCCGGATGACTTTGCGGCTTGATGGGAGTCGGCGATGATGAGGCTGAACATGGCAAATGACACTACCGTCGCGCTACGCCCAGACGTCCAGCACCTGCCGGCGTAGTGCGCCGAAGGTGCCGGCAATGATTGCGCTGCGTGCTTGATTCATGAGCGCAATGGTCCAGGCCACATTGTGCAGCGACACGAGACGCGAGGCCGTCGGTTCACCCACCTGAAACAGATGCCGCAGAAAGCCCCGCGAATGCACCGTGCACACCGTGCATCCACATGTTTCGTCGATCGGGCCGCTGTCGTTGGTGAATTCAGCCCGCTTCAGATTCACCCGACCCCGTGACGTGAGGGCGGTGCCGTGACGACCGAGTCGAGTCTGCAAGACACAGTCGAATTGGTCGACACCAAGGCCGATGGCTTCGATCATCGACGCCGGATCGCCAACGCCCATCAGGTAACGCGGCTGATCTGCGGGCAACTCGGCAAGTGCTGCAGCAAGGGCCGGCAGCATTTGTTCGCGTGTTTCGCCAACCGACAAACCACCGATGCCGTAGCCATCGAAGTTGCACGCCACGATCTGTTGTGCGCTTTCGCGACGCATGGCCTCACTCACGCCGCCCTGCACGATGCCAAAGAGCGACTGGTCGGTGCGCTGGTGCACGGCACGTGCCCGCGCGGCCCACAGCGTGGTGCGCCGCAGTGCCTCACGCACCACTTCATCGGTGGATGGCAGCGGTGGGCAAACGTCGAGCACCATTTGGATGTCGGCGCCGAGTTGTTCCTGGGTGGCGACTGCCGACTCGGGTGTGAATCGATGTTTGCTGCCGTCGTAGGTCGACGCGAACGTGACACCATCGTCGTCAACGTCGGGTTTCAACGAAAATACCTGGAAGCCCCCCGAGTCGGTGAGCGTCAGACCCTTCCAGCCGGCGAATGCTGCGAGGCCACCGAGGTGCGCGACGGTGTCGGCACCGGGGCGCAACATGAGGTGATAGGTGTTGCCCAGCACGATCTGTGCCCCGAGTTGCTCGTAGTCGCTGGCACTCAGGTATTTGACCGCACCCCGCGTTCCCACCGGCATGAACGTGGGTGTCACATACGTGCCCCGGGCCAAAGTGACGATGCCGGCACGGGCGGAGCCATCGACTGCACTCACATTGGTGTGGGCCTGAAACATCGTCGTCAGACTAGGTGCGATGGCGGTCGAGCAGCATCGCATCACCGAACGACAGGAAGCGGTACTCGTGCTCGATGGCATGCGCGTACAACCGTCGCCAGCGTTCGCCGACGAACGCATCAATCATCATCAACAACGTGGTGCGTGGCATATGAAAATTGGTGAGCAGCACATCCACATGCTGAAACGAAAACCCGCGGGTGATGAACAAATCCGTGCGCCCCGACGCGTGGCCCGTGGCCCCCAACGACTCGAGTGCACGAGTGGCCGTGGTGCCGATGGCGACCACACGTTTTGCTGAACTCAGCGCATGCTGCGTTTCGGCGGGCACGTGATACGACTCGCTGTGTATGACGTGTTCGAGTGGGTTGTCGACGGTGACCGGCGCGAACGTGTCGAGTCCCACCACCAATTCGACGGAAACGATCGGCACACCGCGCGCGCGCACCTCGGCGAGCAGCTCGGGGGTGAAATGCAGGCCAGCCGTCGGGGCTGCTGCTGACTTCGGGTCGCGGGCGTAGACCGTTTGATAACGACTCGCATCCACGAGGCGCTGCGAAATGTACGGCGGCAGTGGCATCTCGCCCAAACTCGCGATGACTGCATCGACATCGGCGACGACGAACCCCACCCGGAAGGTGTCGCCCTTGGTGCCGCGACCTTGCACACTCAACACCGGTGTGCCCGCGGCATCGTGCAGCACCTCATGTGGTTGCATCTTTCGCCCGGGGCGAATGAGGGCCTCCCACGCGCGATGCGTGGTGTCCAGTGGCTCGAGCAGCAGCACCTCCACTGCCCCGCCGGTGGCCCGCACGAGGCGCAAGCGCGCCGGCAGCACCTTGGTGTCGTTGACCACCACCACATCGCCGTCCTGCAACAACTGCGGAAAGTCGCGCATCACTGCATCACGCGGCGCACCCGACCCATCGTCGACCAACAGTCGTGCCGAGTCGCGCGGCTCGATGGGTGTTTGGGCGATCAATCGATCGGGCAGTTGGTAGTCGATGTCAGAGAGTTGCATCAACCGTTGCATCACGCACCAAAGAGACGGTGCAGCCGCAACTTGGTGCCCACCCACACGGCAAACGCAACGACCACCAGAAACACGATGCCCGAAACGGCGAAAGCCTGCGTTCCGGAAAGCAGCACCCCCACGGTGCAGCCCAACGCGGTGAGCGACCCCCAACCAAGCAGCACCCCGCCGACGAGCGCTGTTGCCGAGTTGCCGACGGTCGGCTTTTGCACGGCGAAGCGCCCGCCACCGACGGCCATCGCGAGTGAGGCAACGACGAAACCGATGATCAGCCAACCATTGTTGGTGACCGCCGTGGTCACGAGTGCCACGCAGCCACGCATCATGTCGATGCCGTGCAGCACCTCGGGCAGGGCACCACGGCCATCGAGATAGCTGCGGCTCAGTGTGCTGAGTTGCGATGTGACACCGAGTGGCGTGGTGCGCAGGTACGCCGCGATACCGATGCCGCCAACGATTGCACCGGTCGCCACCGGTGACCAGCGACGCACGAGCAGCAACTCATAAACGTCACCCACGTTCGACAAGCGACGCGGGACGCCCGCCTGGGACGTGTCGTCGGGCGAACGATCCCATTTCACGAGCAGTGCCGCAACCATGACCGCGACCACGAGCACGATGAGCAACGACCCGGAGTATCCGAACCAACGGGGCAACCACCACACGGGGCTTTCGCTCACTTGTTCGAGATACAAGGTATTCCAGGTGAAAAATCCGAGCCCGAAACCCACGAGCGAGCCCAACAATGCTGGAATCGCCCGCAGATAGCCCTGACCGATTCGATACAGATGCCCGCTGATGCACGCCCCCGAAAGCACCATGCCGATGCCGAACGCGAATGCGCCAAGCACGAGCGGCACGCTCACCGGAGAGATATGGGCAGCCGGCGGCAGACCCTCACCCTTGGGGTTCGGCAGGTACAAACTGAACATCAGCGCGTACCCGATGGCTCCGACTGCAATCGCTGTGACGATGGAATTCAACTGGCGGGTCTTCCGCTCTTCGAAGGCCTCACGAAACAAACAAAAAAAGCAGAAGCGCCCCCGCTCGAAGGCCAAACCCAGTGCTGCACCAATCAGGAGCGACACTGGCCGACCAGGGTCGGCCGTTGCCCCGCGACTGAGCACGAAAGCAACCACGACGATGCCGCTGAGTGCGGCAGCGGCAAACGTCAGTGGTGCTTTCTTTGCAGTAATGATCGTCATTGCAGTTTCAGTCTTGCCGCTCTAGCGCAGTGAAATGCGGCAAGTGGCTGAGGCCGTCGAAGATCAGCCTTTACCCCACACGGTGCCGGTCGGGTTGACAATCGGTACGCCCACCGAGTTGCCGTATTCCGTCCACGAACCGTCGTACAACTTCACCTCGTAGCCGAGAATCTCGCTGAGCACGAACCAGGTGTGCGCAGCACGTTCACCGATTCGGCAGTACACCGTGACTTTCTTCTTGCCATTGATGCCCTTGGCGTCATAGAGGGCCTTCAATTCGGCTGCCGGACGGAAAGTGCCGTCCGGTGCCACTGCCAGACCCCATGGAACATTTTGTGCACCAGGAATGTGTCCGGCGCGAATCGCCAATTCTTGGAAGCCTGCTGGAGCGAAGATTTTTCCGCTGAATTCGTCGACCGAACGAATGTCCACCAGTTTGGTGGTGCGATCCTCTTTTGTGGCAATCTTCACGACGTCACCGAGACGGGCGCGCAAGTTGGTGTTGGGCGCAGTGGCGACGAAGTTGCCGGCCGGCAGCACGGGTGCGACGGGCGACAGGGCGCGACCATCTTTTACCCATTTGTCACGACCACCGTTCAAGATGCTCACGTCGGCATGACCATAGGTGCGGAAAATCCACACACCCCAGGCGGCGAACCAGTTGTACTTGTCGCCGTACAACACCACTTTGGTGTCTTTGTCGATGCCTGCGGCGCGCGCCGCTTTTTGGAACTGGGCTTGGCTGGCGATATCTCGGTTGATCGGATCCACGAATTCGGTGTGCCAGCGGAAGTTGACCGCGTTCGGGATGTGGCCTTTTTCGTACACGCCAGGGTCGGTGCTCACTTCGATGATGCGCACCTTCGGGTTGTTCAAGTTGGCTTCCAGCCAGGCCGCTTCGACGATCGTGGCACGGGGCGTCTTGGCTACTGCAGTGTGGCTCGCTGCTTGGGCAGCTGACGGCACGATGAGTGCAGCGAGCGGGACAAGCAGGAAGCGCAGTGCGGTGCGCCTCGCGGTTGAGCGTGTGGGGTACGACATGTGGTGAACTACTTTCTTGGTAAAGGAATTGACCTGAAATCAATTCCGACTGGTTTGGTCGGCTTTAACGTAGTCAGTCCACAGGCGAAATGCAACTCTTTTGGTCAACAATTGCCAAAAAGCAGTAAATACGGGCTAAATCAGTACGGCTACAACAGCACGGCTAAAACAGTTCAGGCGAGCGATCGGGCGGGGTCAACCCCAAGTGCAGATACGCCGCCGCTGTCGCCACCCGACCCCGTGGTGTGCGCGCCAACAGGCCCTCGCGAATCAGGAACGGCTCGTACACATCCTCGATCGTTTCGGTCTGCTCGCTGACCGCAATGGCCAACGTGGACAATCCCACCGGCCCCCCACCGAAACGCTCACAGATGATCTGCAGCACCGAGCGGTCGACTTTGTCGAGACCCAAGCGGTCGACCCCGAACACCCGCAATGCTTCGTCGGCAACGGCGGCGGTCACTGCCCCACTGTTGCGCACCTGGGCAAAATCGCGCACCCGGCGCAACAACCGGTTGGCGATGCGGGGCGTGCCCCGTGAACGCGAGGCAATTTCGTGGGCCGCATCGTGGTCGATGGCGACATCCAAGATGCCCGCGGCACGCTGCACGATCTGGCGCAATTCATCGGGCTCGTAATACTCGAGCCGCGCCACCAACCCGAACCGGTCGCGCAACGGCCCGGTGATCATGCCCGTGCGGGTGGTGGCACCGATCAACGTGAACCGAGGCAACGTGAGGCGAATCGACGATGCGGCCGGGCCCTTGCCGACGACGATGTCAATCTGAAAATCTTCCATGGCGGGATACAGGATTTCTTCGACCACCCGCGACAAGCGATGCACCTCATCGATGAACAACACGTCGCGTTCTTCGAGTTTGGTGAGGATGGCCGCCAGATCACCGGCGCGCTCGAGTGCCGGGCCCGAGGTGACATGAAACTTGGCCCCCATTTCGGCCGCCACGATGCCCGCCATCGTGGTCTTGCCCAACCCCGGCGGCCCAGCCAGCAACAAATGATCGGCGGCTTCGTTGCGTTGCCGCGCAGCCTCGAGCACGATCGCCAGATGTCTCTTGAGTTCTTGTTGACCGACGAAATCTGCCAGTTTGCGCGGCCGCAGGGCGCTGTCGGTGCGCTGGTCGTGATCGTCGCGGGCAACGGGGTCGACGAACTCCTCACGCACGACGGGCCCCCAACAGACTCAGCGCCTCGCGCAACATGGTGGCGGCATCGTCACTAAGGGTCAGTTCGCGCAAGACGGCGCGAATCTCGGTGTCGTCATATCCCAGACCAATGAGTGCATCGCGCACATCGCTCATGCCGCCGCCACGCTCACCGACCGCTCGCGGCTCGTCAATCGTGGGCAAATTCAGTCGATCCTTGAGTTCCAGCAAGAGACGCTCCGCAGTTTTTTTGCCCACGCCCGAAACGGTGGTCAGCCCGGCGACATCCCCCGCCAACACGATGTCAACGAGCGCCCGCGGTGAGTGCGTGGCCAAAATTGCCATCGCCAACGAAGGCCCGATGCCGTTGGTTTCGATGAGCACCTCGAACGTGCGTCGCTCGTCGCGATCGAGGAAGCCGAACAACGACTCAGCGTCGTCACGCACATGGTGATGCACGTGCAAAAAAGCATCGGTCGTCGGCTCGAGTTCACCGAGCGTGCGCGGCGTGACGCTCACGACATAGCCGACACCAGCAACGTCGAGCAGCACGGTGGAGTCGCTCATGCGCTCGAGCACGCGTCCGCGCAGTGAACCAATCATCTCGCTCGTGCTCCGGCCACGCTGCGGGCAAACGGTTCAGTCGCGATATGACACAGCGCCAGCGCCGCGGCATCGGCTGCGTCGGCGGGCGTCGGCAGGGTGCGCAACCCGAACCGCAGTTGCACCATGCGCGCAATGTCGTCTTTGCTCGCGGCTCCAAACCCCGCAACTGCACTCTTGACCTGTGTGGGGGTGTACTGCACGACGCGACAACCGCGCAACGCCGCCATCGCCAAGACCACGCCGCTCACCTGCGCCACGCTCATCGCGGTGCGGGTGTTGTGCTGAAAAAACACCCGCTCAACGGCCACCGCCGTCGGCGAAAACTCATCGAACAATGCCAGCAGATCGGTCTGTAAATGCGCCAGGCGCAACGGCAGTTCTTCTGCGGGCGACGTCGTCAACACACCAAGTGAATGCAGCGACGGCTGGGCGGTGGCATGCGCACCAGGTTGCACGATGGCGTATCCACAGCGAGTCAACCCCGGGTCGATGCCGAGCACGAGACCGGCGGATTGATTGCCCTGCCGGGCATCGTTGGACCCTTGACGGGGGGCGAACATATGTTTGATTCTAGCCGATGGCGGTGATCGCATCGACCAATTCTTTGACCGGCCGATAGGTGACCCCGACGACCGCCCGATGGGCATAGCGAATCACGCCCACGGCATCGAGCACGAACACGCTGCGCCGCGGCAGGTTCATGAGGCCCAGCACGTCGTAGGCCCGATGCACCGATTTATCGACATCAGAGAGCAGCGGAAAGCCGAAACCGTGTTTGGCGGCAAACTTTTCGTGACTCGCCACGTCTTGTGCCGAAATGCCGATGACCTGGGCCGACAACCCGGCGAACTGGGTCAGCTCGTCGTTGTAGGAGCACAACTGCTTGGTGCACACCGGCGTGTTGTCACCCGGATAAAACACGAGCACCACCGGCGCGCCGCGCAGTTGGGCGAGTGAATACGAACGCCCACCGGTGCCCGGCAACGTAAAAACGGGGGCGACGTCACCGACTTCGACCGAGCGACTCATACCGACACCGTAGCCCACCGACTGGTCATGAGGCAGCCGCTTCGAGCAGTTCTTCGGAGATGTCGAAGTTGGAATACACGTCCTGCACATCGTCATGTTCTTCGAGTTCATCCAGAATCTTGAGAATCGCCTTCGCGACACCCACGTCGGTGACGGCCACGGTTTGTGACGACACCATCGTGCTCTCGGCAGACTGCACGGGTAGCGCGGCGGCCTCCAACGCGGTTTTTACTTCCCACACTTTGGTGGCATCACACGTCACGCGCCAGACCGAACCGTCGTCGAGCATGTCGTCGGCACCGTGCTCGAGCACGGCATTCATCACGTCGTCTTCCGGGGCGGTGCGATCCACCAGAATCACACCGCGACGACTGAATTGCCAGCCCACCGCACCAGGGGCAGCCATCGAGCCACCACCTTTGCTGAAAATTGCCCGCACGTCCGACGCGGTGCGGTTGCGATTGTCGGTGAGGATGTCGATGAGTAGCGCCACCCCGCCGGGTGCATATGCCTCGTAGGTGATTGCTTCGTAATTGGAACCCTGCGCTTCACCCGTGGCGCGCTTGACCGCGCGGTCGATGGCATCATTGGTCATCGACGACGCCTTTGCTTTTTGAATGATCGTGCGCAGCGGTGCGTTGGTCGCCGGGTCTCCCCCACCTAGGCGGGCAGCTACGTCGATTTGCCGCGCCAGTTTGGCGAATGTCTTGCCTTTCTTCTGGTCAATGATCGCTTTCTTGCGTTTGATCGTTGCCCATTTGGAATGACCAGACATCGTTGCCTCAGCCTTGCACCATGTTCAAGAACAACTGATGCACGCGATCGTCATCGGCCAACTCGGGATGAAACGAGGCAGCCATCACGGTGTTTGAGCGTACGAGCACGGGCTTGCCGTCATATGTGGCCAGTGTTTCGATTTCACTCCCGATGCGCGAGATACGCGGGGCACGAATGAACACCGCGTGAAACGCCCGATCAAAACCTTGTACGGCGATTTCGGTTTCGAAGCTGTCCAACTGACGACCATACGCATTGCGCTGCACGTCGATGTCCAACGCAGCGAACGACCGTTGGTCGGGGCGCCCATCAGCGATGTGCCGTGACAGCAAAATCATGCCGGCACAGGTGCCAAAGACGGGCATGCCATCAGCGATACGTTTGGCCAGCGGGTCAAAGAGGTGCGACGTCTCCAACAACTGCGACATCGTCGTTGACTCACCACCGGGCATCACGAGTGCATCGCACTCGGCGAGGTCGCCAGCGACACGCACCTCATCGGCACGCACGCCGAGTCGTTGCAATGCTGCAGCGTGGGCCGCGAATGCGCCCTGCAGGGCGAGCACTCCGATGCGGGCGCCCACCGACATGGCTCCCCGAGGTGGGGTCTTACCAGCCGCGTTCGGCGTAACGCTGGTTGATCTCGTCCATCGCAATGCCGGTCATTGGCGCGCCGAGTTTGCGGCTGACCTTGGCGATGATGTGCGCGTCACGGAAGTGTGCGGTGGCCTCGACGATTGCGCGGGCCCGCGGTGCCGGGTCGTCACTCTTGAAGATGCCCGAACCTACGAACACCGATTCGGCACCGAGTTGCATCGCAAGCGCAGCATCGGCTGGTGTGGCGATACCACCGGCACAAAACAGCGGCACCTGCAGGCGACCAGTTTCGGCGATTTCTTGCACGAGTGGCAGCGGTGCATCGAGCAGCTTGGCCCACGCAAACAATTCAGCCGAGTCGGCCTGGGTGATCTTGCGAATGTCGCCGAGAATGGAGCGCAGGTGGCGCACCGCTTCGACGATGTTGCCGGTGCCTGCTTCGCCTTTCGAGCGAATGAGGGCGGCCCCTTCGGAGATACGGCGCAACGCTTCACCCAGATTGGTGGCGCCACACACGAATGGAATGGTGAACTTCATCTTGTCGATGTGGTGTGCCTCGTCGGCGGGCGTGAGCACTTCGCTCTCGTCGATGAAGTCGACACCGAGGGCTTCGAGCACCTGTGCTTCGACGAAGTGGCCGATGCGCGCTTTGGCCATGACAGGAATCGAGACAGCAGCCTGGATTCCTTCGATCATCTCCGGGTCACTCATGCGGGCCACACCACCATCACGACGGATGTCGGCGGGCACTCGCTCGAGCGCCATCACTGCGATTGCGCCGGCATCTTCGGCAATTTTTGCCTGACCCGGGGTGACGACATCCATGATGACGCCGCCTTTCAACATTTCAGCAAGACCTCGCTGCACCCGCATGGAGCCAGTGCTCTTCTCCGACTTTGTCATCATCATTGAGCGTACCGAAGCACCCCGTACACACCCGAACGCAGCAGGCGTGACAAACGGCGAGACGCCAAGCGCACCAACCTTTATGGGTATTGGAATGAACCAGGCGGCGTGCCTGGTAAATACGACACACCCTTGCCGACGCGGGTCAGTTCGACCCAGGTATTGCCAGGTGTCAATTTCATTACGTTGCCCGCGGTGTCTTTCAACACGAACGGCTTGGCAGCCTCTGCGCGCTCCCAGGTGCCCTGAAACAATTTGCCCGCAGTCAACACCCAGGCCTCACCCGAACCGATTGTTTTGGCAACCGGGCTGTAGCCACTCTTGCTGTACTGCACATAGAGCACAACAACATTGGCAGCATTCACCCGCACATCATCGACATCAACGTGGGGCTTGTCTTCCTGGGATCGCAAGAAGCGGCTGAAGTCACTGCTCCATTCCCACAAGACCCGCACCCCGTCCATCGTGAGCTTGACCCCACCCGTCTCGCGGGCAGTCGCCGGAATCACCTCGTCGGCAGCGCGATACACAAATTGCGCAGGCGGGGGCGCAGCACCTTCGGGGGCCAGCGTCCACAACTTGGATGTGTCGGCAAGCAGATTGTGCGGGGCCGAACGCGAACTCTCGCGACGATACCCACCCTCTTTGTTCGCCGTCGAGTAACTGAGGTCGATCATCGTCGACGCACGAATCAGGGTTGTGACCTCCACGTTGCCGCCACTCCAGGCGAACAGTGGTGCATTCAACGACTCGAGCAGATCGACATCTTGTTTACGACCACTGCGTATCGGGCCGACCGGGTCGCTGTCATTGGTGTGAAACACCGCCGCGAAACGGGTGAGCATCTCGACATTTTCTTCAAACACTATGTCGGCCTGATTCAAACCCCATTGCGGTCGTGCCTTCGGGTGATTGTCGATCTTGGCAACGAGTGCCGGACGGGTGATCAGTGCGCTGACGGGTAGCCCAGTCAACGGGGCGAGGATCGCTGGAATCGTCGTAGTCGTCGTGGTCGATGCAGCGACGGTGGTGTCCGGCGCTGCGGTATCAGACACTTCGCTGGTGCTGGCGCCGCCACCACAGGCGCTCATGACGAGCACGGCGAGTAGTCCACTGGCGATTGCGAGACGACGCTGGGCAAGAAACATTGCGTTCTCCTTCTCTCTAGATTTCTCGCAGCAGCGCAATGCGCTCAGCGAGAGGGGGGTGGGTATTGAAGAGTTTATGGAAAAACCCCAACCGACCTGTGTCATTCACCCCCGACATTGGCTGCTCAATCCACATATGGGCGGTGGCCATTGAGGCCGAATGGGTCACGGTGCTATCGGCTTGCAATTTTTCCAGCGCCGAGATGAGCCCGGGCGGATAGCGGGTCAACTGCACGGCTGACACATCGGCGAGGGTTTCTCGACGGCGGCTGACTGCGGCCTGCATCGCTCGCGCCAGGAGTGGGGCCAAAATCAACAGCGCAATGCCGATGAGTGCCAACGGGTTGCTGCGATTGTTGCGGTCACCTGCCCGTGCGACTCGCCCGCCGTTCCACCACATCATGCGGATGGTGATGTCGGTGATGATTGCAACGGTGCCAACGAGTGTGACCGCGAGCGTCATGACGAGGATGTCGTAATTCTTGATGTGCGACAGTTCGTGCGCCACGACACCCTCGAGTTCGACACGGTTCATTTTTTCCAGCAGGCCAGTCGTCACCGCGATGGCGGCGTTCTTCGGGTTGCGGCCCGTGGCGAATGCATTGGGTGCCGGATCATGAACGACATAGACACGCGGCTTAGGCAGGCCACCAGCGATGCACAAACCCTCGACGAGGTTGTGCAGACGCTTGTACGTCACCGGGTCTGCCGGCACTGCACGACTCATGCGCAAGGCGATGGCGTCTGACTTCCAGTACGAGCCGAAGGCCGCCAGCGAAGCGATTGCGAGGGCAATCAACGTTCCGAGGATGCCGTTGCCGATCAACACG
The DNA here is from genome assembly GCA_945862045.1 of Bifidobacterium breve. Classification (GTDB taxonomy): domain Bacteria; phylum Actinomycetota; class Acidimicrobiia; order Acidimicrobiales; family Ilumatobacteraceae; genus F1-60-MAGs027. The sequence goes on from CAMAWR010000014.1 coordinate 28,166, forward strand.
CCGACCGCCATACCGACGAGCACGAGGACCAGCACGAACCCGAACATCAACGCCACTGAGCGGCGTTTGTTCGCCGCGATGAGGTCGTTCAGAACTTCACCGACGGCGGTATTGCAGCTGCAGCCTCGGCCTCGAGATATTCGCGATCGGCGAAGTTGAACGACTTGGCAAAAATAACGCCGGGAAACGATTGCGTGGTGTTGTTGTAGCGCTCAACGGCATCGTTGTAGAACTGGCGGGCGAAAGCAACACGACTTTCGGTGTTCTGCAACTCTTCTTGCAGCGACAAAAAGTTGGTGTTGGCCTTCAGGTCGGGGTACGCCTCGGACAGGGCAAACAACTGGCGCAGTGCACCGGTCAACCCGATGTCAGCAACACCTTGGGCGGCCGGGTTTGGCGCAGCCGACATGGCCCTTGAGCGTGCTTCGATGACCGCCTCGAGTGCACTCTTTTCGAACGCCGCATAACCCTTGACGGTCTCGACCAGATTCGGAATGAGGTCCAAACGGCGTTTGAGTTGCACGTCGATCTGCGACCAGGCGTTATCCACCTCGTTGCGACGGCTGACGAGGCGGTTGTACGAGAACACCACCCACACGGCGACGAGCGCCACGACGACCAACAAGATCCAGAGTGCGTTCATCACCGAAACGCTACTCGTCGTCCGAGCGCTCGCCAGTGACGCGTTCACGCCACAGTTGTGACTTGTCACGCAGCGTATTCATGGTGTCGTTGACGGAGTCGGTCAGGCTGTCGACCATATTCTGTGAAAATTGTGCGAATCGTGGGCGACGCAAAAGTCGGTCCTCGAAGTAGCGCACGAGAGTGCTTGGTTGCGCCACGATGCGTTCCTCGGCTTCGGCAATGAGCACCTCTCGATAAATTTCGAGGTATCGCTGCGCGAGCGCATGCATCGACAATTGGGCGGCTCGCTCGTCGCCACCACGCACGAGACGCTGGCCGAGTTGGGCATCATCGATGACCGCGAGTAGTGCGTGGGCCAGTGCCGCTGCATCACCCGGCGGCACGAGCACACCATCCTGATCGTTGGTCACGACGTCGCGATACCCGTCGATGTCACTGGCCACGACCGGCGTCTGGGCCGCCATGGCCTCTAGCAACACCAAACCGAACGACTCACCGTGCAACGACGGCGCGCAGAACACGCTGCAGCGCGCCAATCGATCCAACTTTTCTGGCTCAGACACCTGCCCGAGCCATTCGATACGCGCCGCAACCTGCGGATCGCGGCTGTAGCGCTTGCGCACATCGGCAATCTGTGGGCCATCGGAACATACCCAGAGCCGGTGATGATTCGGCATCAACAAGAACGCGTCGAGCAATATCTCGAGGCCTTTGCGCGGCTCGTGTCGCCCACAAAACAGGATGGTCGGTGATGGTTCGCGCGTGACATGGGGGCGGCGATACGTCTGAACGTCGATGCCGTTGTACAAAAGTTCAAAAGTTCCACCCACGTGTCGCGCCGCCATATCGCGCGCAGCCACCGACACCGCCACCCGATGGTCGAGATGGGTGCCCAACCACTCGACGCCTTTGCGCACACGGCGGTACCAAGCAATATCGCCCGCTGAGTGGAACGTGCCGACCATCGGCGCGAGCCGCAACATCAACGCCGTTTGCGTGGGGCCTGGTGCCATCGGTTCGTGCAAATGCAAGATGTCGAATGCTTCGTCGTTGAGTGCCCGCAACGTGCGCAGTGCCGCCGACGGGTCCGGAGCCAGTGGCACCGATGAACCATTGGCGGCCGTCGGCAAGCTGTTGCCGAGTGGTGTAACGAACGGCTCGGGTGGCGGCCCGTCGCAGGGCCCGAGCACGCGCACCTCATGGCCCATTCGGCGCAGTTCACGCGCCAAGCCGAGGACCTGGTGTTGGACTCCGCCAGGAATGGTGAGGCTGTAGGGGCTCACCATGGCGATGCGCAACATGTCGCTGCGTCGCTGCTCTGACGGCATCGTCCCCACCCCGTTCACGGTACGGTAGGGAACGCGCCGTTGAACCACGGGCGCCCACGACATGACCTCAGCCCAACTGCCTGCGATCTCACTCGTGGCATCGCCCACCCGACGTGGTGGGGTGCTGCAGTTGGCGCGCGACGCACAAGATCGGGGCTTCACCCATGTGGCCTGCCCGAGCCTTGGTGCAGCAATGTCTCTGTGTGTGTCACTGGCCCATGCCACCACCACCCTGCAGTACTTCACGTCAATTCAGCCGATCTACCTCGCCCACGCCTTCGAAGCCGGCAACACCGCCGCACACATTCAGGAAATTTCTGGTGGGCGCTTTGCATTCGGCGTCGGAGTAAGCCACGGACCAGTGGTACAGCGCCTGGGTGTCGCCACCGGAAAACCGCTCAGCGACATCCGTGAGTACGTCGCGGCGATGCGGGCCAACGAGAAATTCGGCGGTTCGTTGCCTCCGATATATCTCGCCACCCTGCGCGACAAGATGCTCGACTTGGCCATCGAAATCGGTGACGGTGCACTGTGGGCCAACGCCTCGTTGCGAGCGATACCCACCCAGGTGGTGCGCATCCCTGCCGACCGTCGCTCGAAGTTTTTCTTGGCCAACATGATTCCCACGGTGATCGCCGACGACATCGAGGCTGCCCGTGCCGTCAACCGTCGCACGCTCGTGATGTACGCGACGCTGCCGAATTACCGCAACTACTGGCGGGCCAGTGGGTACGACGCCCAAGTCGACAAATTCGAAGAGGTGCTGAAGACTGCGGCACGAGAACAACTCAGCGAAGCACTCACTGCCGTGATGAGCGACGACTGGCTGGATGATTGCACGATGTCGGGCCCTCCCGACCTCGTGCGAGAACGCATCACCGCATGGTGGGCGACTGGTGTGATGCCCGTGGCGGTGATGTCAGCCGTTGACGGCGGTCAAGCCAAAGGTGTCACCAACTTATTCGCGGCTTACGCATAGCCGGGGTCGCTCGGCCAATTCGGTGAGAACAGGTGCCACTGTTCGGGTGCGCGGCGGATCAACGTTTCCAACTCCGCCACCAGTAGCTGAGTGAGACGCTGCATGTCGTCACGCAGACCGCCGGTACGTTCGAACACGATCGGTGGCCGCACAACAGCGTGATGGCCGTCGACCCGTCGCGTGAAGTACGCCGCAGCAGGGATGATCGGCGATCCAATACGGAGGGAAAAAAATGCCGGTCCGGCCGGCACGGTGGTGCGCTCCCCGAAGAAATCAACCTCTACCCCGTTGCGCTGGATGTCCCGATCGCTCATCAGCACCACGACATGATTGGCGCGCAAGGCTTCCTGCACTGCGACACCTGCGTGCTCGTCGAGCGGAATCACGTTGAGCCCGAGTGCGAGTCGCACGGCAAGAAACGCTTCATAGGCCTCCTTGGATTCCAAGACCTCGACGACCGCACTGACCCGCAGACCGCGTTGCGCCAACCATCGCCCGGCCCACTCCCAGCCACCCACGTGCGGCAAGGCGAGAATCACGCCCTTGCCCCCCGCCAGGCCTTGCTCGATGTGCGCGAAACCTTCGAGGCTGAAGCCGGCGTCGATTTCTCCCGGCGACAACGACGCGATACGAAATGTTTCGAGGTAGTAGCGCAGGTAACTCTGGAATGCATCGTTGACACGACGTTGCATCTGCAACGCGTTTAAGCCTGGTGATACCCGGCGCTGATGTCGCTCAACCAGTTTTCGTTCGTTGCGCATCGCAAGCGCGCCAAGACCACCGAGCGACAAAGCGGCGACGTGCGAGACCACCGCGGGTGTGGTGGCGGCCAGCAGGTTGGCAAGACGGAAGGCGAGACCCGGGTTGCGGTCGTCAGGCATCACGGCGACGCGACGACATGCGAGCACGACGATCGGCGAATGCGGCTCGGCGTGATGCGCGACGCGTGCGACGAGTTTCCAATCGCGCGGCAGTCACCGGTGCCACCGCCGCCTGACGCCAAATTTTCACGAAGCGTTGCACGGCGGTGATGGACACCAACACCAGCATGGCCCACATCACCCAGTACAAGCCCGAGTCAAACAGCAGCCCAACGCACAAAATGACGATGCGTTCGGCGCGCTCCATCAAGCCACCCTTGGCCTGCAGGCCAAGCGACTCGGCCTTGGCGCGCTGATATGAAATCAGTGACGACACGGCCATCACGGCAAACGGCAACACCGCCGCCGTGCCACCGCGGGTATCGCCGAGATACCAGGCCACCCCGCCGAGCATGAACCCGTCGGTGATGCGATCGATGGTCGAGTCAAAGAATGCACCGCGTTGGCTCGACACGTTGGAGGCTTTGGCGAGGGCTCCGTCGAGCATGTCGGGCAGGGCGGCAGCCACCACGAGCAGCAGACCAAAGCGCAGGTAGCCCGCCCCGATCGTGACGGCTGCAGCAATGGAGATGACGAGCCCAACGATCGTGAGGTGGTCTGGGGTGATCTTGGTGCGCGTCAGCGTGACGCCGACGGGGCGCACATACTTGTCGACGTGCACACGAAATTTGCCGTCAAACACGCGTAAAGCCTACTTGAAGCGATCAGGATTGTCTTCGACGAGACATTCTTTGATGCGACCATCAACGGCGTCGACAAGTACGAGTCCACGCTGCAACGGTGGCTCTTCACTGCTGTAGCAAAACACCCGCCACGTCGGGCGACTGCGCACGCCACGCCACACCTGTTGTGCCGACGCATGCCCAACCGCAAAGTCGACTGCTTGTGTGGCGCGCACCAACGCATCGCGCTCATCGATCTTCATTCGCCACGCTGCGGACAACCCGTACGCACCGAACAATGCAAAAAGTGCTGCGGCAAATATGAAACCGTCGTTGACCACCGAGGTATCGCTGTCTTGCGTGAAGAACCACGCCGCTGCACACAATGCGGCAATCACGAGGTACATCAGCGCGGGAATTCGTCGCCGGCTGTTGTCGGGGAACTGGTATGGCCCGACATAACCACTGGCGTTGAGGTCGGCGGGAAGTTCGTCGCGAACTTCGTCAGCACGTTCGTCGCGAACTTCGTCCGGTTCGTTGGCCGGTGATTCGTTCGCCATCGTTACTTCCCCTGCGGCCAGGCCGCACGCAGCCGTGTGGCGGTGCTGGCCAGTGCCTCTGACAGCACTTTGGTATTGGCGATGGTTGCCGTGAAATTGGTGTCGCCCACCCAACGTGGCACGAGGTGCACGTGCAGATGCTGTGCCACGCTGCCGCCCGCAGGGGCCCCAAGATTGAGACCCACGTTCAGCCCTGCTGGTGCATAGGCCGACTTGAGCGCCAGCGTTGCGTCACGCACGGTGCACCACAGTTCGTCGCGTTCGACATCGGTGAGATCTTCAAGATTGGCGACTTGTCGGTAGGGCAACACCAAGCAGTGGCCGCTCGCGTACGGGTATGCATTCAAAATGACGAAACACGTGGGCCCACGCTGCACGATGTGGGTCTCGGCATCGGGCAAACCACTGGTGAGAATGCCCAAAAAAATCGACTCGCCATCGCCTGGTGCGTTGTTGCCCTCCGGCCCGAAGCCCGAGACGTACTCCGCGCGCCAACCTGCCCACAAACGTTCGAGCATGATGCGGGCTAGCGCCCTGAACCTTCGCGCACATCGGCCGCCAGACGCTCCACGAATGAAGTGAATGGCGTGTCGCGTTGCACTTCCCCGCCCCGGGGGTTGACACCAACCGAATCGGCCTTGATGTCATCGTCACCGACCACCAGCACGTACGGGATGCGCTCAAGTTTGGCGGCCCGAATACGTTTGCCGAGTTGTTCATCAGCCACCGCAGTATCCACCCGGAAACCATCGGCGGCGAGTTGCGCAACGAGGGTGGCCACATGTGCTTCATGGGCACTCGTCACTGGCAACACCCGCACCTGCACGGGCGCCAACCAGGTGGGGAATGAGCCGCCGTAGTGCTCGAGCAGCACGCCAAAGAATCGCTCGACGGAGCCGAACAACGCTCGGTGCAACATGATCGGACGGTGGCGCTGGTTGTCGGCACCGACGTATTCCAGCCCGAAGCGTTCGGGCAGCTGAAAGTCGGCTTGGATCGTGGAGAGTTGCCACTTGCGCCCGATGGCATCGCGCACGTCGATGTCAATCTTCGGGCCGTAGAACGCTGCCTCGCGGTTGCCAATCGTGTACTGCACACCGAGCTTGTCGAGCGCCGCTCGCAATGCGGTGGTCGCTTGCTCCCACATGTCGTCTGACCCGATCGACTTGTCGACGTTGCGGGTGGAGAGCTTGTACGAAAAATCGTCGAAGCCGAAACGACGCAGTACCGACAGAACGAAGCCCAAGAGCGACCCAATTTCGTCCGCGAGGTGTTCTTGCGTGCAAAAAATGTGGCTGTCATCCTGGGTGAAACCGCGGATACGCAGCAAGCCGTGCAGGGTGCCGGCCCGCTCGTAGCGATAGACCGTGCCCAATTCAAAGAGCCGCAGTGGTAATTCGCGATAACTACGTTGGCGGTCGCGGTAGATCAGGCAGTGCATCGGACAATTCATCGGCTTGGGGTAATACGTGCCGTTGTCCATTTCCATCGGTGGATACATGCCGTCTTTGTAGAAATCCAGGTGTCCGGAAGTTTCGAACAGATTCGCATTCGCCAAGTGCGGCGTGTACACGAATTGATAGCCGCCGTTTTGGTGACGCTCGCGGCTGTAGTCCTCCATGATTTTGCGCACGATGGCACCCTTCGGATGCCAGACGGCCAGACCGCCGCCCAGTTCGGAGGGGAACGACAACAAATCCAGCTCGACGGCGAGTCGTCGATGGTCGCGCTTCTCGGCTTCTTCCAGCCGCACGAGATGTTCCTGCAGGGCGGCCTTTGATTCCCACGCGGTGCCGTAGATGCGTTGCAGGGTCGGGCCCTTTTCATTGCTGCGCCAGTGGGCACCGGCAACTTTCATCAACGCGAAATGTGGCAGTCGACCAGTGCTTGGCACGTGGGGGCCACGACACAGGTCGACGAACGTGTCACCGTTGCGATACACGCTGACCGAGTCGCCACCGGCAACTTCGCCGGCATCGTCGGCGTCGGCGCTGCCCGCTGTAACGCGCTGAATGATCTCGCATTTGTACGGCTGATCGGCAAACAACGTCAAAGCAGCTGATGGCGAGAGCTCTGAACGCAGGAACGGCTGATTCGCCTCGACGATCTCGTTCATGCGTTGGGTGATCGTCACCAAGTCGTCTTCGGTGAACGTGCGACCACCCGGTAATTCGAAATCGTAATAAAAGCCGTCCACGATCGCGGGGCCCACCGTGAACTTCGTGCCATCGAACAACTGCAAGACGGCTTGCGCCAGCACGTGCGCCGTCGAGTGCCGCAACACATGACGACCGGCGTCACTATCGGCTGTGATGATGGCCACGCGGTCGCCGGCACTCAGTGGTGCGAGCAAATCGGTTTCGCGATCGTTGACGATGGCGGCCACCGCTGCCTTGGCCAGTCGTGGGCCGATGACTGCTGCGAGGTCGGCAGAAGTCGCACCACTCGGTACTTGCTTCGTCGAACCGTCGGGAAGCCGAACGTCGATCATCGCTGCTGACATGCAGCCCTTATTCTACGCTCGCCAATTTCTCCGTATCAGGTGTTTGCGTCACCTCGAAGCGTGGAATCTCCGCCGTTTCGGCAACAATCGTTTCAGAACGCCGCTTGGTTGCATACGTGTTGCGGTACACCTGGCCGGACAGTGCACGAATTTCGAACATCAATTCATCGGTGATTTCACGAAAGAGCAGCGGGTCGTTGTCACGGTCGGCATAATGCGCAGCGTCGATTGGCCGACCAACCGAAATTTTGACCACTCCACCCAAACGAGGTCGGGCAGCACCGGGCGGTTGGATCTCGCGCGTACCGACGATGCCAATCGGAAAGATTGGACAGCCGAGTTTCACGGCCAGTCGGGCAGCCCCCGTGTGGCCCTTGTAAAGCATGCCGTCACGACTACGGGTACCTTCCGGAAACATGCCGAACAACTCACCCCGACGCAACACGCGCTCGGCTGCCTCGAGTGCGGCATGGGATTTTTCCCCACCACTGCGATCAATCGGAATCATGCCGACCTTCGGCAGGAACCACCGTGTCTTCCACGAGTCCATGTACTCGCTCTTGCCAATGAACGAAATGTTGCGTGGGGCGAGCACCATCAGTACCGCCGAGTCGAAGAAACTGACGTGGTTGGCACACAAGATCGCCGCACCGTTGGCTGGCAGACGCTCAAAACCGTCCAACTCGAACCGCCACACCGCCCGCGCGAGTGGTTTCACGACGCGACGCAGCCGGGATTGAAACGGCGTCGCCCCGTTGAACACCCAGTCAGGGAATTGACGCGACTGGTTCACAACGCGACTCCGAGCAGAGCTGCGGCAGCATGCACACTGATGCCAGCATCTGCAGCAGCGTCGATGGTGGTGATTGCACCGGGTACATCAAGATCGTCATCGAGGTGATTGCGCACGGTATTCAGCAAATCGCGACCCCCCGCGGCATTGATTGATGTTTCTGACTGCTTTGAGTCAACTACCGATTCAGCCCACTTGCCAAGTCGAATGGTCGCCCGATTCATGAGACCTTTGTCCCACTCCCATTCGTGGCGGTAATGATTCACGAGCAAGCCGAGCCGAATGGCGCGCGGGTCGTGTTGTTGACGCAATGCGTCGACGAATACGAGGTTGCCGCGGCTCTTGGACATTTTGTGGCCGTCCATCCACACCATCGCTACGTGCATCCAGTGCCGCACGAATGTTTCCCCCGTTGCCGCCTCGGACTGCGCCCGCTCACACTCATGATGCGGATAAATCAGGTCGGTGCCCCCGCCATGCAGGTCGATGGTCGTGCCCAGTTCGCGCAGGGCCAACGCACTGCATTCGATATGCCAACCAGGTCGCCCCACGCCCCAAATGGTGTCCCACGAGGGTTCGTCGTGGGCGGACGGTTGCCACAGCACGAAGTCGAGCGGATCGCGTTTGTTCGGGTCGTCGACGTTGCCGCCCCGCTCGCGCGCCAACGCGAGCATTTTTTCGCGGTCGTACTGCGAAATTGCACCGAAGTTTGGGGAACGCGACACGTCGAAGTACACCGAGCCGCCGGCTTCGTAGGCAAAGCCACGTTCGAGTACCATGCCGATGAATCCCCGAATGTCGGCAATTGCCGACGACGCCCGCGGTGTCGACTGCATCGGCATGAAATTGAGCGCCTGGAGATCGTCTTCGAGGCGCTGTTCTTCTCGCGCCGCGAGATCCAGGTAGTGGATGTCGAGCGCGCGGGCCTTGGCAAACAGCGGATCGTCGACATCGGTGACGTTGCGTACGCAGTGAACGGTGCGACCCGTATCGAGCAAGCGGCGAATCAAAATGTCATAGGTGATGAAGGTGAACGCGTGCCCAAGATGCGTGGCGTCGTACGGCGTCACACCACAGACGTACATCTTCACGTCGTCACCAGGGGCGAAGTCGACGACTGCGCGTCGTGCGGTGTCGTAGAGGCGCATGCTTGCGCTCAGTTGATGCCCGTGAAGCGCGGTGCTACACGAGTCTTGTACCGCACATTCAGCTGCAGCAACACGGCGGTCAATGCCTCGATTGCCAACGCGTTCGACAACGATCCGGCATCCAGCGGGCGACATCCGGCGATTCGCGACACCAACTCGCTCACCGTCTTGGTCGCAGCAGGGCTGTCCGAACAAATGAGCACGTCACTGTCCACCTCATGGTCGAGCGCCCCCAGTTCGGCGGCTGGCAGGTGCTGGAACGCAGCCACCACCTGCGATAAAGGAATCGCTGCTTGCACGTGCGCAGCGATACTGCCGCGTGGCGGGATGAGTGGTTGAAACTCCTTGCTTACACGCACGAGTGCATTCGCCATGGTGATCACCACTTTGCCACGCAGGGCATCGGCCACTTCGGCAACGGTGGTTGCGGCTGAGTCCCATGGCGTGGCCAACACGACGATGTCGCGCTGGGCTGCGCTGCGATTGTCACCACCCGTCAGATTCAAATTGCGACTGGCCCATCTGGTTGTCAATTCACTCGCGACTTCAACCCCGCGGGCAGCGGTGCGCGAGCCAATGAACCCTGCATAGCCCACCGACGCGAGTCGCGCCGCGAGCGCGGTGCCCGCCGGACCGGTACCACCGAGATAGCCAATGCTCGGGAAGGTAGGACTCATGTCCACTACCGTAGCGATGTGTCGATTCTGGCTGGCAAGCGGCTCGTCATCACCGGTGTGCTCACTGATGCGTCGTTGGCGTTCGGCGTAGCCAAGCTCGCCCAAGCACAAGGCGCCACGGTCATGCTGACGGGAGCCGGGCGTGGACTATCGATCACCGAACGCACCGCCAAAAAACTCAGCACGGTGCCGCACGTTGCCGAGCTCGATGTAACGAACGCCAGCCACGTCGAAACCGTGCGCGAAGCCGCCCGCCAACATCTCGGCGGTGTCGACGGTGTGTTGCACTCCATCGGCTTTGCGCCGGCTGCATGTCTTGGTGATGACCTGATGGCGGTCACCTGGGAAGACGTCTCGGTGGCCGTGCAGGTGTCGGCATATTCGCTGAAGGTGCTGGCCGATGCGTTCGTGCCGCTCATGCCCGATGGCGGCAGCATCGTTGGTCTCGACTTCGACAACACGGTCGCCTGGCCGGTCTACAACTGGATGGGTGTCGCCAAGTCGGCGCTGGAATCCACCAGCCGTTACCTGGCGCGCGAACTTGGTCCGCGCAAGATTCGCTGCAACCTCGTTGCTGCCGGTCCGATTCGCACGATGGCGGCCAAATCGATTCCGTCTTTTGCCCAATTCGAAGACCTGTGGAGTGCGCGCGCACCTCTCGGTTGGGATATCAACGATTCGTCGGCCGTCGCCCGCGCCTGCTGTGCGCTGCTGTCTGATTGGTTTCCGGCCACGACGGGTGAAGTCGTGCACGTCGACGGCGGATACCACGCCGTTGGCGCATAATCGCGATATGAACCGACTCGCGCACGAGTCATCGCCCTACCTGCGTCAACACCGGGACAACCCCGTCGACTGGTGGCCATGGAGCGACGAGGCATTCGCCGAAGCCAAGCGACGTGACGTGCCGGTGTTGTTGTCCGTCGGATATTCGGCGTGCCACTGGTGCCACGTGATGGCCCACGAGTGTTTCGAGGATGCCGATGTGGCGGGTGTGATGAATCGATTGTTCGTCAACGTCAAGGTGGATCGCGAGGAGCGCCCCGATGTCGACAGCGTGTACATGGATGCTGTGCAGGCGATGACCGGTCGCGGCGGTTGGCCGATGACGGTGTTCCTCACGCCAAATGCCCAGCCGTTCTTCGGTGGCACGTATTATCCGCAGCCATCGTTCTTGCAGTTGATGGGGGCGATCGACGATGCGTGGCGTCATCGTCGTGATGACATCGACAACAACGTGACGGCACTGGTGGAGAACATCGCCCGCACCTCACAGATCACGACCAACGCCGATTTGCCGAGCATCGACGTGTTCGCCGCGGCCGTGGCGCAGCTCGACGGCACCTTCGACGAGACATGGGGCGGTTTCGGTGGTGCGCCGAAGTTTCCTTCGACGATGGCCCTCGAGTTGTTGCTGCGGTCCTACCTCAACGACGAATCACCGCGCACACGCGACATCATCACCACTTCGCTCGATGCGATGGCGGCGGGTGGCATGTACGACCACATCGGCGGTGGTTTTGCCCGCTACAGCGTCGACGAACGCTGGTTGGTGCCACATTTCGAAAAGATGCTCTACGACCAGGCGCTCCTCATCCGCCCATACCTGCATGCATCCTTGGTGTTCCGCGCACCACGTTGGCGCCAAGTGGTGCAGGAAACGATCGACTACGTACTGCGCGAGATGCGTTCACCCGAGGGGGCGTTTTACAGCGCACAGGACGCCGACTCGCTCGACGAAACGGGGCACTCGCACGAAGGGCACTTCTACGTGTTCACGCCCGACCAGGTGCGCCAGATCGTGCCCGCACATTTGGTTGACGTCGCACTCGAGTGGTACGAAATCACCGAGGCGGGCAACTTCGAGGGCAAATCAATCCCGTGCCGGCTCTCCAACCGTGGTTCGCTCATGCGCAACGACGATGTCGAGACGATTCGCACGCTGCTGCTCGCCGCACGCAACACGCGTCATCGACCAGGTCTCGACGACAAGGTGATCACCGAATGGAACGCGCTCATGACCGCGTCGCTGGCCGAGGCGGCCGCTGCATACTCCAACGACGAGTGGGCGGTTGCGGCCCAACAGGCCGGAAATTTCTTGGCGACCACCATGCGGCGGTCCGATGGGCGGTGGTTGCGCACCTGGCACCGTGACGCCACCCCGAAACACCTTGCGATGGCGGCCGACCTGGCCAACCTCGTTGATGCGTTCACTCGGCTCTACGAACTATCCGGTCTGGCGCGTTGGATCACGCTCGCGCGTGCAGCGGCCGATCAACTTCTCGCCCACCATTGGGATGCCGCCGAGGGCGGACTCTTCACGACGCCGAACGATGGCGAGCGGTTGATCGTGCGGCAAAAAGACCTGATTGATAACGCGACGCCATCGGCGAATTCAGTGGCCACATTTGCGCTGCAGCGATTGGCTGCACTAACGGGCGACGAGCGGTACGCCGAGCATGCTGACGGCATCTTCAAATTGTTGGCCCGAGTCGTAGGCAACGCACCAGCTGCGTTCCCCCACCTGCTGAGTGCCCTGCATTTGCGTCACGTCGGCCCGACGGAGGTCGCCATCACCGGCCAGCGCGGTGAGTTCGTGCAGTACATGCAGTCGCAATGGCTGCCGACCGTCGTGCTGGCCTGGGGTGAGACCTTCGACTCGCCGTTGTTCGCCCACCGCCGTGACGGTCTGGCCTATGTGTGTCGCCAATATGCGTGTCAGGCACCGGCAGCGAGTCGCGACGAATTGGTTGCCGCGCTGCGCACGGCACTGACGCCCTACCAACCCGCGTAGTGGATGATCTGCTCGGTGTCGGCGCGCAGACGCCGGGCACTCGCCCCGGCGGCGAACGCTGCATCGTCGGCTTCAGCCTCAGTGGGTGTGCGCTCGTAGCCGATTGCGATCGCCCCGATCAACTGCAGTCGATCCGGAATCGAGAGTGCCGCACGTAATTCTTGCTCGCCGCGAAACACCCCGAAAAAAAGTGCGCCGAGCCCGGCATCGTGGGCCGCCAGCAGCAAGGTCATCGTGGCGAACGATGCATCGACGGTCCAGTACGGCGTCGGCCACGCTTCCATCGACGCACCCAGACCAGCTTTGGTCTTGTCGTTCTCTGCATAGCGCTCGAGATAGGCCTGCGGGTCGGCAAACGACAGCGCGATGATCGGCGCGGCGAAAAGATGTTGCCAGCGAAAGGTGGCGCGAATTTCTGGTGTCATCGTCACCGACCAGAACGACTCGGTGTCGGCACCCTCGAGCACGACGAGACTCCAGCCCTGTGTTTTTCCTGCTGACGGTGAACGTGAGGCGGTATCGACGAGTTGGGCGATGAGGTCACGCCCCACTGGCTCGCTACGAAATGCGCGCACCATGCGTCGTGACGCAACGAGGTGCGTAAGGTCGCTCACAGCGACGCGGTCTAGCGCTTCTTGCCGAGTTTGGCCAACGACTCGGCCATCGTCCAACCGTGCACGATGAGCACACCGCCCTTGGCGACATTGACACCCTTGAAGAACGCCAGAATCTCGGCGGCGATCTTCGGCTTTTTCACCGGGTCGTAGTCGATGAATCCCGATTGGGCATTCGCCTTGGCGATGAAGGTGGCGGGATCGTACTGCGGTTCGATGGCGTAGCGCCGTGCGAGGCGGCGACCCCAGGCCCGCTCTTCACCGACGGCATGGTATTTCGGACGCGGGATGATGCCGGCGACCGAGCTGAATGCTTCCAGACCGACGGCTGAAACGAAGCGGGCGCCGATGACCACATCTTCGTCGGGAAAAGCCATGAGCGCACGATGGAACGCCTCGGTCATGAGCCCCTTCAGGGTCAGGTCACGCTTCGGGGTGTGCTTCACGCTGAGCAAGCCCATCACGACGCACGGGGTGCCACCGAGGCGCTCGAGGGTGAGGAACATGAAACCAACGAGCGATTTGCCGTCGTAGGCGGTCGTCGCCAGCACCCACGAATCTTTCGCCTTGGATACTGCCCCGATGCCGAATGCCCCACCCATGGCCGCCAATTCGTCAAGGTCGGCATCAGTCAGCGCGCTCGCGTCGCGCGTAGCGATTTTCACGCCTCCATTCTGCCAGCAAAAATCCCGAATCTGACAGGCGAATGCAATGGGCTTGTTGTGCTGTCGCGCGCAACTTACCGATTGGACTATTGGATTGGACTATTGGATTCGGCTATTGGATGGAAACTGCTGCACCAAATTTGGCCCGCAACAGGCCAATGACGCGGGCGATATCCACCGAATGTTCAGGACCAAGCGCCACGACTTTGCTGCCAAAGGTGAGGAATACGGGTGAATCACCGGGATGCATTTCGAGCGTTGCGCGCACCTCTTCGACTTCGTCGTGGGTAACGGCGCGGCGGGCAAAATCGATGTGCAGGGTTTCGATGCCATTCTTCGGTATTTCAATGATCGTCACTTCGGCGGCCATCAACGTTGCACGACCCTCGTCCCGACGGTCGAGACGACCGCGCACGACGACGATCTGATCGTCGACGACGAGATGGCCCTGCGTGGCGAACAGTCGCGGGAAGACCGTCACTTCGATGACACCGGCGAGATCCTCCAGGTTGAACGTGGCCATCTGCTCACCCTTGCGCGTGGTTTTGCGTTCGACTCCCGAAATGACGCCACCGAGCGTGATGTTGTCCTCACTGCGCTCGGGCACGTCGATAATCGGGCAGGTGATACGACGCGCCATCACCGTTTCAAGTCCGCGGAGTGGGTGGTCGCTCACATAAAAGCCGAGCATCTCTTTTTCGAGACGCAACTGTTCGGCTTTGTCGAATGCCAGCGCGGGAATCTCGGTCTTTTCGCTGTAGCCACCCCCCTCTTGGTCGGCGTCACCGAACAGGCTCATCACGCCTTGGTTGCGCTCGCGGCGGCGCACCAGCGCCTGATCGACCAACGACTCGAACACGAGCAGCAGTCCGCGGCGCGGATGGCCGAGCGAGTCGAAAGCGCCGGCCTTGATGA
The DNA here is from genome assembly GCA_945862045.1 of Bifidobacterium breve. GTDB lineage: Bacteria > Actinomycetota > Acidimicrobiia > Acidimicrobiales > Ilumatobacteraceae > F1-60-MAGs027. The sequence continues at coordinate 43,330 of CAMAWR010000014.1, forward strand.
GTGACTCGAGGGTGCGCTTGTTGAGGGCCTGCTCGGGCACACGATCGATGAGGTCATAGAACGACGCGAATGTGCCGCCCACCTCGCGCTGCTCGACGATGAGCGAGGCCGCACCCTCGCCCACGTTGCGGATGCCCGACAAACCGAAACTCACCGCCGACTCGCCCGCCACGGGTGCAAAGTCGACGCCCGACTCGTTGATGTTGGGTGTGCGCACCGTGACGCCGTTGGCACCCGCGTCCGCCAGGTACAAAGCAGCACGATCATTGTTGCCCTTCACGGACGTGAGCAGGCAGGCGAAGTAGTCGACGGTGTGGTGTGCTTTCAGCCACGCCGTTTGGTAAGTGATGAGCCCGTAGGCGAACGCGTGACTCTTGGTGAACGCGTAGTCGGCGAACTTTTCGATGATGGCGAATAGTTCGCGGCCCAGTGATTCGCCGTAACCCTTGGCCGCGCAACCACCGACGAATTTCGGTCGCTGCTCAGCCATGGCCACCGCATCTTTTTTGGCACACGCTTTACGCAGCGAGTCGGCTTCGGCCAGCGAGTAGCCGGCGAACTTCTGCGCCACGCGCATGATGCTCTCTTGGTAGATCATGAGCCCGTACGTGTCGCCGAGCACTTCGACGGCATCATCGTGGAAGAACCGCGATGGCTTGCGTTGGTTCTTGAAGTCGGCATAGTCATTGTGCATGTTTTCGGCCATCGGCCCGGGGCGGTACAGCGCCAGAACGGCGGCGATGTCCTCGAAGCGACGTGGCACGAGCGAGCGCAGCAGGGCCCGCATCGGCGTGGATTCAAGTTGAAAGACCCCGATGGTGTTGGCACTGGCGAGCAGTTGGAAGGTCTTCGGGTCGTCGAGCGCGATGTTGCCGATATCAAAATCAGGTTGGCGGAGGCGAATGAGTTTCTCGGCATCGGTGATGACATCGAGATTGCGCAGACCGAGAATGTCCATCTTCAACAGACCGAGCGACTCCACGCCGTTCATCTCGTACTGCGTGACCACCGGTGAGTCCTCGGGTTTTTGTCCAGCTTCGGGTTTGCGCTGAATCGGCAGGTACTCGGTCAGTGGCTCTTTCGTGATCACCACTGCCGCCGCGTGGATACCCACCGATCGCTTGAGGCCCTCCAAACCGCGGGCGACGTCGACGACCCGCTTTGCGTCGGCGTCGGTGTCGCAGAACGCCCGCAGGTCGGCGGCACCGCGGAACCCGTCCATGTACCTTTCGTCCTGCTCGAAGCAATAACGCAACGGCGTGTCACGGCCCATGATCACGGGCGGCATCAACTTGGCGATGCGATCGCCGGTCGCATATGGATGGCCGAGCACGCGCGCCGCATCACGCACGGCATTGCGGGCCTTGATAGTGCCGAAGGTGATGATTTGTGCGACATGGTCACGACCATATTTTTCCGCCGCATAACGGATCATTTCGTCGCGGTAACGCGAGTCGAAGTCCATGTCGATGTCGGGCATCGTCACGCGATCAGGATTGAGGAAGCGCTCGAATAGCAGGTCGTACTTCACCGGATCAAGATCGGTGATGCGCAGCGCATACGCCACCGCACAACCGGCTGCCGACCCTCGACCCGGGCCGACGCGGATGCCCTGCTCACGGGCGTGGCGGATGAGATCCCAGACGATGAGGAAGTACGAGGCGAAGCCCATGTCGCAGATGACCTTCAACTCGTACGCCATCCGTTCGACGACTGCCTTCGGAACTTGCGCACCCCACCGCTCGGTGGCGCCCGCCCGGGCGAGATGCCCGAGATAGCCGCGATCATCGGTGAACCCCGCCGGAATCGGAAAGTCGGGCAGCACGAACTTGCCGAATTCAATTTCGGTGCGCGCCCGCTCGGCAATCCACAGTGTGTTGTCGCACGCCTCGGGAGTTTCGCGGAATAGCTGTCGCATCTCGGCTGCACTCTTCAGGTAGTGCTCTTGGCCTTCGAACTTGAAGCGTTTCGTGTCGGCGATGGTGCAACCCGTCTGCACGCACAACAAGGCGTCATGCGCTTCGGCATCGTTGCGGTGCACATAGTGTGAATCGTTGGTCGCCAAAAGTGGTGCATCGATTTCGCGGGCGATCTTGATGAGGTCGGCCATGGTGCGACGCTGGTCGACGATGCCGTGGTCCTGGAGTTCGACGAACAAATTGTCACGACCGAAGATTTCCTGCAGGCGTGCAGCCGTGCGTTTCGCTTCGTCGTAGTCGTCGCGCAGGAGCGCCTGCAGGACGTGCCCGCCGAGGCAGCCGGTCGTGGCAATGAGGCCTGCGTGATGGCGTTCGAGCAACTCCCAGTCCATGCGTGGTTGGTAGTAGTAGCCCTCGAGGAACGCCAGGCTCGCCAACTTGATGAGGTTGCGATACCCCGTGTTGTTTTCGCTCAGCAACGTGAGGTGGTAATAGAGCTTGCGTCCGGCTTCTGTGTCACCACCCGAATCGTCGATGCGACCGCGCCGGGCCGGGCGTTCGAATCGCGACTCGTACGCCATATAGGCCTCGGTGCCGATGATCGGATTGATGCCGGCCCGACGGCACGTCTGATAAAACTCGAGAACGCCGTACATGTTGCCGTGGTCGGTGATGCCGAGCGCCTGTTGGCCGTCGGCAGCGGCGCGCTCGACTAATTCGTCGACCCGCGCTGCACCGTCGAGCATCGAAAACTCGGTGTGCACATGAAGGTGGGTGAACGAGGCAGACATCGCAGGACTGCCGAGAGTACCAGTGGGCTGCTCGGCACCGAGCGACCAGCGAATTGCTTCGCAACCGTGCAGATTGCCCTAGATGTAGGTGCCCGGGCGGTCGGGAATCGCCGAACCTGACGGCGGCAGTTGGCGCATCTGTTCGAGTTGTTGACGCGCCACCAGTTGTTGGGCAAAGAGTGTCGCTTGGATGCCGTGGAACAGACCTTCGAGCCAGCCGACGAGTTGGGCCTTGGCGATGCGCAGTTCGGCGTCGCTCGGTGCCTCACCTTCCTTGAACGGCAAGGCGAGGGTGTGCAATTCTTCGCGCAGGTCAGGCGAGATGGCTTCGGCCAGCTCGACGATGGACCGCTCATAGATTTCAGCGAGACGCTCCCGGCTCGGCAAGTCGAGTTGCATTTGGCGCACCTCTTCAAGCAGACCTTTCATCATCGAGCCGATGCGCATCACCTTGGCGGGTTCCTGCACGCTTTCGTCGCCACTCACCATGATGGCGAGTGCGTCATTGGCCGACGGCATTCCGTCGATCAGTTCGCCACGTTCCGGGGTGCTGTCGCTCATTGGGTCTTAGTTCTACCAGCGGATGACGAACGGTGATCGAACGGATTCAGCGGGCCCGAATCGCCAGGAACGGCACGTCGATTTCGGCTGACGTCAATGAGCCATGACGACACTGCAACTGGAAGTACGACTTGTCGGCGGGGTCGTCGAAACTCACGTCGTCCTTGGCCATGACCGCCACATCGCCGCAACGTCGGCGCACCACGTCGGTGACTCGCCGCCCGAAATAGCCGGCCTCGATCATCTCGTCACGGGTCATCACCCACGCCACGTCACCGTGGTGGGTCCGGGCCGCGACCACGACCTCGTCGAGACGACCGGCATCGACCGGGCCTGCATTGAGGTGAAGCCAACGGAACCGCCCTTCACCCGATTGATGCGAGAGATGTCGTGTCACATCGTGGGCCAGCGGCATCGTGCGCTCACCCACCATCACCTGACCGTGATCGGCGGTCACCAGTAACACCGCCTCGCGGGGCAACGACGCCGCAATGTCGGCCACGAGACGATCGGCCGTCAGCACCTCGGCGTCGTAATGTTCGCCGAAGCCACGCTCGTGGGCGATCTTGTCGACACCGTCGTAGTAGCAGTACACGAATCTTTCACCCCGCGCCAGAAGATTGCGCACATCAACCACCATGCTCGACATGGCGCGCCAGCTGAACATTTTTTGGTCACGCAAATGCGCCTCGGTGAAGGCCGTGCCGTCGAACTCGGCTTTCGACAACACCGGTATGGTGGCCCCGAGGAATGGCGGGCATGGCTGCACCTCGCGGGGCATCAGACGACGGCGCACATCCCCACCTTGGTCGGCCCACCGCAACATCTGCACGACACGACCAGCAAAATCGATGCGATATCCGACCAACCCATGTTCACCGGGGGCCGCACCGGTGGCGATCGAGGTGAGCGCGGTCACCGTCGTCGTCGGGGCGACCGTCGTGATCGAGCCACCTTGCATCGTTGCCAACGTCGGTGCGCAGGCGGGGTTCGAGCGGATGGAGTCCTGCAGTTGATGCCAACCGAGGCCGTCGACCACGAGCAACACCACCTGGCGTGCGCCCCGCACACAGTCGGGGAAAAACGGGGGCAAGCTGTCGGTGCCTCCCGGCCCGAGCAGTGCCGGCACGATGTTCGTCACGCACGCCCCTGCATAGTCGGGTCGGCGCGGCGCGGCGTCCACGATGCGGGAACTGCTCGTCATGTCACCTTGTAGTCAAGCGGTAAACATGCACCCGTCAGACGACATGCGACATAGGTCTGCGCGCGGCGGCTCAGTGGGGTTTACCATGGGGTCGTGCGGATCTCAACCCGGGGCGACTATGCCTGTCGGGCCCTGGTGTCGCTGGCTCTGCACGCCGAGGAGCCGGGTCCCATTTCGGTGCGCGATATTGCCACACGCACCGCGCTTCCCCAGCCCTACCTCGAACAAATCTTGCTGGCGCTGAAGGGTGCCGGGCTGGTCAAATCAAAGCGTGGTGTCGGCGGCGGCTACACCCTCGCCCGCCCACCCGACAAGATCCTGTTGTCAGAAATTCTTTCGGCAGTCGACGGCCCCATTTCACTCGGCGACTTCGGCGAACCCCATCGCAACGGTGCCTGTGACCACGAGGGTCAGTGCGTGTTGTTGGCCATCTGGCATTCGGTTGGCGACCACATGCGCGATCATCTTGCCAACTTCACGTTGGGCAGCGTGCTGGCAGCGGCCCGCGGCGAGTCACCGTGGCCCGACGACGCATCGGGCGCAAAAACGCCAGCAACTCGCTCACCGTAGTTACGACAACGCAGCCAGCACCGCCGTGAAGTCGGCTGGTTGCGGCGCGGTGAACGTGCGGCGTTCCGCGGTGCGCGGATGATCAAAGGCCAGCTCGCGGGCGTGCAGCATCGGTCGACCGACGCGTAGTCCGGCGCGCACCCCACCGTATGTGGGGTCGCCGACCACCGAGTGACCGATCGATGCGAGGTGCACCCGAATCTGGTGGGTGCGTCCCGTCTCCAATCGGCATTCGACGAGGGCACAGGCGGTGGGTGCATAGAACTTCTGCTCGACGGCATAGTGCGTGCGCGACGCTCGGCCGTCGACGACGACCGCCATCTTGGTCGGGTCTCGTTGGTCGCGTCCGATTGGTGCGTCGATCACGCCGTGAGCCGAGGCAGGGGTGCCCCACACGAGCACCGAGTACACACGGGTCACACTGCGTGACGACAGCTGCCCCACCAGCGAGTCGTACGCCGCCTGCGTGCGCGCTACCGCGACGAGCCCCGTGGTGCCGGCATCAAGGCGATGCACGAGACCCGGTCGCAACGGATCACCGACATCGGCAATATCCGGATACGCAGCTAGCAAATAGTTCACCATCGTGCCGGTCTGGTTGCCCGCACCTGGGTGCACGACGAGGCCCGCGGGCTTGTTCACCACCATGACGTCGTCATCGATGTACACCACCTCGAGCGTTCTCGTGCCGTCGGCAAGCGGCAGCGTCGGGCCCTTGGCCTGTGAAATGTCGACGGTGATCGACTGACCTTGCGTCACTTTTGCCTTGCCGGCCGTGATGACCTCGCCCTCAATCGACACACCACCAGCCGCGATCAAGGCCGCCGCCGCACTGCGACTGATATCGGCGATCAGCGACACCACGCGATCGATTCGCACCCCCTCGAGTGATGCAGGAATCACCTCGGTGACACGGCGGGTGAGGCCACCTGTGTCGTCGCTCATGCTGGTGCCCCTTTGCGCACCGACGCAACGACCATGAGCACGGCACCGATCGAAATTGCAGCGTCCGCCACATTGAACACCGGCCACCATTGCAAATCAATGAAGTCGACGACCGCACCACTCAACCAGGCATCGCCGCGCAACAAGCGGTCGGTGAGATTGCCGATGGCACCACCCACGATGAGGCCGGCGGCAATCGCGGCGGCACCTTGCGCTGATCGTCGCAACCACACCACGATCACGATCACGACCACGAAACCCAATGCCCCGATGACGGGTCCCGCCCCCGTGGCCTGCGAAAACGCCATGCCTTTGTTGAAGGCGAGCTTGAAGCGCAGCGACCCGACGAGGTCGATCACACGGTTATCAGAAAGACGGTTCAACGCCCAATGCTTGCTCAACTGATCACTGGCGACGATCACCGCAATCAGCCCCCACAGTCGCCGCGACTGCGTGCGTTTCATCGACTGCCCAGACCACCAGCACGTTCGGTGACGAGTTCGGTGGTCCACGGCAGTGCCTCGAGACGTTCACGCGGAATCGGCAAACCCGAATACGACGAGTAGCCATACTCGCCGATTTCCATGCGCTGCAGCGCGATATCGATTGCCTCGACCTCCGCCATTGCCTGTTCGGAAAGAATCAGGTCGCGCTCGCGCTCGACCACCATCGTGTCGCCTTCACCACCCTCTTCGCCGAAATCCACGTCGCCCATCTCTTGATTGGCGACGATCTCCTCGGCCTCCTGCGTCAAACGCTGGGCTTGACCAACCAACTCGACGCGCTTTTGCAGGAGCAATTCTTTTTGCACCTGCAAGAACGCAATATCGAAGTCTTGGGTCGGTGTGATGCC
>CAMAWR010000015.1 GCA_945862045.1 Bifidobacterium breve
CCGACCCCTGAGGTCTCTCACCCTAATGGCGTCGTCGTCCAGTCGCTATCGTGTCGGGCATGCCAAGTTTCGATGTGGTTTCCGAAGTAGACCGTCAGGAATTGAAGAACGCCGTCGACCAGGCCCAACGAGAAATTGGGCAAAGATACGACTTCAAGAACACTGATTCGTCCATCGAACAAAACGAACTGGTGCTCACCTTACGCACTGCCAGTGAAGATCGTCTCCGCGCTTTGCGGACCGTGCTCGAAGAACGCTTCGTGAAACGTGGTGTGTCATTGCGCGGCCTTGACTGGGGCAAAATCGAACCCGCCACGGGCGAGTCGGTTCGTCAGGTGGTCACAGTGACCGTCGGTATCAATAGTGACAAGGCGCGTGAAATCAACAAGTTGGTGAAGGAAAAGGGCCCCAAGGGAGTATCTACGCAAACACAAGGTGACACTGTGCGTGTTTCGGGAAAGAAACGAGACGACTTACAGGCAGTTATCACCTTGTTACAGGGGGCCGGCCTCGGGTTACCCCTACAGTTCGTGAACTTTCGCGACTAGCGCCCGTCGCACGGTTCAGTCTTCGGATGGCGAATCGGTCGCACGTCGCTGCAATTCAGTCACGACCGATGCATCAGCAAGGGTGGTCGTGTCACCAAGGTTGCGACCCTCTGCGACATCACGCAGGAGACGTCGCATGATTTTGCCGCTACGGGTTTTGGGTAAATCAGGGGTGAAATAAATGGTCTTCGGTTTGGCGATTGCTCCAATTTCTTTGGCCACGTGGTCACGCAACACTTTCTCATCAACCGACAGGCCACCCCGCAACGTCACATACGCAATAATGGCTTGGCCAGTGGTTGCGTCATTTGCCCCCACTACAGCCGCTTCAGCAACCGACGGATGTGACACCAATGCCGACTCCACCTCGGTGGTGGAAATGCGGTGACCCGACACGTTCATCACATCATCCACGCGACCCAGCAGCCACAGATAGCCATCTTCATCCAACTTTGCGCCATCACCAGCGAAATAACGACCAGGAAAACGGCTCCAATAGGTTTCACGATAACGCTCGGGGTCGCCCCAGATGCCGCGCAACATTCCGGGCCACGGCTGCGTGAGCGTCAGGTATCCCCCACCGCGAGTAATGGTGTTGCCGGCTTCATCGACAACTTCAGCAGCAATTCCTGGCAGTGGATGTGTGGCTGAACCAGGTTTTGTGATCGTCACACCGGGTAGTGGGCTGATCATCATTCCACCAGTTTCGGTTTGCCACCACGTGTCAATGATCGGACAGCGACCGTGTCCAATGGTTTCCTGGTACCAGATCCACGCTTCGGGGTTGATCGGCTCACCCACACTGCCGAGTAGTCGCAACGACGAAAGATCGTGCTTCGCGGGTTCTTGCGCCCCCCATTTCATGTAGGTACGAATCGCCGTAGGGGCGGTATAAAAAATGGTGACTTTATATTTGTCGATCAGCGACCATACGCGATCATTGGCTGGATAATTCGGCACCCCTTCGTACATCACTTGCGTAGCACCATTTGCAAGTGGTCCATAAACGATGTAGCTGTGGCCCGTGACCCAACCCACGTCGGCGGTGCACCAAAACACATCCCGATCAGGTTGATGATCGAATGCGTACTTGAATGTGGTCGCGACATGAGTGAGGTAGCCACCCGTGGTGTGCATGATGCCTTTGGGTTTGCCCGTTGTGCCAGAGGTATACAACAAAAACAGCAGTTGCTCGGCGTCCATCGGCTCGGCGGGGCACGTGGGCGCTGCTTGCGCAAGTAGTTCGTGATACCAGTGGTCACGACCCGCTTGCATCGCCACTTCGTTACCACCACGGCGCACGACCACGACATGTTCGATTGTCGGTGTGTACTCCACTGCTGCATCAGCTTGGGGTTTCAGCGGAAAAATTTCTCCCCGCCGCCAACCGCCATCAGCAGTGATGAGCACTTTTGCCGACGCATCATTGATGCGGTCAGCCAACGCCTGTGCTGAAAAGCCACCGAACACCACACTGTGGGCCGCGCCAATCCGGGCACACGCCAACATCGCCACCGCAGCCTCAGGGATCATCGGCAGATAAATATTGATGCGGTCACCTTTTTGCACGCCGAGTGAGCGCAACGCGTTGGCGAATTTCTGTGTTTCATCGAGCAATTCTTGATAGGTCACCACCCGCGTGTCACCTGGTTCGCCCTCCCAATAGAAGGCCACTTTGTGGCCATGGCCAGCCAGCACATGTCGGTCAAGACAGTTGTACGACACATTCAGCTCACCACCAATGAACCATTTCACGAACGGCAGTTTCCACTCACAGATGGTGTGCCATGGCTTTGACCACGACAACAATTCGCCGGCATGCCGGGCCCAGAAACCTTCGTAATCACGGCGGCCTTCGTCATGAAGGGACGAATCAGCGACCAAAGTTGTTGCTACGAATTCCGCCGATGGAGGAAATTTACGACTCTCGTGCCCGAGATCTTGAATGGTTGCATCGTCGCTACCTGCCACCTCTAATTCTCCTTTTCGCTCGCCTTCTGTGAGAATAGTGACTCGCCATGGATGATCAGCCAATCGCCACCCGCTTTAGCGCTTTGGACTGGACGCTTGCCGCAGCCCTCGCACTCACATGGGGTTCATCATTCCTTTTGATTGCCATCATCATTGAGCATTTCGACCCTGCGGTAGTGCCGTTCGGGCGGGCACTGGCGGGTGCCGTTGCGCTTGCGTTTTTTCCGGGTGCCCGCACGGCCATTCCCCGTCAGCATTGGCCCCGCATCGCCATTCTCGGGTTGGTGTGGATGGCGTTGCCTTTTTCGCTCTTCCCGTTGGCACAGCAAACCACCGCCAGCAGCGTTGCAGGAATGATCAACGGTGGGCTGCCCGTGGTGATTGCACTGGTGACCGCAGTTTGGGTGCGACGAATGCCGAGCACCCAACGCATCATCGCAATTCTGATTGGCTTTGTCGGTATCACCGTGATCGCACTGCCGGCGATTCGCAGCGAATCGGCCAGTGGCGAATCCATCGCCGACCTGCGCGGAATCGCCCTGCTACTCGCAGCAGTGCTGGGCTACGCGTTTGGTGCAAACATTGCGCGCCCACTGCAGGCCCAATACTCACCAGCACGACTTCTGATGCGGGTGCAGTTTGCCGCCGCGTTGTGGTCGCTACCTTTTGCTGCTGGGGGTATAGCGAATTCGCAGTTAGCTTGGTCGGCAGTTGCTGCCCTTGCGGTACTCGGCATCGTCAGCACGGGTATTGCTTTCGTTCTATTCGGAACCCTGCTCGAGCGCACGGGCATCACCCGAGCCATGATTCCTACTTACTTCACACCAATCGTCGGGTTGATATTGGGCGCAGTATTCAATGATGAACGAATTGCGATCATCTCAGTCCTCGGAATGTGTGTTGTCATCACATCGGCATGGATGACGAGCAAACCAGATGCGCGGGATGTGCTACTCAGCGACACCACTGAACGACGCTGAAGCCGCCAAGACCAGCTGGGTCAAGCAACGCTTCTGCCTCGCGAATACGGCTGCGCATAGCCATCGCCGCAAGGTCTGGTGCAGCAGCAGCCTGCTGCCACGCCGCTCGGCCCTCCTCGACCATCGCTGTGATGCCGTGTTCGATCAGAAACTCTGCCTGTGTCGCCACCACCGATGCAACAGGCAACTGGTCAAGTGCGACTTCTACGGTGATATCTTGCTCGCCCACTGCCGACAAATAGTGAACACCTCGCCGGTGATCGGTGAAGGTGCGTAACCACTCGCGCCACGGTCGCAGACACATCATCGGCGATGACGTGCAGTAGTCCAGCACGACGAGTCGACCGGCCGTCAACAAACTGCGGGCCTGAGTCACCCAATGTGCTGCGGCATCCTGCACCGCCACACGTGCGCTGTGCGCAGCCTCGGCGGGTAAACATCTGGGCAACTCACGACACGTCATCAATCGTTCAACAAAGCGGCCACCTTCCCACGCCACGTACGCCTCTCGCCACGATTCATCGAATACGAACAATCGAGTCGGCAAATTGTCGAGCAACTCATTGGCAATAATCACGCCAATGAAAGGTTCAGTCGGCATCACCGCGCACGATTCGACACCGGCAGGATGCAGCGCACGCTGCTCTGCTGACACCTCGACAGCCACATAGCGCAACGCGTTCGAGCACGCTGGCTTGGCAGCAATTACGGCTCGCGCCAACGTGCCCGGCCCAGCCCCCACTTCAAGCACCGTGAACGAGTCGGGGCTGTCAAGTTCTCGCCACCAGCTGTCACATGCACGCGCAATCACTGCCCCAAACAACGGCCCGACTTCGGGCGACGTGATGAAGTCGCCCCGTCGACCGGCACGTCCCGAACGCATATAAAAACCCCGCTCGCCATACAAGGCAACCGACATGAATTCGTCGAAACGCAGTGCACCACCACGGGCGCCAATCGCCCGCCGAGCGTCGTCAGCCGCCGAAGGCACCGAGAAGTTCGGCCATCTCACCGAAACGCAACACAATGCCAGGCAGGATGCCGAACAACAGTGTCACTACAGCCGTGATACCCAGTGCAATTTGTATCGATGACGGTGTGACTATCGGCGTGGTATCACCGTGTGGAACCGGACGCATCCATACCTCGCGCATGATGTTGCCGTAGTAGCCGAATGCAATCACCGAGTTGACGGCACCAATGATTGCCAGCACATACGCCCACGGTGTCGCATCGGTGAGCAACGCTTGAAACGCAGAGAACTTACCGATCCAGCCACCGAGTGGTGGAATACCTGCCAGCGATGCCAAAAAGAGCGTGAGCAAGACGCCCATTGCCGGTGCATAAGAAAACAATCCCCCGAGTGACGAAATTTCGCCACTGCGGGTCTTGCGTGAAACGGCAAGAATGACCGCAAACATTCCAAGGTTGGTCGCTGCATACACGAGTAGATACACGACAACGGCACGCAGTGCCGACTCACCAGCTGGACCACCAGCGACAGCCAGTGGCATCAATACGAAGCCGCCTTGGCTCACCGACGAGTACGCAATCATGCGCACGAAGTTGGTCTGACGCAGTGCGAACAAATTGCCGACCGTCATGGTGAGTGCTGACAGCCCCCAAATAAATGGTTGCCAGACATCACGACCTTCCGGAAATGCGGTGAGCACCATCACCACGAGTGCGGTGAAACCGGCCGCTTTGCTCGCCACCGACAAAAATGCCGTTACTGGTGTTGGTGCACCTTCATAGGTATCGGGCGCCCAGGTGTGGAAGGGCACAGCCGACACCTTGAACGCAAACCCGACGACGACGAACACGATGGCCAGTGCCTGCACTGCCCCGAAGGCGCCGTCAAGATCTATCGATTTGCCAATGTCAATCAACAACGTGGAATTGGCGACGCCGTACAACATCGACATGCCGTACAACATCACTGCTGAAGCGAACACACCGAGCAAGAAGTACTTCACACCGGCTTCGTTGCTCTTCACATCGCGTTTGCGCCACGCAGCGAGCATGTACGCCGGTATCGAGAGGAATTCCAGGGCTACGAACACCGACACCAGGTCTCGTGCCGATGCCATCATCATCATGCCGAGCAAACTAGAGAGCAATAAGAACCAGTATTCACCCCGCCAATAGTCACCTTCCTCAACGTGCGACGTAGAAAGCAACACGATGACATAGCCAGCCAACAAGAACAGTCCCTTCATCACCAGACTGAATTCATCGACCACGTAGCGGCCATCAAACAGTGAGCGCACCGAGTTGTCGTGGAGCATCAGCGTGAGCACCGGCAACACCGCACCGAGCAACGAAAAACCCGTGAGTACCGACAACAACCATTTGTTGCGCTCGGTGGTGAATAGGTCGACCAATAGCACCACGGTGAGCCCGATTGCCAATACGATTTCAGGCGCCAGCGCGTGATAATCAATCGTTGGCGCTACCCATCCAGCCGCAAGAGTGAGGGACAACGTCACGCGTCAGCCTCCGAACGCGCGCAGGGTTTCCTGCACGGCTGGGTCAATGATGCTGAACAACAAATTTGGTACGACGCCGAATACCACGATGGCGACCAACATCGGTACCCACGCCAACCACTCACGCGTTGTCACGTCGTGAATCTCTTCGTGGTCACCACCCTTTGGTGTACCGAAGGCAGTGCGTTGGTAGAGCCATAGCAAATATCCGGCAGCCAAAACCGTGCCGATTGCCGCAATCACCATGTACACCCGATACACGGTGACATTCAAGCCATCGGCTGGGTTGTACGCCGACAAGATCGCGGGAAATTCACCCCAGAAACCTGCCAGGCCTGGCAAACCAAGTGACGCCATCGTGCACAAGCCGAGAATCCAACCAAGGCGGGGCGCTTGCGTGAGCATGCCACCCAACTTGTTGATCTCCAAGGTGTGATAACGCTCTTTCACGCTGCCGGCGATGAAGAACAACATGCCGGTAATCAAGCCGTGTGCCACCATGCCAAAGACTGCAGCGTTGACCCCGAACGATGTAAGCGTCGAAATGCCGAGCATCACGAAGCCCATGTGCGCCACCGACGAAAACGCAATCAGTCGCTTCATATCGGTTTGCGCAAGACATCCCAAAGCGCCATAGATGATGCCGATTACTGCCAAACCACCGATCCACGGTGCCCACTCCAAGGCTGCGTCAGGCAGCATGGGAATTGCGATACGTACGAAACCATACGTTCCAAGCTTCAACAGCACTGCCGCCAAAATCACCGAGCCCTGCGTGGGTGCCTGCGTATGTGCATCAGGCAGCCAGGTATGAAAGGGGAACATCGGTACCTTCACCGCAAATCCAACGAACATGCCTGCAAAGATCCACACCTGCACGTTCTTTGCAATACCTGCACCATTTTCGACCAGATACGGAATGGAAAAACTCTCTGCACCAGTTTTGAAGAATATTGCGAGGAAGGCAACGAGCATCAACGCCGAACCGAACATGGTGTAGAGGAAGAATTTGAGTGACGCGTATTGACGTTGCTCGCCACCCCACACGCCGATCATGAAGAACATCGGCAACAGCACCAGCTCAAAAAAGACGAAGAACAAAATGAGGTCTTGGGCAATGAACGTTCCGGCCATACCTGTCTGCAAAATCAGCATCAAGATGAAGAATGCCTTCGGGTTGCCAGGCGATGGCACGTGATCCAGGCTGTAGATAACGACGAGCAACGTGATCACCATGCTCAATAGATATAGCGGCAGGCTGATGCCATCAACACCGATGAAGTACGTGCTTTTAATGAGTGGAATCCACTCGGCCTCAGCCACGAACTGCATCGAGCCTGCCTTGTCGAAGTTGAAACTGAACAGTGTGAACGCGCCAACAACCACGGTGGCGATTGAGGTGATGAGTGCCACCAACTTGATGGCGGCTTCATTTGCTTTTGGTGTGATGAGCAAGACGAGCACACCGAGCATCGGCAGGAATGTGCCGACACTGAGCACCCAGTTGTCGTCGTAGATCATTTGCATGGTGTTATCTCCCGTTGTGTAATCACGTATTGAGAATGACGAAGACGAGTGCAACTACTGCGGCCGTCGCAAAAAGCAGCGCCCCATAGTGGCCGACTCGCCCAGACTGTAATGGTTGCACTGCCACACCCGTCGTTTTGGTGAGGTCAGCCGATGCATTGACCGCACCGTCAACGACACGCTGATCGATATCGCGGTACACCACCATCGCAACGGCGCGGGCACTGCGGGCGATTCCGTGCAGGATGCCGTCGAGAATATTCTGGTTAAACCAGTACGCACTGCGGGCGATTGGTCCGGCAATCGTGCCCACCACGCCACGTTCGTACACGTCATCGAGGTAGTACTTGTTGGCCAGCAGTCGATAGCCCGCACGCGCCAACCCATTTCGCTCTGTGAGCCCGACAAGTCGCGGGTCGCGACGCCCATACAACGCTGCACTCAACAACCAGCTGACCGCGATTCCGGTAAACACAATCATGAGTGATAGCAGCGCTTTTGACCACTTGAACTTGGCGTGGTTCAGCTGCGGTGCATAACAGATACCTGCGGTTGGAGCCTCCTTGCCACATGGCGATTCGACACCTCCCGCCTCGGAACTTGGCACTGAGATCGCAAACGACTCACCCGGCCCACCAGCCGACGGTTGTGCCGCGACCAATGCACGCGGCTCGACCCACTTCTTCATGTATTCCCAGGATTCGCCGAACGGCGTGGCATTGAACAACCCGGCAAAAATTGCCAGCACCGCAAGAACTGCAATCGGTCCCGTGATGAGGATGCCGGACTCATGCGGCGAATCATGCGAATCGTGAGAATCGTGCGCCTCATGCGAATCGTGAGAGTCGTGAGAGTCGTGAGAGTCGTGTTCCCCCGCCGATGCGCCCCGCGCCTGCCCGAAGAATGTGAGGTACGTGGCTCGCGTCATGTACGCCGCGGTAAGAAATGCGCCACCAAGACCCACTGCCATGAACCAGGTGTACCCATTGCCACCCACATTGTCGATGATTTCATCCTTGGAAAAAAAGCCCGAGAATGGAAACACACCGCACAGTGCCAGCGTCGACACTGTCCACGCTGCAAACGTGATTGGCATATGTTTGCGCAGACCACCCATGTCTTTTTTCATGTCAAACGAATGGTGTGATGCACTGTGGCTGATTGAACCAGCACACAAAAAGAGGCACGCCTTGAAGAATGCGTGCGTGAAGATGTGGAACACCGCAGGCAGCCACGCACCGGCACCGAGGCCGAGCATCATGTAGCCGAGTTGGCTGACCGTGCTGTATGCCAGCACCCGTTTGATGTCGGTTTGCACGAAAGCCAGGGCGGCTGCGACAACGATGGTGATCGCAGCAATCACCATGATCACGTTGGATGACGGACCAAGAATGTCGAGGCCCGTGAAGAAAACTGGATACAGACGGGCTACGAGGAATACGCCAGCCACCACCATTGTTGATGAATGCAACAGCGAACTTACTGGTGTGGGGCCGGCCATCGCATCCGGCAACCAGGTGTGCAACGGGAATTGACCGCTCTTGCCGATTGCAGCAATGAAGAGTGCGACTGCAGCGACGAGGATGACCGTCGAGTTCGGTTCACCCGACAGCGCCCATGCCGAAATACCGCGGATCGAGAAACCGGACAAGCCAAGGTTGGTGGTGGTCCACTCATTGGCGGCAAAAAACAGCATCGCGATGCCAACCAACAGACCGACGTCGCCCGTACGTACGGTGAAAAAAGCCTTGAGCGCAGCCCGACTATTGGCCCCATCTTCCCACCAGTGACCGATGAGCATGAACGAACACAAGCCCATGATTTCCCAACCGAGTAAAAACAGAATCATGTCTTCGGCAACCACCATCGCCAACATGCCGGCGGAAAAGAGGGTCAGTGCCGCAAAAAAGTGGGTGAAGCGACGATCGCCGCGCAGATACTCAAGCGAATAAATCTGGATGAGTGTCGAAATGAGCGCCACAACGAACAGCACCACGACAGTGAGCCCGTCGACGTGCTGGCCAATCGTAAATTCAACCCCACCGGCTTGCCACCACGTCCACGTGCGCACCACTGGCGATATGAATTGTTCCTCACCTGCGGCACCGACGCGCTGAATCCACTGCCAGGCGGCACCACTTGCCAGAACAAGACTGACGAAGATTGACAACACACCGAGCTCGCTACCTTTTTTGGGCAATCGTTTGCCAAAGAGCACGATCAAAGCGAACCCGACCATCGGTACCACGGGCACGAGCCAGGCGTTGTCCAAAAACCAGCCGCCCTTGAGCGGTGACAACACCTCGGATACGGCCAACATCATCCGTGCATCTCACTGAGTTCGTCGAGCCCGATGTTGCGTCGATTGCGATAGATGAGCAGCACCATCGCCAAACCAACGCCGACTTCGGCAGCTGCGACAGCGATGACGTACAGGGCAAAAGTGTGACCGTCAGCCGAGCCATTGCGCAGTGCGAATGCAAGCAGGTTGATGTTCACCGAATTGAGGATGAGTTCAATCGACATGAGCACGAGCACTGCATTTTTGCGGGCGATGACGCCATACACGCCGATACAGAACAGGATTGCCCCCAGCAGCAGGAACTGACCGGTCAACATGACGGGTTCAGTCCTTGCGGGCCAGCACGATGGCCCCGATGATTGCCGCCAGCAAGACGAACGACAGTGCCCAGAATGGCAACAGGTACGCCCCGAAGATTTGGTCAGAGATCTCAGGGATACCGATGACCCGTGGGTCGCTCGGCAACTGCTCGTCACCGAATGACGAACCGATCGCAATCGCCATCGCGGCGAACAGCAGGCCGGCGACGGGGATACCGAGGCGCCAATACGGGTTGTTCAGATCGCGTTCGGTGCCGATGCGGGCGCGCGTGAGCATGGTGCCGAACAAGAACAGCACCATCACTGCACCTATATATACGAGCACCTGAGTGACTGCTACGAATTCGGCAGCCAACAACACATACTGGGCGGCGGCACCACTCAGCACCACCACCAGCCACAGGGCAGCGTGCACCACGTTGTGGGTGGTCACTACACGCAGTGCCGCGACGATCATGACCAGCGCTATGACGGCAAAGCCGATGTTCTGGGCGACAAGAAGCTCAATGGCAATCACGTGACTACTTCTTTTTCTCGGCGCCAGCTTCAAGTTCTGGTGCCTCGGGAACGGTTTCCATCCACTCACTCAGCTTCGCTTTGTCGTGCAACAAATCAGCAATACGTGGTTCTGAGTATTCGTATTCGGGGCTCCAAAACAGTGCGTCGAACGGGCAGACGTCAACACAGATACCGCAATACATACACAGCGCATAGTCGATGTCGAAGCGATCAAGTTTGTTGACCTGGCGTACTTTGCCACCTTCGCGACGCGGCGGGGCAAGCTCTTTGTGCCCTTCGATGTAGATGCACCAGTCAGGGCACGAGCGAGCACACAACATGCATGAGGTGCAGTTGCCTTCGTGCAGTGCGATGACACCACGGGAGCGCGTCGGTGGTGCTTCTTTTTCGTGCGGATACTGCACGGTGTTGGCACCTTTGGTGACGGTTTCGAACAACGTGCCGAGGGTGACACCCAGACCTTTGACCAAACCTGGAACTTTGGGCATTTACATCACCACCTTAAAGATTGACGTGATTGCGATATTGCCCAGCGATACAGGGATGAGCACCTTCCAAGCGAAGCGCTGGAGCTGATCCTCGCGGAAGCGTGGCGAACTGAAGCGCACCCACATGATGATGAACACAATAAGCATCATTTTCGTGAACATGATGATTGGTCCGACGATGTTCATCCAGTTGCTGACCGAGTCGACATCGGTCCAGCCAAACCACGCAAACGGCACTCCCCAACCGCCGAGGAACAATACCGAGGTGATTAGGGCGAATACGCCAGCGGTGGCGAACTCACCGATGAAAAACATGAGGAAGCGAAACCCCGAATATTCAGTCATGTAGCCCGACACCAATTCGCTTTCAGCAATCGGCATATCGAATGGTGCCTGGGTGAGTTCGGCTTGTATCGCAATCATAAAAATCACGAAGCCGACCAACTGCGTGATGAGATACGGGTTGCCGAGACCACTGAAGCCGAATATCTCGCCCGCATTTTGGGCGACCACAATCTGCTGCAAGTTCATTGTTTCTGCCTGAATAATCACACCAATGACGGCAAGCACCATCGGCAATTCGTAGGCGATCAACTGACCGGCGGCACGCAAACCACCAAGCAGCGAATACTTGTTGGCACTTGCCCAACCGGCCATCAAAATGCCGAGCACCGACAGCGACGAAACTGCTAGTGCATAAAAGACTCCGGCTTCAAAGTTGGTAAACCAGGCATCAGGCCCAAACGGCACCACCGCGACCAACAAAAAAGTGCTCGCCAGCACCACGATCGGGGCCATTTTGAAGATACGTGGATCGGCACGCTCGGGGACGATGTCTTCTTTCTGCAACCATTTGCCTACCTCGGCCACCAACTGCAGCGAGCCATACGGGCCTGCTTCCATCGGCCCGAGTCGGCTCTGCATGAACGACATCATCTTGAACAAAAACACATAGACGATCGTGCCTGCCGGCAGCAACACTGCGACAATGCCCCCAAGCACCCGCAACAACGATTGGCCCCAGTACGGCACTTCGAGTGCCAACACCTGCATCATCGGTCGATGTCACCGAGAATGAAATAGAGCGAAGCAAGAATCGTCACGATGTCCGGCACGTACACGCCGCGTAGCGCCCATGGCGCAACCGACATGTTGTTGAAACTTGCCGAACGAATCTTCACGCGGAACGGCCCGAGCTCACCACGTGACACGACATAGTAGCCCATCTCGCCGAGTGGGTTTTCAGTCGACACCCATGCTTCGCCTTCCGGCACCTTGATGATCTTGGGGACCTTGGCCATGATTGGGCCACTCGGAATGGTGTCAAGCAACTGATCGACGATTTTGGTCGATTCACGCGTTTCTTGCAAACGCACCCAACAACGGGCGTAACTGTCACCGTCGGGGTGCGTCCATACTTTCCAATCGGCTTTGTTCCAGGCCATCGGCAACGACTGGTCGCGACGCAAATCCCAATCCACACCACTGGCCCGCAGGTTGGCACCCGACAAGCCGTACTGCAACGCGACATCTCGTGGAATCACACCGATGCCACGCATGCGGGCCTGGAATATTTCGTTTCCGAACAACAAGTCATCAATCTGGTCGCAAAACTTTCGTAGTTTTTTCATGACTGCCTTGGTTTCGGCGATCCAACCCTTGGGCAGGTCGTCTTTCAATCCGCCGATGCGGTCGAAGTTCGGATGAAAGCGACCACCGGTGGCACCCTCAATCAGGTTGAGCACGTATTCGCGATCACGGAATGCAAAAAAGACAGGCGTGATGGCACCCATCTGCACACCGAGATCACCAAGAAACAGCGACACGTTCGCGATGCGGGACAACTCGAACAAAATCGTGCGAATGTGTTGTGAGCGGGCCGGCGCTTCGACACCCATCAACTTTTCGGCCGCCAAGATGAACGGCACTTCGTTGGCAAAGCTGCCCAGCCAGTCGATGCGGTTGACCAGTGAAGTCACTTGCGGATAGGTGCGAACCTCGGCAAGTTTTTCGTATCCGCGGTGCATGTAGCCGCACGATGGCTCGGCCCACACCACTTGTTCGCCGTCGAGACGCGCGATGATACGCAATGTGCCGTGCGTGGCTGGGTGCTGCGGCCCAATGTTGAGGGTCATCCCCTCAGTTTCCAACTCCACATTCAGTCGCGAGTCGGCCGCCTGGCTGGCGATGTACGCCAAACGCTGACGGTCCCCCAAGAGGCGATCGGTGAGGCTCATGCTTCGTCGGCACTTTCTTCGACGCCACCACCGGGCAGTGGCTCAACATCCACAATGCCCGGCCACGGCTTGATCATGCGCGCCAAGAGCGGGAAGTCTTTACGTAACGGATGACCCTCGAAATCCATCGGCAGATACATATTGCGCAGGTCGGGGTGACCGTCAAATCCGATACCAAACATCTCATGAGTTTCGCGTTCATGCCAATTTGCGCCGGCATACACATCATGAATGGATTCGAGAACTGGTTGTGCATCATCAACATCCACTTTGATAAACACTCCAACATGGGTTGCGGGGTTCACCACGCGCGCAAACACCTGCATTCGGGTGCCACCACCGGCATAACCCGAGCGAATGGTCGTATCCCGCACTGGCGCAGGCTCGGTAGGGTCGTCCTCACCGCGACCGAATGGTGACGGCATCCAATCAATGGCGGACAAAAAGCAGAAGTAATGAAAGCCAAGCGTGTCGCGCAGCGTGCGCATGGATGACTTCCACGCATCCGTACGAACCCGCAACCACAGGTCATCAGCAGGTCGCAAATGGGAGGCAGCAAGTCGGTCGCCAAGTGCAGCAGTAATTTCTGCCAGCAGCGACTCGCGCGCGACGTCGGTGATTACTTCAGGTGCCGACGACAACGGGTTTTCCTTTTCGTTCAGCGGCAGCACTGGCATCAAGCGAACGGGTGCCTTCACCGCGCCAACGCGCACCCATGTCTTCGTTCTTGATGCGCTCTTGCAGCAGCACGATGCCTTCGAGCAATGCCTCAGGGCGCGGTGGGCAACCGGGCACATAGACATCAACCGGAATAATCTGATCAACGCCTTTGGTCACCGAATACGAATCCCAATATGGGCCGCCACAATTTGCACAACTTCCCATGCTGATCACATATTTGGGCTCGGGCATCTGCTCGTACAAACGTTTGATGGCTGGCGCCATCTTGTCGGTGACTGTTCCCGAGATGACCACAAGGTCGGCTTGGCGCGGGCTGGCCGGCAATGGAATGACACCGAGTCGCATCACGTCGTAACGAGGCGACCCGAAGGCAGCACCCATTTCAATCGCACAACACGCCAAACCCCACTGATACACCCACATGCTGTACGAGCGACCCATGTTGAACAGCGTCGACAAAGAACGAGGCATCCGACCACGCTCGACTAAACCCATCGCAAGACTCCTTTACGCCACGCATACACGAGGCCGAGTAGTAGCACGCCGATAAACAGGCCCATTTCAGCCAAACCAAATGCACCATAACGCTCAAGTTGTGTCGCCCACGGAAAGATAAACACGGCCTCGACATCGAACACCACGAAGAGCAGGGCAAAGATGTAGTAGCGCACCTGGCTCTGCGACCAGCCTTCACCGACGGGGTCGACACCGCTTTCATAGGTAAGGAGTTTTTCGCGGGTCGGACGGGAGGGGCGAATGAGCGACGACACCCACAAGAGGAGCCCGGCGAGCAGCACCGCCGCCAAACCAAACCAGGCGACGGTGAGGTACGACCGCAGGAACTCCGACATACCAGACATCAGGAGAAAACTACTACGCAGCCACTTCTGCCAGAAACCAGTCGACGAGTTGGGCTGTGGCAGATGCCCGATGGGCCACCTGTTCCCCCGACATTTCACAAAGGTGCTTGGCGTCAATGCCGAGTTTGGCGAGTTCTGTGGTGCCCATGCCCGTGCTCCAGCGCGTGATGATGTCCAGCGTGGCCTCTGGGTGAAATTGGGTGCCAAAGAGCCGCTTGCCCAACATCGCCTGCGGGCCGACATCGTTGATCGCCACGGCCTTCAAACTGTGTGGCACGGTGAACACGTCGTAGTGCCACTGCAGCCAGCTGCCACCGAGCAGGTCGGGGTATGCCGTGCTCGACACATCATGCCAGCCAACCTCTGGTGTTTGTGATCGCGTGACGCTGCCACCAAGTGCATGTGAGATGAGTTGTGCGCCATAACAGATGGCAAAAATTGGCACACCTCGTTTCATTGCGTTATGTACCAAGTCAACTTCGGCAGCAACTTCTTTTTCGTTATTTTCCCAGTACACCGACCATTCTGAACCGAGTAGCACGATGAGATCCACACCAGCGAGTGTCTTCCACTCGCGCGGATACTCACGCTCGTTGCGCTGAAATGTGAAGCCCACGTCGCTCAGTCGCGAACCAACCAGACCTGGGTCTGCATCTTCACGGTTGCCAACAATGAGTGCACGCACAGCGATACCGTAGTAGTTACATGGGTCGTATGAGTGCAGTTGATATTTCACTGGAAGATGTGCGTCGAATTGGCGAACGTGATCGCCGTATCGTCACCCACACCCCTGTTGCGCCGTCTGCCCACCTGAGTGCACGTTACGGGGGCTCGGTGGTCTTGAAGGCAGAAAACCTGCAACGTACCGGAGCCTTCAAGATTCGTGGCGCGATGAACAAACTTGCATCACTCGGGGAAAGTGCCCGCAAAGGAGTGGTTGCAGGCAGCGCTGGCAACCACGCCGCAGCACTTGCATTTGCGGCCCGACAATTTGGTGTGCCGTGTGAAATTTATGTTCCTGCTGGCGCCTCACTGGCAAAAATATCTGCATGTCGTGGTTATGGCGGAACGGTGCACGAAGGTGGCGAGAGCCTTGACATCGCAGTGGTCCTCGCTCAAGCCCGCGCCGACGAATCGGGCATGGTGTTTTGTCATCCATACGACGACCCAGTCGTTGTCGCTGGTCAGGCCACCCTCGGAATCGAACTCATCGACGACATTCCCGACCTTGCCCAAGTCATCGTGCCACTCGGCGGTGGTGGCTTGCTGAGTGGTGTCGCACTTACGGTGAAACAATTCAATCCGGCGATCAAGGTAATCGGTGTGCAAATCTCGTCATGTGCTCCGTATATATACGGCAAGGCACCAGAGGGTCCCGTGCTCACACTCGCTGACGGCATCGCGGTGAAAATTCCTGGTGATGTCACTGCACCACTGATTGAAAAATGGGTCGATGAGATTGTTGACGTTGATGAGGACAGCGTTGCTGACGCCATGATGCTGCTTCTGGAGCGCTCGAAGTTTTTTGTGGAAGGTGGCGGTGCAGTCGGGGTATCGGCACTCATTGCTGGTCGGGTGAAGCCTGCCGAGCGTGGTTCAACCTGTGTGGTGTTGTCGGGTGGTAACGCCGACCTTGGATTATTGACGGGGCTCGTGCGGCGTCACGAGACAAATCGTGGCAAGCGTTTGATTGTTTTTGTACGAATCAGTGACCGACCAGGTGGGCTGGCTCGGCTACTCACATTCTTCGCCCAACATGGCGCCAATCTGATCGAAGTCGAACACGTGCGCGAAGGTGTCGATTTGCACGTGCGCGAAACTGGCGTGCAGGTGGTGCTTGAAGTGCGCGGCCGTGACCACACCGCAACACTGATTGCCGGCGCCAAAGCTGAGGGGTACGAAATCTCCGAAGTCACTGGGCGCTAATCCCCACACTAATCTTACGAGATGACTAGCAAATCGAATCACGGCTCACTTTTTGACTGCATATTTCTTGGGTTTTCTCCACTGCATACCAACGGGCATCTTCGCTGGACGCGAATACTGGTGTTGTATTGCATCTCGCATGGCTTTTTGGTGTTTTCCTGGAATGCGCTGTACTGGGACGACTGGATGGTCTACGCCACGGGTTCTGAGGGCGTTAAGTCGTACTTTGCTGAATGCACCCGCTGCAGTTTGCCAGGGAGAGCAACCATCGAAGCGACTCTCATCGCACCAGGCCCATGGTTGATGCGGGTCCTCACATTCTTGTACTTTCCGCTGATTGCGATCTTGCTCGCTGCATTCCTGCGGCGCACTCGTTGGCTACGAAATAGAGAAACTAGCTATATCACCCTGCTAGTGCTGTTCATGCCGGCATACGGAGCACGAATCTCCCACATTGATTACCAATACTCTTTCTCGCTCCTACTTTTTGTGTTGGGTGCGTGGATGACCCTCAGCCCGCACATGCTGATACGAATTTGTGCATTGTTTCCAATATTTTGGAGTATGTTCGTGGCTTCTCTACAGGTATTTGTAGTCGTGTTAATCGCCGTCTTGGGAGTAAGGCTGGTTCGCCGTGAACTTCAGAGATCTGCCGACCGACTAGTGACACTCGGTGCTCTTTGTGTATTCCCAATCGTGCACCGATATCTCTTTCCAGTGTTGTTTCCGTCTTACGTAGTTACTGATGGCTACAACACCATTCAGGTGGCATTCCTTCTCCGCGCAGTTGTCTTTACGTCGCTACTGCTGATTCCCCTGATGATTTTAGGACTCAAATTGCAGAGAGAAAAAGCTATGAGCCGTGAATTCGTGTTGCTTTCAATTGGTTTTGCCGTCCTTGGCGCTGGCACATTCCCATATCTAGCAGTTGGACACTTTGCGAATCTCTCTGATTGGATTCTGCCGTTTCTACCTGACGAGTCAGACTGGAACTCACGACACCAATTACTGCAGCCTTTCGGTATTGCGCTTATACTTCTTGCAGCAGCCAAGATGCTCCGAAAACGAAAACAAGCATTTCTTTTTGCGATAATAAGCATTTCAGTTGTCTTAAATATCGCGACATATTCTGGCTACTACCTCGATTGGATGAAACAGCGAGAGTTCATCACGGAGATGAGTGAATCAAGAGAGCTGCTTCTTGACACTAAGTCAATGGTTTTGGTAGACGAGGCACTTCGATTTAACGCACGTGGTCGTGGCGTGCGGCCCTACGAGTGGACCGCCATGGTTAATCGCGCAACAGATTTAAATATCACCGTTGATGGAAACAGCTTGCAATTTTGTCGAGAATACTCGCCGTCTCATCTGGTGACAGTCTCAGCATCGCAAGGACGCTTGCGTTCATTGATCAGCGGTCGAATCGGAGTTTCTGTTAATTTGAAAAAAATTGAGACCTGTTCTTCTTTGCCGTTGGCCTCAAATGACTGACACGAGCCCCTGCTCTGGGATTGGTCTAAGTTATCTCCAATGGAAGAGTCACATTTGACAATAAAATTGAGAAAGCCGCCAGCTTTTCGAAGTCTGGAGTCGATAGCTGGATTCGCAGGGCTCGCATTGGTGATTTTCTTGTTAGCTGGACCAGTGTCAGTAATACTCGCACGAGTATCGGTGCGAGTTTTGCCGCTTCCTACGTTCTTAGAGGCCGTCACCTCCTATTCTCCGGCTCGCATCCGCTCTGAAAATATTCGGATTGTGACAGAAGGAGGGGACTATATTTATCTGAGTCTTTTACTGATTTTGGTCGGAATCATTATCGGGACTTTTCTTTATGCGATATCGGGTTCCAGAGACACGGTACTACAAATTAAACATCTCTTGAGTCGTTTATCTTCTGCAAAATGTCTGTACCCCATATCCCTGCTCTTGGTTTTTCTTCACTTTGCGTCGTTGCACAAGTGGAGAACCGAAGCATTCGGGCAAAGATTTTTGGATGGCTTTGGAATGGGTCCAGCAGTCATCGCAATTGGCACTTCAATAATCTTGAGCAAATATAGGAGCAACTTATTTTCACAACTTCAGATACCACCAAAACCAAAATTGCAAAAGCTTTCAATTTTGATCTGTGCTATAATCTTTGTTCCACAGATACCCGCATTCGGACGAGCAATCGGGCCTAATCGCGAATTCGGTGTCATTTTCAATGAGTACGCCGCTCCAGCAGCTGGTTTGCACCCGTTTCAGAGCTTTGCGCCAACTTACACATCGTTGGCTGGTTACATCGTCCGTCCAGTAATATCGCTTGCGGGCGATACGAACGTAATCCGTGTATTAGTTTTGTACCATATTGTCCTATCAACTTTATTGATTTTCGTCTTAGTTTGGTTATCAAAGCGGATATTGCGTTGCAATCTAGTATTCGCGGCCCTGATAGCCGCAGTGCTGATTAGTCCCCGTAGCCAGACAGACCTAGCATCAGGTTTTTTGCCGTCAACCTCAAATGCGCCTCGTTTTTTAATTCCACTTCTCGTGTTGACACTCGCTAGCTACTTTTTCGAAAAACGGAAACCGAGCATGTCACTCACTTTTCTGCTTGGGCTGTTACTGGCGCTAGCAATAATTAATAATACCGAAACTGCAATTCCTTTGGTGCTTTCTCTTTTGATTACTTTAGGTCTTAAGGTCTTTGCTGATGGCAATTTCGTGTGGAACTTTCTTGCTGTCACCCTTGTTGCTATCGCAACATCCACTGGTTTACTTTATCTGTTAAGCAATGGACAGCTCATGCAAGGCGGCCAGAACTTGTTGCTCTGGATTACTTCTCGTGGATCGGGTGGTTACGTAAACGCTGTACCTGTCTGGGGATTGCATCAGTTTGCGTTTTCTATTCATAGCGTAACTTTGCTCTTTGGAGTTTTGATTGTCATTTTCAAAAAAGGGGACGATCTTGCGCTTGACTTAAAAGCAAATTCATTAATGGGTGTTGCCACTGGGCTTTTCGGAGTAACAACTTTCCCTTTCTTCGTCGGTGCAAATGGCCCATCTTTTATATCATCGCCGTTGTGGTTGCCACTAGTGCTTTCCACTATGACGCTCATTGGTCTACTTAAGACGATTTGGTTATCCATCGAATTCCAGAATTCGAAAACCTCTCGTGACGATTCGAGATATTTCGGTCCGTTACCATGGGTGATCTCTTCGTTATTGCTTTGCTCACTTATGTTCGTTCCTGATCCTCAAAATGTTGTGGGAATTCACTTTAGGCGGGATGCAGTTACATGGTCGACAGAAACCTTTGCGTCTGAACCCGTTGTTCAGTCAATTATGAAAGTTGTAACCCAAAAATCTGATTCTTTAAGAATTGCCTATTATGGAGAGTACGGCAACTTGATTTCACTTCTTACTGGAATTGAATCTGTTTATGGAACACATGATCCGATGATCGCCTATTCGTCTGGTAAATCTGCAGCTGCAACTTGTCGGCCAATTAAGCTCTCTAATCCACATCTTGTGTACGCGAGCAAGCGCTTCCTACCGGTGCAGTTTTTGGATTCAGGTGTTCTGAATGGGCCCTGCCCAGGTCTATTGAGAGACACCACATTTGAGTCTGATTTTTTGATTCGTTATGTTTACACACCGTCGAGTGGGTAGCAGAAATTTTGATGGCTCCCCGTATTCTATTGCCCGGCAAATTGACGTCGGGTGCCACTGGGGTTCGTGGCGACAGTTATTCCAACGGCTTGCGATACGCCGAAGCAATCGCCCGTGCTGGTGGCGTGGTCATGACGGTGCCACCGCTCACTGAGTCACTATCGCATGTGGCGTCGCTGGTCGCCGCAGTAGATGGGGTGCTCATCCAGGGTGGAGGCGATATTGACCCCGCGCGTTATGGCGACGCACAGCGCAGTGACACCGTGTACGGCATCGTGGCGGCCCATGACGAGTTCGAGCTTGCAGTTGTTCGCGAAACGGTGCGTCAAGATAAACCCCTACTCGCTATTTGTCGGGGCATCCAGATTCTCAACGTCGCTCTTGGCGGCACATTGCATCAAGACCTCGGGGGTGTGCTCAGCGATCGCGAAAGTCACTGGAATACGTACCACTCGATCACATTAACGACTGGTTCACGACTCGCGCTGGCCATGGGTACCACCTCACCGCAGCGTTGTCACTCGTACCATCATCAGGCACTGCGCGATGTGTCACCTAATCTCGCCATCGTTGCCCGCGCACCGGATGATGTGATCGAAGCCGTAGAGCACCGCCATGCTCGTTGGATTGTGGGTGTGCAATGGCACCCGGAAGACGACGCGGCAGAAACTTCCGACCAGCAGAAACTATTTGACGGCTTTGTTGCCCAGTGCCAGCACAACCAACTGATCTAGCGCACCAGCCTGGTGAGTGAGTCGCCCAAGTCGAGCAACCAGGTGGGCAACACGCCGAGCACCAACGTGATTGTGACTGCGACACCGAGGGACAATCGACCGGCAATCGTGATCGTGCGCGGCACGACAGTTACTGGTTCAGCAAGCCACATACTCACCATGATGCGCAAATAGAGATAGGCCGCAATCACTGCCGACACCATCGCCAACACCGCCAACACGTAGCTTTCTGTCGATACCGCTGCACGAATCACACCAAATTTGGCCACAAAACCACTCGTGAGTGGCACACCTGCCTGCGCCAGCAGCAGCACGGTGAAGCCGAGTGCAAATACCGGGTTGGTTTTGGCGACACCCTTGAATACATCAAGTGAGGTTGCGGACGCAGCCCCAGCCACGATCGACACTGCTGCAAACGAACCAAGAGCCAACACTGAATACAACACCACATAAATAAGTGCTGCTGACACACCATCGCCGGCCGACTCTGAACCAATGTGGCCTGCTGCTTCCAGACCCACGAGCATGAAACCGGCATGACTCACCGACGAGTATGCCAACATGCGCTTCACATCGGTCTGCACGATTGCCAACAGCGAGCCCACTACCAGCGTGAGCACCGCCAGCCCGAAGACTGCCGGGCGCCAGTCGTCGGCACGCGACGGGAATGCGACAACGAAAAGACGCACGAGTGCCACAACCGCGGCCACTTTGCCGAGCGAGGCCATAAACCCAGTCACATGCGTTGGCGCACCCTGATACACGTCAGGCGTCCACGAATGAAACGGCACCAAGGCAACCTTGAAGCCGAAACCGACAAGCAGCAGAGCGATACCCGCCAACAACATCGCATCGTTGCGCGGCACGCTGACCTCATCCGCCAGCACGACCCCGATGTCATTGAGGCTCGTTTGCCCGGTCGTGCCGTAGACCAGTGCGATGCCGTACAACAAAAATGCAGACGCAAAACCGCCGAGAATGAAATACTTCAGCCCCGCTTCCTGACTGGCCGCACGCCGCCGATCACTGGCTGCCAGCACGTACAACGACAGGCTCAAAATCTCGATTCCCAAAAATGACACGATGAGATCGTTGGCAGTCACCATGATCGCCGCACCAATCCCCGCAGTGAGTAGCAATGCATAGTGCTCGAGTGAGTCGGTGGAGCGCGGTGCCGTATCGGCGGCTGAGCGCGCCGCAGCATCGGCCATGGTCATGCTCGTGAACACAACAGCGATACAAATCGTGATGAATGCAAGCAGTCCGAAACGGTCCTGCGCCAGGGCACTTTTCACCAACGTGCGCGGTGCCGCAGTACCGAGGTCGGCAAACTGCAATGCTGCGAGCACCCCGGCTACACCCGCTGTCGTTGCCGACACCATGCCGTAACAGCCGCGGCGCCAACGCGGGGTCAGTGCACCGACCAACAGCAACAGCAACAGTCCGCCGAGCAGTGCGATGTATGGCGATAGCGCATACCACTCAACTGTCGGGGCGACGAAGTCGGTACCGAGATCCATAAGTTAGTCCCCTGCCTCGCCCTGAATGGGGCGCTGATAATCGGTTCGTGATTCGACATGCTCGATGAGCGCAGCCACGCTTGGTTCGATGCGCGACAACATGGGCTTGGGGTATACACCTGTGAACACGATGATTGCAACGAACACACTCAGCAGCACACCTTCGCGCAGGCGCAGTTCGGCAAAACCTTGATTCGCCTCGTCGGGCTCACCATGGAACACCCGCTGGTAGGCCCACAGCAAATACAAGGCGGCCAACACCACACCAAAGGTGCCGATGATGACCCACCAGCGTGCGGTATCGAACGCACCAATCAGGATCAGGAATTCGCCAACGAAACCATTTAGCCCGGGCAGGCCAATCGATGACAACATCACCACCATGAAAAAACCAGCAAAGATCGGTGCCACGTGCTGCAAACCACGCAACTCAGCAATCATGCGGGTATGACGACGTTCGTAGATCATGCCGACAAGCAAGAACAGCGCACCTGTTGACACACCGTGGTTGACCATCTGCATCACACCACCGGTAATGGCTTGATCGGTGAGCGCAAACGTGCCGAGCACGATGAAACCAAGGTGCGCCACGCTTGAATACGCAACAAGACGCTTCAAATCAGACTGCATCGTGGCTGCAATTGCGCCATACAGAATGCCAATCACTGCCAAGGTGTAGAGCGCCGGGCGGGCCCACACGCTGGCTTCTGGGAACAAGTACACCCCGAAGCGCAGCAAGCCGTACGTACCCATCTTCAGCAATACGCCAGCCAAAATGACCGAGCCACCGGTTGGTGCTTGGGTATGTGCATCAGGCAACCAGGTGTGCACCGGAAACAGCGGCACTTTGACGGCGAACGCAACTGCGAAGGCGACGAACAACCAGCGGCCTTCGGTGATGGAGAGCGAACCAGTTTCGGCCAATGCAACAAGGTCAAAGGTGACTTCACCCACCGAATCGCGCGAGAGCAGGGCGGTGGCGACGATACCCACCAACATGAATGCTGAACCAGCCATGGTAAAGAGGAAGAACTTGGTGGCCGCATATACGCGGTCGTCATAACCCCAACCGCCAATCAAGAAATACATCGGCACGAGCACAATTTCGAAGAACACGAAAAACAAGAACAAGTCGAGGCTGACGAACGAACCCATCACACCTGCCTGCAGGATCAGCATCCATGCAAGATACGGACGCTCGTCATGGTGCGGGTCGACACCAGCGATGACCAACGGGAACAAGATGCCGGTCAGCACCACCAAAAACAATGAGATGCCGTCGATGCCAAGATGCCATGAAATGCCCCATGCCGGAATCCATTCGTGTTTCGACACGAATTGAAACCCTGCATCGGCCGGGTCGAACGCCTGCAATACCCACAGGCTGAGCGCACCCGTGACGACACTGGAACTCAGCGCAGCAAGTTTGGTCCACTCGGGTCGGTACCGGCCAAACGACAACACTGCTCCCGCGCCAATCAATGGCACGAGCACCAGCGCGGTGAGAATCGGAAACGCCAGGATGGACGAATCTGAGGCTGCCGCAATCATCACCTTCATGCCAGCCACCCACGCCATACGAACCATGCGAGCAAGGCCACCGTGCCGAGTGAAATGATCACCGCGTAGGCGCGTACGAAACCCGACTGTGCCCGGCGCACCTGTGCACCCACACCCCGCGCCAACGACCCCGCGCCATTCACGGCGCCATCCACGACTCGGGCATCAAAGTTGGTGACACCACGGAACACCGCAGCACCAGGCCCACCGACGAGGCGGGCGACAGTCGCGTCATAGAACCACGCATTTTCCAACACCTTCGGCTCGATCGTCGGCACACGTCGCTTGGCGTACACCGCAACGGATAGCGCAATACCAGTGCACGCAACCAGGCTGGCGGCGATTAACAACACGTACTTGTTGTCATACGCCCACGTGCCCTTGATACTGCGTTCGGCTTCTTCCACCACCGGCTCGAGCCAGTTCTCCAAGAAATGCAGCTTCTTGCTGAACGGCAACTGCATCGCCCCACCTGCGACCGAGAGACAAGCCAAAACCACCAACGGCACGAGCATGACTTTGGGGCTTTCGTGCGGACGGAAATCGCCGTGTGCACCGTGCTCGGTCGCTGCGTCATTCCAACGCGCCGCACCGAAGAACACCATGATGACCTGGCGTGTCATGTAATACGCCGTCAGTAGTGCGGTGATCATGCCGACCACATACAGCAGTCGATTATCGGCATACACATACAACAAAATTTCGTCCTTCGACCAGAAACCAGCAAACGGTGGCACACCGGCAATCGCCAGCCAGCCGATGATGAATGTAAATGCAGTCACCGGCATCGCCACACGCAAAGCGCCCATCTTGCGCATGTCTTGCTCATGATGCATGCCATGAATGACCGCGCCCGAGCCCAAAAAGAGCAGTGCTTTGAAGAAGGCGTGGGTCACCATATGAAACATTGCAGCGACATAGGCCCCCGAGCCAATCGCCAAGAACATGAACCCGAGTTGCGACACCGTTGAATATGCCAGTACCCGCTTGATGTCGTGTTGTGCCACGGCGATCGACGCAGCAAAAAGTGCGGTCGCTGCCCCGACGATGGCAATCGTGTCAGGAACCCATGCATATGACTCGGTAAGCACAGGGCCGACCCGTGTCAGCAGGAACACACCGGCAGTCACCATCGTTGCGGCATGGATGAGTGCCGACACGGGTGTCGGGCCCTCCATTGCATCTGGCAGCCAGAAATACAGCGGCAACTGCGCACTTTTACCGCATGCACCGACGAATAGCAGCAATGCAATCGCCGAAATCGCCGTTTGCGAAATGGTGCCCTCGAGCGCAGCTTCGTTGATCGCTTTGTAGGACACCGAACCGACGGCCGAGAACGCTACGAACATCGCAGTCATCACACCCCAGTCACCGATGCGGTTGGTGACGAAGGCTTTCTTGCCGGCAACAGCTGCGCTATTGCGGGTGTGCCAGAACGAAATCAGAAAGTACGAGCACGCCCCCACACCCTCCCAGCCGAGGAAGGTCACGAGTAGGTTCTCGCCGAGCACCAGCATCAACATCGAGAACACGAACAGGTTCAGATACAAAAAGAACTTGGCGAACTTCGGGTCACCGTGCATGTACCCGATTGCATACAGATGAATCAGCGAACTAATACCAGTGACGAACAAGGCCATCGTGATGCTGAGCGGGTCGGCCAACAGTGCGAAGTCGATTTGCAATGCGCCGACGGGAATCCACTGAAAAAGCGTCACCACATGCGAACGTTCCTCGGCAGGCATGCCGAGCAGGTCAAAGTACACCGCGACAGTGACCGCAAGAGATGTAGCCGTCATTAGGGTCGCCAACCAGCCGGCGCGTGGCTCACCAATGCGTGAACCGGCAACGATCAAAATCAGTCCACCGACAAGCGGGAAGAACGGCACCAGCCACACCAAATTTGACATGTGCCTAGCCCTTCAGCTCCGCCAGGTCATCGGCACTCAGGCTGGAACGATTGCGCATGATCGCCACGATGATGCCCAACCCAACCACGACTTCGGCTGCGGCAACCACCAAGACGAAGAACACGATCGACTGACCGTCGATATCGGTGAGTTCACGTGCCAGCGCAACGAACGAAAGATTGACCGCATTCAACATCAGTTCGATGCACATGAACATGACGAGAGGATTGCGCCGCACCATCACGCCGACGGTGCCGATGACAAACAGCAGTGCCGCAACCACCAGATACGACAACGTCGTCGGCTCGGGCATCACATCTCCCCTGGCACACGACGACGTGCCAGCATCACGGTGCCGACAACGGCAACGACCAGCAATACCGACGTAAGTTCGAAGGCAACGACATAGTCGCCGAACACCGAGCGCGCCAATTGCTGAATGTTGGCGTCCCCCGTTGCGCCGGCGACCGATGTGTCAAGACCTTCTGCCCGGGTCGTGAGCAACTCGCTACCGCGCGATACGGCAATGACCAGCAAGCCAAGTAGCCCCAGCCCTGCCACCCCAGCCAGCCAACGTTGCGCAATAAGCGGCTCAGTTTGCAAATCTTCGGCCTTGTCGACACCGAGCAACATGATGACGAAGAGAAACAGCACCACGATTGCGCCCGCATACACGATGATTTGTACGGCAGCCAAAAAGTAGGCCTCAAGCGCCACGAAGTGCACGGCAACACCGAACAGAGTCAACACCAACGACAACGCGGCATGCACCGGATTTCGGCGTGTAACCACGCCGAGTGCCCCGACCAACATCATTGCACTCGCCAAAACAAAAACTATGAGTTGCATCAGTGCTGCGTGCCACCGTTATTTGCCGATGATGCATCCGCTACGACTTGCGCAGCCTCTGCGGCTCGCACACCATAACCGAGCTCGCCCGCCCACGACACCACACCGACGAAGGCCGCATCACCCGCTGGTGCGGTCGCACGCATCCACGCCGAGGTGTGTTCATCTTCCCCCGGGCGCCAATCTTCCCACGCCAAATGCTGTGGCTTGCCGTCGTCACCAACGAGTAACTCATTCTTGGTGTAGATCGCATCTTTGCGATTGGTGAACGAGAACTCGAAGAGTTTGGTCTCGGTAATCGCCTCGGTTGGACATGCCTCGACACATAGGTCGCAGTGAATGCAACGCAGGTAATTGATCTCGTAAATCCAGCCGAACCGCTCGCCGGGTGAGGTTGGGTTGTCGGGGTCGTTGTCGGCACCACGCACGTGGATGCACTTGGCAGGGCACACTGCCGAGCACAATTCGCAGCCAATGCACTTTTCCATGCCATCTTCGTACCGATTGAGCACATGTCGGCCGTGCAGACGCTCTGGCTTGTCAATTTTTTCGTCCATCGTGGACGCATTGCGCTTGTTGCGTTTGAACATGCGGCCACCCGAGTATTGCGTGGTCACACGGTTCTTGCGACCGTGCTGACGCATGGTGACGATAAATCCACCTAGATAACCCATTTAGAACTGTGCTCCTTCACGTTCACGAGTCTTGCCGCTCACGGCGAACGCAGCCTGCATCAGGGCGTAACACGCACCTAGCACCACCACCGCCCCAGCCGTAGTGACAAAAATATTCCAGCCCTCGTTGCGGGCCAAACGTTGGGCAGCCAACAAAATGAACCAGCCCAGTGAAGCCGGAATGAGCAATTTCCAACCGAGGTCCATCAACTGGTCGTATCGCAGACGCGGCAGCGACGCACGGAACCACACGTAGATATACAGGAAAACGGACACTTTGGCGAGCAGCCACACGGTGCCTTCCAACCCATTCGGAATGAACGGAATATCGAGCGTGACACCATTGATGGATATCGGCTGGGGGCCACCAAAAAAGAGCGTGACGATCATCGCCGACATTGTCACGGTGTTCATGAACTCGGCAAGATAAAACAGCGCAAAGCGAATTGACGAGTACTCGGTGTTGAACCCACCAACGAGTTCCTGTTCCGCTTCGACCAAGTCGAACGGTGGGCGGTTGAGTTCGGCAGTTGCGGCAATCATGAAGATGATGAACGGCACCACCCCGGTGGCCACCACGTGCCAGTCGGTGAGCGATGACTGCGCGCTGACAATGCCGCTCGTTGACATGGTTCCCGAAACGAGAATCACCGAAGCCAGCGACAACCCCAAGGCCGCTTCGTAGCTCACCATCTGTGCCGATGCCCGCACCGAGCCAAGCAATGGATACTTTGAACCGCTCGACCAACCAGCCAGCATGATGCCGTACACCGCAATCGACGAGACGGCGAGTGCGAACAAGACACCGATATGTGGGTCGGCGAGTTGCACGCGAGTTTGAACACCGAACCAGGTGACGATGCCGTTGTTGCCGTCGCGGAAGTCGCCACCCAGAGGAATGATTGCGAACGATAAGAACGCTGGGACGAACGACAGAAATGGTGCAAGTGCGAATACGAAGCGATCAGAGCGACGTGGCAACAGGTCTTCTTTGAAAAACAGCTTGATGCCGTCAGCCAGCGTCTGAAGAATGCCGAATGGACCAGCCTTGTTCGGGCCGATGCGATTTTGCATGCCCGCAATCACCTTGCGCTCGAACCACACCATCAACATGGTGGCCACCAAACCAACGACGAAAATCACGAGCACTTTGAGCACCACGATGAGAAATGGCGTCCACAGCACGCCACCATCGAGCATCGGGTCAAGGGCCAACATCACACCACCTCGATCACCGCATCGGTGACCGCAACATCGTGGCGGATCAATTGCCGAATGTCGCTGCCATGTTGATTGAACGGCACGAATGCCACACCACGCGAGACGGCATCGTCGATGACGACGGGTAGCACGATTGCCGCACCATTGGCAGCAACACGCACATCGCTTCCTTCGCGAACAGCGAGGCGTTGAGCGTCGCTGGAGTGCAGGTGCACACCCGAGTCGCGTGCCAACGGGGCCAGCGATGGGCTTTCGCTGGTCGAAACCGCACGGTCGTATAAAACACGCGAGACAAGCAGGCGGAAGTGGTGCGTCAACCGCGGTGCAGCCGACAACGCAGCCGCAGTGATACGCACCGGTGCTGGATGTGCAACCACCACACCCTCGTGTCGCACCGCCTTGGCGACTGCGGCGGGTGCGAAAGCGGCAACGGTCGTTGTCATCGCGTCGTGCAGTTCGGTGTACGAGGAGTAGCCAAGATCAACACCGAGTTCCAATGCCAGCTCAGCGGCAATCATCCAGTCGGGGCGGGCAGTGCCGGCAGTGGTGATTTTTTGTGCGACATCACTGACACGACCTTCGCAGTTGGTGGTCGTACCAATTTTTTCGCCATAGGCCGCCGCGGGCAGAAGCACTTCGGCATGACGCGCCGATTCGGTGACGAACGTATCGACGGCGATGATGTGTTTGACACTGGCAAAGGCACGACGCACGAGGTCTGCATCAGGGACATCCACCACCGGGTCAGCACCGAGCAAGATGAGGCACTCGACTTTGCCGGCGGCGGCTGCAGCAAGAATCGAGTTGGTGTCGCCGTCTGCCTGACGCGGGGTGAGACCTGCTGTGATTGCGCCACGGGCATTGCCGCGACGAATGACCGGCAGCACGCGCGCCTCGGGCACCGCGGTCAGTACTGCGCCAGTCGCGAGCAAGGCAAACTCCGGTGACTCGGCCAAGTTGCCACGCCCCACGACCACCGTGACATTGCCGAGCACCAGTTGGGCGGCCACCTCCGGCATCGCGATCAGTTCACGAACCACTCGCGGTTGGTCACCTGGGTCATGACGAACGGATTTCCAGGCATAATCACTGAGGCCTGTGGCACGCGGTGATAGTTCGATGATTCTGGTCTTGCGCTTTTCGGCTGCATCGCGCAGTCGTAGATACAACACTGGTAATTCTTCTTTGAGATCAGGTGCCAACAAAATCACCGTGCTGGAAACGCAGGTCTCGGCAATCGTGGCTTGTGGCAGGGCGAATACCTCAGCCGGCAATCCATCGGCAAGTTGCGCATCTCGGGCGTTGATGCCGAGCAAGTCGGCAAGTTTGGCCCAGGCAAAGGCGTCCTCATTCGAACCACGCGCACCACCGATGATGGCAACTGCGGACGGCCCTTTGTCGTTGATGATCGTGCGCAGAATGCGGCCGGCGGCATCGAGTGCCGACGACCACGTGGCGTCGACCAGCGCGCCGTCCTTGCGTACGAGTGGTGCATTGACACGATTCTTGGAGTTGACCGACTCAAAATTGAAACGGCCACGATCACACAACCAGCCCCAGTTCACCGACTCGACGTCGACACCCTGATAGCGGACGAGTTCATCACGACTGCTTTGCACCACCGTGCGGCAACCCACGCTGCAGGTCGTGCACGTGCTCTCGACTTGTTCGAGATCCCATGGACGCGCCTTGAAGCGATACGGCGATGCGGTAAGGGCACCAACCGGGCAGATTTGCACGGTATTGCCCGAGAAGTACGAACTGAATGGTTCATCGGGGAAGGTCATGATTTGTGTGGCGTTGCCCCGACTCATGAAGGTGATCAGCGGGTCGCCTGCTACTTCGCTGGCGAATCGCGTGCAGCGGTCGCACAAAATGCAACGTTCACGATCCAAAAACACCAAGTCACTGATTGGAATCGGTTTTTCGTAGTGACGCTTTTCTTCGACGTAACGGCTCTCACCGGGGCCGTGCGAAAACGCCTGGTCCTGCAACGGGCACTCCCCGCCTTTGTCGCACACCGGACAGTCGAGTGGATGATTGGCGAGCAACAGCTCGAGCACGCCTTCCTGGGCGCGCTTGGCAGGTTCGGATGTGGTGGACACCACTTGGCCTTCGGCCACCGGTGTCATGCATGACACGACGAGGGCTTTGCCGCGCGGGCCATCGACTTCGACGATGCATTGGCGGCACATCCCCACCGACGACATACGCGGGTGATAGCAAAAGTGCGGCACGAACGAGCCGGCGTGTTCGCAGACATTGATGAGGAGTTCACCTGGCTTGGCCTCCACTGTGCGACCATCGACGGTGACGCTGACCGTGGTTTTTGGTGCAACAGTGTCGGTCATAGGACGACGACTAACGGTGACTTGCGGTGGGTACGACGAACGGTGATTCGACACCATCGATGGGGCGACCGTGTTCGATGTAGTGCTCGAACTCATGGCGGAAGCGACGCACCGCGGACGCGATCGGCGACACAGCCGACGGGCCGAGTGGACAGATCGTGGTCTGACGTGGCGGCCAGGCGAGACCCGGGCTGATGCTTTCGCTCACCTCGAACAATAAGTCGATGTCTTCGGGGCGACCGTGCCCGTCGAGCATGCGCTTCAAGACACGCTCCAACCATGTGGTGCCCTCACGGCACGGCGTGCACTTTCCGCACGATTCGCGGGCAAAAAATCGCACGATTCGCCAGCACGCTGCGACCATGTCGGTGCCCTGATCCATCACGATGATGGCACCAGAACCGAGCATCGAGCCAGCCTTGTCGACGGTCGGTTTGTCGAGCGCCAGATCGAGATGTTCGGGGAAGAACCACATCGCTGATGCGCCACCCGGAATGAATGCTTTTACGTCGCCACCATTGCGCACACCACCGCAGTATTCGGGGGCTTCGAACAACATGCGGAAGGTCGTGACACCGTTGGGCACCTCGAACACACCCGGCTTGTTCACATGCCCGCTGACGGCGAACATGCGCATGCCGGTAGAGGTCGGTGCACCAAGCGCTTTGAAGTCACCACCACCCTTACCGATGATGTACGGCAGATTGGCGAGTGTCTCGACGTTGTTGACGATCGTCGGTTGCATGTACAGACCTTTGACGGCCGGGAAGAACGGAGGCTTCAATCGAGGCATGCCCCGCTCGCCCTCGATGCTTTCAATCAGTGCCGTTTCTTCACCGACGATGTACGCGCCTGCACCGGCCGTGAGCGTGATATCCACCGAGAAGTTGCTGCCACAGATGTTCTTACCAACGATGTTGTTGGCGTAGGCCTCGTTGAGTGCCTGCGCCAACCGCTCCTGCGCCACGGCCATTTCGCCTCGCACATACAAGAACGCTTGGGCCGCATTCAGCGCGTAGCAAGCAAGCAGAGTTCCTTCGATGAGTTGGTGTGGGTCAAGCTCCATCAGCATGCGGTCTTTGTAGGTGCCAGGCTCACTTTCGTCGCCGTTGATGACGAGGTAGCGCGGGTGCACATCGGCAGCCAAAAAACCCCACTTGACACCGGCCGGAAAACCGGCGCCACCGCGGCCCTGAATTTCAGCGGCCTTCACTTCGTCGTGCACTTGCTGCGGGGTCATCGTGCCCAACGCCTTACGCAACGACTGATACCCATTCGTGCGCACGTACCCGGCATAGGTATGGCCGTCAGCCAAGTCGAAACGCGACGTAATGATCCGTGGACCGTTTGGAACGCTCATCGGGCATCCACCTGTTCTTGTTCGAGTGTGCCGCGATTGCTCCACGCTTCTGTTGTCTCTTGGCGAATGGTTGCCAACGTGCCATGCGGCGGAAACTCACCCGTTAACTTGCCATCTTCCAATTCGGCAATGAGCGCATCGAATGACTCGGGGGTCACTCGGTAGCGATAGCGGTAGTTCACCTGCACTGCCGGGGCTTCGGTGCAAGCGGCGATGCATTCAACGTCTTCGATCGTGAACAGCCCATCACCCGTCGTGCTTCCGGCTTTGATACCGAGGCGTTCCTCGGCATGATGCAACAGGCTCCACGCGCCGACCAATTGGCACGAGATGTTCGTGCAGATGTTGATGCAGTATTTGCCGATCGGATGGAACTTGAACATTTCGTAGAAACTTGCAGTGCCGTACACCTCTGCGGGTGCCAGGTCGAGTATTTCGGCGATGTGCACCATGGCATCTTGGGTCACATAGCCATCTTGTTCCTGGGCGAGATGCAGCAATGGAATGAGCGCCGACTTCTTGCGCGGAAAACGCCCAATCACTTCGTCGGCAATCTTCAGTCGTTCGTCAGAAAGCCGGCTCATCGGTCCACCTCGCCGAGCACCGGGTCAATCGATGAAATAACCGCGACTGCATCGGCAACGAGGCCGCCACGCATCATGTGCGGCAGGCACTGCACGTTGACAAAACTGGGCGCCCGCACATGCAGGCGATACGGCACCGACGAGCCGTCACTTACGATGTAGCAACCAACCTCGCCCCGCGGCGACTCGATCGACACGTAGACCTCACCCACCGGCACCTTGAAGCCCTCGGTGAAGATCTTGAAGTGATGAATGAGCGCTTCCATCGACTCGTCAATGCGCCCACGTGGTGGCGGGGTGACCTTTTTGTTCTGGATGCGGAAGTTGCCCGACGGCATCTTGTCGAGAATCTGACGCACGATGCGCATCGACTCACGAATTTCGTAGAGGCGAATTGCATAGCGGTCGTAGGCGTCACCATGTAGACCGACGACGACGTCGAATTCCACCTCGTTGTACATGAGATACGGCAGGTCTTTGCGCAAGTCCCAGGCCAGACCAGTCGAACGCAGGATGGGGCCGGTTGCGGCAAGTGCGATCGCCTCGCTTTGGGTGATGACACCAACACCCTGCAGACGTTCTCGCCAAATCGGTTGACCAGTCATCAACACTTCGTATTCCGCCAGT
Organism: Bifidobacterium breve; assembly: GCA_945862045.1. Classification (GTDB taxonomy): domain Bacteria; phylum Actinomycetota; class Acidimicrobiia; order Acidimicrobiales; family Ilumatobacteraceae; genus F1-60-MAGs027. Next base: position 33,890 of record CAMAWR010000015.1, read on the forward strand.
CGCTCAGGCAACATGTCCAGGAGTGCGAGCACGTCGTCGCGCCAACCGGCCGGCAGGTCGGCGGCCACTCCGCCTGGGCGAATGAAGTTGTGGTTCATGCGCAGACCGGTGACCTTCTGGAAGAATCGCAACACTTGCTCACGTTCACGCCAGCCGTAGAGCATCATCGACACCGCGCCGAGGTCCATGCCGTTGGTGGCCATGAACAGCAGGTGGCTACTCATCCGATTGAGTTCGGACAACAACATGCGCATCCACTGCGCCCGTTCCGGGATGTCGCCGTCGATGCCGAGCAGTTTCTCTGTCGCCAACGAAAAGACCAGCTCGTTGTTGAGCGGCGACAGATAGTCCATCCGCGTCATATTGGTGCCACCCTGCATGAAGCTGAGCGTCTCACCCGTTTTTTCCATGCCTGTGTGCAGATAACCGATGATCGGCTTGCATCGCAACACGGTTTCACCCTGCAGCTCCAGCATCAAGCGCAACACGCCGTGGGTGCTCGGGTGTTGTGGGCCCATGTTGATGATCATCGTCTGATCCTCATCGACGTCGTTGGCAACATCGGCGAGTGCAGCAGCCGCAGATTCACTCAGGCGCAGCACCGAGCCAGATTCACGCATCAGGGCCTTCTGTGAAATTTCGGAGCGCGACCGTAGTTCTTGGCCCCCCTCACTCGTTATGGCACCGGCAGAAACAACGGGTGTGCTGCGCTCAACGACGGGGTTGTCGGCTGCCGCGCGTTCGTCAAGCGTGGTCACGATGCTGCACCTTTGAATTGCACGGGAATTCGACCCGTCGAGTAGTCCTTACGCAGCGGGTGGCCGTCCCAATCTTCAGGCATCAGAATGCGCGTCAGATCTGGGTGCCCATCGAACGCCACGCCGAACATGTCGAACACCTCGCGCTCCATCGCCTCGGTGCTCGGATGGATATCGAACAGTGATGGCATCGATTCGCCGTCGGCGATTTGCACGCGCACCCGCACTCGTTCGCGCTGCACCAACGACAGCAGGTTGACCACGATTTCAAAACGTTGCGCCACGACACCAGCGGGCAACAGACGATTCTCTAGTGCGAGATAGTCGACCGCGGTGAGGTCGATACACATCGTGAAGCCTTCCGTGTACAGGTTCGTGATCGTGGCCACGTACACCGACTTGTCAACGAAGAGCACACGCTGACCGAGCGAGTCGTGGACTGTCACACCACTTGACACGTCGCCAGTGACCTCGGTGCTCGTCATACCGAAGAACGCCGTTCTAATGTCACGGGTGTGATGATGCCCGCTGGAATCTCTTGAATGTGTACGTTGGCACCTGCACCACTCGCGGCGCGACGGCTCATGATTTCACCGTCTTCGATCAATTGATGCAGCGTCTCGATCGCATGAATGAGCGTTTCGGGTGTCGGTGGGCAACCAGGGGCATACACGTCCACCGGCACGATTTGGTCGACGCCCTGCACGATGGCGTAGTTATTGAACATTCCTCCACTTGATGCGCATACGCCCATCGAGATGACCCACTTGGGCTCCATCATCTGGTCATACACCTGACGCAAAACTGGGGCCATCTTTTGGCTGACGCGTCCAGCCACGATCATGATGTCTGCCTGACGTGGCGACGCACGGAACACTTCCATTCCGAAACGCGCAATGTCATAGTGCGGGGCACCTGTACCCATCATTTCAATCGCACAACAGGCCAAACCAAACGTTGCACCCCAGCTCGAGCGTGAGCGCGACCACTTCACGAGGTCTTCGATCCGGCCAGTCAAAAAGTTGTGCTGAATGCCACCCAAGCCATTGTCGATCACATCACGCACTGCACTCATACGCCGACCGTCTCTTGGGAAGCCGTCTCTCGGGGTGCCGGGACAATCTCCCGCACGGCTGGTGCGATGCGACCATCCAAACCAACGACCCTGACCCCCGGACCGGTGACTGGTGCAGTGATCACATCAGAAATCGAGAGATTCTTTTTCAGCGGGCCCCACTCCAACGCGCCGCGGGCCACGACGTACACAAAAGCGACGAAGAACACCGCACTGAAGGCGAACATTTCCCAAAAGCCGAATGCACCGAGTGCACCGTGCGCAACCGCGTAAGGGTAGGCAAAGATGATTTCGATATCGAACATGATGAACAGCATTGCAACGAGGTAGAACGACACCGGAAATCGCTCGGGTGATTCGCGACTTGGCACGATGCCACACTCATACGGTGCATCTTTTGCACTATTGGGTCGCCGCGGCGCCAGCAACTTTGAGGCCACAAGACTCAACAGGCCGAAGGCAACTGCCAGCGCAGTGAGCACGAGGATTGGCAGGTACTGACCCATCGTCGTTGCGCCCTTCGGGCTTACACCTTTTCGAGTTCGCGCGCGCGGGCCAGATTGTCACGCAGTATCAAGTCGCGGCGGTGCAGCAGCCAGCACAACAAAACGAACACCAACATTGATCCGAGCGTGATCATCATCGCCGGCTGACGCTTGTTGCCAAGGTCTCTAATGATGTACACATACCGACGCTCTTGTGTCTCGTCGACTTTGGGACGCGCGGGTGCACGACCCGGCTCGACTCGCTGCGGCACGATCGGCGCCACTTCCACCAATGCGTATCGGGGTTCATGAAAGAAAGCGAAGAAATCGAGCGACTCGTTGACCATCGGCCAACGCTTACCCCCGCGATTAAAGACACTGACCGACACGAATTCGCCCGGCGAGAACTCCTCGGCACCATTTATCAGAATTTCGTCCGAGGATGCAACGGCCTGTCCGCGCTGCGGGTCGGCATCATCAAGTCGCTCCCAACCCTCTGAGATCAATGCGGCGACGACCGCTTCTGAGTTCTGCTGCGGTGTGCCCGTCAACTTCAGTGGCTGTTCAAGAATCTCGACCTGTTGGAACAACTCCGCATCCCGGATCAGCGTTGCTGGTTCAGCAGGAACCCACGACGGTTCACGGCCTTTGAGACCGATGCCGTAGGTCCACCAAATCACACCCATCGCGGCCATCCAACCAAAGAGGCCACCGAGGATGACGAGAAAGCCGAGACGTGCACCCAGGTTGGTGCCTACGACGAGATACGACCCGCCAACGAGCACTCCGGCGGCAATCAGCACGACGACATACCCGCGTAGTTCAGGTTCCCAACTGATGGCGAGCATCGCCAACGTGTTCACCTAGAGGCCTCGCACGTATTCGACAACGAGTCGCAACTGCTCGGCAGTGAACACTTTGCCGAAGCCCGGCATGCGTCCGCCACCTTGGCCCTGCTCGCCGTATCGCTTGCCGTATTCACTCCCCGCTTCAATAAACGCGATCATGTCTGCTTGGTTCGGGAATTGTCGTACTGCGGAGCCACCCGTCAGGTTGGGGCCGAATGCGCCACCACCCGTGATTTGTGGTTCACCGTACGACCAACCTTTGGTGTGGCAGCGAGCGCAGGAGTAGCTTCCAGCGCCGACAAGATCGAGGTTGAACAGTGCTTCACCGAATGAGGCATACGTACCGTTCTTCACGAGGCGTTCTGCTTCGGCCTGAATTTCATCCTGATGTTTCTTGGGCAACGTGCCGCCTTCGCAGGTCTTTGGATCATCGTCGGGTGAAGCACAATTTTCGCGCGGAATCTGAATGCTCTTCACATAATCGAGCACCGTTTGAATCTGTTGCTCATTCATCGGGCCACCGCCGACGAGACCCCACGCCGACATCGGCGAAAACGGGCGGCCATAGTTGAGGATGAATCGGAATTCTTCTTCGGTGTAGCGCAGGTACACATTGTTGATCGCGGGTGCTTTCCAGTTGACTGCCTTGACTTCACCGGTTTTGGGGTCGGTCACGGCGTACGAAGCGACACCACCGACACCACTCATACCGCCATGGCAACCTGCGCAGTTGAAACCCCCATCGGCGGTGACTGCAAAGAGACCAGACCCCCAAGACTCAAATTTGTGCACGAAATCTTGTTCGGCGCCGGCCTGGCGACCTGGTTCCAAAATCCAGTACAGCGGCAGTGTCACCGTGACAATCGCGAGAAATGCCAAACCAATCAACTGCGTGCGTTCGAGTTTCTTGCCTTCCAAAGTTTCGTCGTCGTAATACAGCTTGCGGTTCGCCGCCAGTTCAATTTCTGAGCCAATTTCCGGGCGACTCGTGCGAATGTTGACGAACGCATAGATCGCCCAACCACCAAGGGCGAGCACCAACGCCAGCCACGCCAACGTGGTGGTGACGGCGGCGAACATCGGCGTCATGAAATTAGTGGCTTTCCCCACCGACACAATGTGGGCCTTCGGCTTCTTGACCTGTCGTGTTCGTGCCAATCGATGGCCCGCCGAAGATTGTGCCGGTGTCGATCACGATGTTGCCGTTGTTGAGTGACACCGCAAAGCGATCCATACCACGCGGTGCCGGGCCGCCCTTTTTTTCACCGACTCGGTTGAATTGCGAGCCGTGACAGGGGCACTCGAACCATTGCGAGGTGGCACAAGTCGGCACGCGGCAGCCGAGGTGCGGGCACTTTTGGTACAGCGCGACGATTCCCGATGACATGCCGGCAAACACGGGGGCTTGGCTGGCGTAGATCACCTCGGCCTTCGCCAGCGATTCCTTCGGATACTCCGTCACCCAGGCCCGCGCTTCGGGTAGGTACAGGAAACCATTGTTGGACCGGATACCAGCGATGATGTCGTCTATTTTCCCCGCATTGATCTTGGAACCAAAACCGCCTTCGGCGCCCTTCCACAGAAAACCGAGTGACGCCGCGCCGAAGCCGCCGATACCAGCGGTCATGAGCGTGATGGTGGCACGATTGAAAAACTGTCGACGAGACACGCCGATGACCTCGGGGTCTGGTGGAACCCACGCGGTGACCGCTACGGTTTTCGGCACGGCAAGTGCGGTACTGCGGGCAGCGGTGGCTGCACGCTCGAACTCTTTGCCACTTACGGTGTGAGCGGCTGATTCATCGCGCGAGCGAGTTTCACGCGACAAGACGCCGGTGGTCTCACGACGGCGAGCCGCAGTGAGCACAACGACGCCAGCAAGCACGACCAGTGCGGCGAGGGCGATGATCAGAGTGGAGTTCATGATTTAGAGCTCAAAGAAAATGCCGTCGCGCCACGGGAACGTGAAGTTGTAGCCAGGTCCACGGAAGAACGAACTGATGATCGTGAGTACTGCCCAGAACATCAGGTGCACGGTCCACAGGCTGGTGATGAACTTGCGATCCTCTGGCTTGTTCGACTTGTTGCGATCCATGTACGGTGCAAAAATCATGAGGATGATACCCATGCCTGGAATTGTCACGCCGGCGATCATCGGGTGGAACATGGTGAGCAACTCTTGCAAGCCCATGAAGTACCACGGTGCTTTCGAAGGGTTGGGAGTGGCGTTGAAGTTGGCCGCCTGCAACAGCGGTGCGTTCACGAACCACGAAAACATGAATACGAACGCCGTGCACGCCAACGCCGAAACGAATTCCGGCCCGAGGAGGTGCGGCCACGTGTGCACCTTGTCGACTGGTATCGCCTTGACATCCTGAATTGAGCCTGACTTTACGACGGTGAGCAGCCGTTGCGTATGGCCACCTGGGCCGGCACCAACAGGCACGCCGCTCGCAACGGGTGCAGCAATGACCGGCACCGTTGGGGCATCCTTCAGTGCCACACCACCAGCGCGCGCCGCCTTGCTGCGTTGCAGGAGTTCTTCGGAAATACGCGAAGCCCCTTCGGTCGACGTCGTGGCGCCAGTCTCTTCGGTTTTTTCGCGTGCAGCTTTCGCCCGCTTAAGAAGGTGTTCTGGAATTTCGGTCATTGTTGATCCTTTCCCTGACTCACAGAGGTCCTGAAATTCCGCCGTCTTTGCGCACACGCCAGAAGTGAATGGCCAAGAAAATCACCGTGATGAACGGGAACAGCAACACGTGCAACACGTACCAACGCAGCAAGGTTTCCGCACCAATCTCGGTACCACCCAGCAGAACGAAGCGAACTTGTGAGCCGATGATCGGTGAATAACCCATCATGTTGGTGCCGACAGTAACCGCCCACAAAGCCAACTGGTCCCACGGCAACAAGTAGCCGGTGAACGAAAGCAGAAGGGTGAGTGTCAACAAAATGACGCCAACCACCCAGTTGAACTCGCGTGGTGCTTTGTATGCACCGTGGTAAAACACGCGGGCCATGTGCAAGAACACGGTGAGCACCATCAAGTGCGCGCCCCATCGATGCATGTTGCGCACCATCAAACCGAAGGTCACCGACGTGTGCAGCGACTGGATGTCATCCCACGCATTGGCCGCCGTCGGACGATAGAAGAACATCAAGAAGATGCCGGTGATCGTGAGCAGAATAAAGAGGAAGAACGACAGGCCACCAAGACACAGGGTGTAGCTGACTTTTACGGCGTGACGCTTCACTTTCACTGGGTGCAAGTGATACAGCACCGAGTTCATCACTACGTATGAACGGTTGCGGGGCGAATCGGTATATCCCTTGCGGAAAATCGAACCTGGGCGGAAGATTGAAGTCCAGACTTGGCCACCTTGCACCTGCTCGCCAGCCTTGGCGATGCGCTCTTTGACTTTGACGCGTGGTTTTTCTTCGACGACGCTTGACATATTTTCTCCTTAGAACCGCATGCCGTAGGAATAACCGTGGTTGTTGGTGCGCATATGTGGGTCGCCGGTAGCCGGCGCAACACCAAGTTTGCCGAGCACGATGACACCGGTTGGGCAACGATCGACGCACAGGGCGCATCGTGTACAGATGTCGTCGTCGATCACGAAGATCACGCTGTCCGACGGATCAGCGCCAGGCATCTCCGTGCCTTGCGAGTCGACGACTGCAGATGGGCTCACCATGTGAATGCACTTCCACGGGCAGATGTCAACGCAACCCTCGCACAAGATGCATTCGCTTTGATCGATGTGGATGAACTGTTTGGGCTTGACGGCCTTGCTCAGGTAGTCGGCATCTACCTCGACGAGCGTGTACTCGTCGGTGTACGGCATCATCGGTGGGTTGGCGTCGGTGCGTGCCATGTCGTTATGACTTTTTCACAAGTGGTCGGCCATAGGTGCTACTGAGCAAGGCAACTTGTTTCACTTCGCCGCGCTTCTGCCACCAAGCGAACAAGTAAATGAACAGCCCGATGTACACACCGTGAATGACGAGCACCACGATGTCACGCAGCGCTTCGTAGCTGATCGTGAACGGAAACTGACCACCGAACTCCTGCGGCTTCATGACGTTGAAGGGCCCGAAGATGATTTTGTCCTTGCGCCATCCCAGTTCTTTGTCGGCGTGGTCGATCCATTGATGGGGCACCACACCGAAGGCGAGGAAGATGACGAAAAACACGTAGGCACTGCCGAACATCGCTTCGCCCCATGTGGCTTGGCGGCTGACAGGGCGACGGTTTCCGACGACGACCACGAGATACGACATAAGGAGGGTCGCAAAAAACGAAAAAAGGAACGCCTGGTTCACGCCAGGCCAGCGAAGAATGTCGATCGCAATCATGCGTCTTTCGTGCCTTTCGTGGAAGCGTACGAACCTGCCTTAACCCTCTAAACCCTAGTCTTCGGACTTCGTGGGGGCTCGTCCCGTTCGTTGAATGACCTGTGACGGTTGCACGACGACATGTGACGGATGACGACGTCGTGCAATCGTGCAGAAATAGCCTGCGGGCAACGCGGTGAGCAACGCGGTCATGCGGATTAGTCTCCATCTGAACATGTTTCGCGCATCACATTTCCCCGGGGTAGCACGTTGACCGAGGTTCCAGACTTCCTCTTCAAACGCTCGAGAGATCGACGCGCTGCGCTGTCGGGTGGCGCGCCTTCTGATGAGCCAACGGTGTCAAAAGAGGTCGCCAAGACAGCAACATCGTCGGCAGCTCCTGCACTCGCCGCAGAAATAGCGCCGCCACCCCCACCGAGACGCGACCCCGCCTACGTGGTTGCGGCGAAAACCCGCAAGAAGATCCCTTTCTGGGCAATGGCCACGCTGAGCCTGCTGCCCATCTGGGCTTTTTTGTACCTCTTGGCCGTGAGCCCGCAGGAACGTGAAGCTTCTGGGCCAATGGCGGTCGGCGCCGAGGTGTACGGCGCGTGCGCGAGTTGTCACGGTGCAGCCGGTCAGGGCGGTGCAGGTCGGGTGTTGCACGAAGGCGAAGTGCTGAAGACTTTCCCACACATCGAAGACATGTTGAACTTCGTGTACACCGGCAGTCAGCCGTTCGTCTCGGCAAATCTTGCGGTGTACGGCGATGCGAATCGCGAGTCTGGCGCCCATGCGCCACTTTCCTACAACGGCAATGGCATGCCCGCCCAAGGTGAAAAATGGGGCGGTGGTCTGACCGACTACGAAGTGCTTGGTGTGGTCTGCCACGAACGATATGCCATTGGTGGTGCAGACCCAAAGAGCGAACAATGGGCCGGCGAATACGCAACCTGGTGCTCACCAGAATCGGAGATTTTCGCCGCCCTCGAAGCAGGGACGGTCGATTACGACACGGTGGCCGACACCTTCAAGATGCTTGAGACTCCACCCCGCATGGTTGGTACCGAGGCTCGAGCCGCCAAGTAATGGAACTGGCGGATATCGGCGCAATGCCTACACGCGAGACCGATGTGCTGGTCATCGGCGGCGGGCCGGCGGGCGCAGCCATGGGTTACTGGTCTGCCCAGCTTGGCGACAGTGTCACGATCGTTGAACGCAAACACTTCCCCCGTGAAAAAACCTGTGGCGATGGCCTGACGCCGCGCGCCGTAAAACAACTTGATGACATGGGTCTCGGCGAGCCACTCAAGCAGTTCCACCGCTACGAAGGTTTACGGGCGACTGCGCACGGCAAAGAACTCGAAATGCAGTGGCCGACACACCCGCTCTATCCGCGCCACGGGTACGTCGTACGTCGTCGCGAGCTTGATGCAATGGTGGCGTTCAACGCCGAAAAATCTGGTGCAACTTTGCTGCAGGGCCACGAGGCGATCGAGCCACTCATGGACAACGGTCGTGTGTGCGGGGCAATCGTCAACGACATCGACGAAGATCGCAAGGTGTCGATTCGTGCCTCATACGTTGTGATCGCCGACGGTGCGAACAGTCGCTTTGGTCGCTCGCTTGGCACAGCCCGAGAAAAAGCGTGGCCATACGGCACGGCAATCCGCACCTACTGGCAGAGCCCAAAACACAAAGAGCCCTGGATCGAGTCGGCGCTCGATGTGAAAGATCGACAAGGTAACTCGATGCCGGGATACGGCTGGATCTTCCCGGTTGGTGATGGCACGATCAATGTTGGTGTCGGGCTGCTCTCCACCTTCAAAAAATTCAAGGACGTGAACACCACCCACCTGCTCGACTCCTACGCCCACATGATCGCCGATCGTTGGGAGATTGACCCCACATCACCAGAATGCCGTGCGACGAGCGGCAAGATTCCGATGGGTGGCTCGATGTTTCCCAAAATGGGCCCGACACATCTGGTGATTGGTGATGCAGCCGGAAGCGTGAACCCGTTCAACGGTGAAGGCATCGACTACGCATATGAGACCGCGCGAATGGCAGCATCCGTGTTGCATGACGCATTGGTCAGTGGCGATGCATCAGCACTGCAGCAGTACCCCACCATGCTTGACGATGAATATGGTCAATACTTCAAGGTGGCGCGACTGTTCGCGCGCATCATCGGCCGACCAGCGTTAATGCGTGAGCTGTCGCGGGTGGGCATCAACAGCCGCACCCTCATGGAATGGGTGCTGCGGATCATGGCGAATCTCCTGCGGCCCGATGAAAAGGGGCCTGCCGAAATCGCCTACGCAATGGCTGCCCGCATCGTGCGCCTTGCGCCAAACGCCTAGTTGTTTGGTTTGGGCTAGTTTTGACACAATGCCGAAACTAGAAAAAGGGTTCCTCCACAGTGTTTCAGTGGTGATTCCAGTATTTCAAGTGGCTTCTGAACTTTCTGCCCTCTTGGACGAAATTGCCCAATTCTTTGCACCAAGAATTACGGCAAGAGGTCACCAATATGTCATCGAAGAAGTGATTCTCGTACACGATGGGCCAGAGCCAGAGGGCGCCGCAACCCTGCAGGAACTGGCTGGTCGGCGTGAGCGAACACGAATCGTCTGGCTCTCTCGAAATTTTGGCCAACACCCTGCGACGCTTGCAGGTATGTCAGCAAGTCTTGCCGACTGGATTCTCACCCTCGATGAAGATGGGCAATTCCCACCAGATGCCCTTGCCAGCTTGCTCGACAACGCACTCGAGTTTAAATCGCCCGTGGTATACGGGCAACCTCTGACGTCCACAACACACGCACTGTGGCGCCGTGTCGGATCATGGGCGACGCGGTCACTCTTTTCGGTACTCCTGGGCACTCGTAATTGGGCGCGATTCAGCAGTTTCCGATTAATTCAGGGCGAGACAGGGCGCGCTGTTGGTGCGTACTGTACGAACGAGACGTACCTCGACGTCGCCCTGACTTGGGTGAGCCCACGCAGCTCAAGTGTTCAGGTGAAGTATCGCGAGACCCGATCATCCTCTGCTTACGGTTTCAAGCGCTTATTTGCCCACTTCATGCGTATGTTCTTGACGATGGGTACGCGGCCCATGCGAATCTTCGCGGCGTTGGGTGGCATTGCGGCTACCTCAGGCTTTATTCTGTCCGGTGCACTGATTTATCGGCGACTGGTCCTCGGATTCCCAACTGGATTTGCGTCAACTCTGGCACTGCTCTTGGTTTTAACAGGGTTGCTTCTTCTAGGTTTGGCAATACTTTCAGAATACGTTGGCATCATCGTTCGATCAGCGATCGGTCGTCCGCTCTATGTCCCTATTTCGAACCCAATCCACAGTGCCCTCTTCCAAGACACACCTCACCAGCGCTCTTGAAGGCCTGCCTTGTCTTTGGCTCAAGGGGACTCATCGGTCGAGCTGTTGTCGACACTCTTGAGAAAACAGGTTTTGGTCGGATAATTTACAGACCGAAAATTACGTGGGCGAGCGAGCCCACTGCACAGGAAGAGATTGGGCGAGCTGTTCATGAGTGGCTCGCTCAATCTCGGTGTGAAGGGTGGGAGCTCTACTGGTGCGCCGGGGCAGGAAGTCCCCGAAGTGGTGTAGCCGCGAACGAACAAGAGCGCAGCCTGTATCGAACTGTCCTCCACCAAATTGAGCAGGTAGTGCAAACCAATCAGGCTCAGCGGATCACGATCTTTTTTTCATCCAGCGCTGGTGGGGTATATGGGTCAACCGGTCAGACAATTGCAACTGAATTATCCGTGCCCCAACCAACAGATGATTATGGAAAATCGAAGTTTCAACTTGAGAGACTGACAACTGAATTTTCAGAACGACTCGGAATTGGATCTGTCATTGGGCGAATTAGCTCTGTTTACGGTGAGCATCAAGACCTACAAAAACGTCTGGGCCTCATCACACACCTCGCATTCTCCATCGCGGCCCGCAAGCCAATAAGTATTTTTACCAACCTCGCTACCACTCGAAATTACATAGCTGCAGCCACGGCAGGTGCCATGATTGTTCACTATGTCCAATGCAGTAAGGGATCAGAATCGATTCTTCGAAATGTGTGCGCGCCGTACGACACGTCGGTCGCACAACTGCTCACACTCGCCAAACAGGTCACTGGTCATCGAGTAGAGATTGCGTACTCTGGTGCTGCGGAAATGGACAATTCACGAATCTCCACAAACTTCGAGGATGAAATTTGCCATCTGACTCGCACTTCCTTACCTGCAGAATTTGCAAAATTGATTAATTATTTTAGAATTTCAGTGGCCCAATGTGGGGCGTTATAAACCTAGCCATAGTCGCTATCAGGCTCAGCCCACGCAGATAACTTCAACGACTTCGTCCCGATCAAGATCGAGCACGGTACGGATACCGCTTCCGGCATACGAATCAATGAATGATCGCAATGTCGATGAACGCGGTGCGCCAGCACAGGTGCGCACCACCCCGTCGGCAAGCGGCACGAACCAATCGTTGGCCAGCACACCCGTGTCGCCACCATCCACCATGTCGATCAACGTCGGAACGACAAGTGTTCGTGATGCCGGCCCATCGGAGTTCACGAGTGCGTACCACACGACCCCATCGCCGAGCATGTCGGCCAACAGCACACACGCAGCCGGCGTAGTGCGATCGGCACAATCGATTTCGCCGGGGGTTTCACGGGGGATCATGACGACGCGCCCGTCGTCCAGCGCGAGGGTGGCTGAGCCAACCGTGACACCGTCAATCACCCCAAATGCTTCACTCGACTCAATCGACGTCACCGACGCGATGGCACTCACTCGTCGCTCGGTTGGTTGCACCGCTACCCCAT